>JAFLSM010000005.1 GCA_022510955.1 Ruminococcus sp. | reverse complement strand
GTGTCCGAGTGGTTTAAGGAGCTAGTCTTGAAAACTAGTGATCCCGCAAGGGACCAAGGGTTCGAATCCCTTCCTCTCCGCCATTTTTATTTATAAGTTGAATACACTTAACTACTCGGAGGATTACTCAAGCGGTTAAGAGGCTCCCCTGCTAAGGGAGTAGGTCGCTAACGCGGCGCGAGGGTTCGAATCCCTTGTCCTCCGCCAAAAGGCACTCACAGTCGTGGGTGTCTTTTTTGTTGCATAAAATCTTAGTTTTTGCTTAATGTCGTTTTTAAATGTGTTTTGTCGGAAATATTTGGCACACCCCAGACAACTCCTTTAACCAACTAATTTTATTTGCAATGACAACAGAACCTCATTACTAATTAAGTAAATTATTGCAATATGAGACTTCTGTGGTATCATTTTGATAAAATCTTAGAATATTGTTTTTACCTTCCCTATACAGGAGTTATTTTCAAGAAAACAAAAAAAATCCTTGCCCACAACCGGACTGCTCCAAATTATACGGACAGCACACTCCAATTAAGGTAGAAAATTAAATATTAAGAAACATACTGCCGCTAGTATTCCATTGATGTCAGTTTGCTCTTTATGTGCAATAAAAAAATAGAGTAGGTCATCCTACCCTATTTTTGGTGCGGGTGACGGGACTTGAAGCCTGCACGATGTTGCCACTAGAACCTAATGGTGGTGACACCTCGGTGACAAATTCTTTGTCAATAAACAGCAAGGGCTGTATCAAAACCATTCCGTTTTGATACAGCCCATCGGTATAAAATTTTAATGATACTACTCATAAATGCGTACACATTTATAACAGACACTTAGGTATCGCTTATATTATTTTGTTGAGCGCTTCTTTTTAAATGTAAGTAATATAAACACAATACCCGATAGTAACAAAAACATACCGACAAACGAAATAATGTATAAGATACCTCTGTTGTTTCCGCCTGAAAGCGGAATTTCAAAGTTTAGCGCGATGTTGAAGTAATGCGCTTGCGCAAGTTCATCTATTGAGGTCTCGCCGGTGACGCTGTAGGACCTATCTTTCTCTCTCACTGTCATCTTATAACCATTTGAATCGCTTACTCTTCCGAAGGTAAATTTACTTCCTGCATCCAGAGTCTCGGTAACGGTGTACTCGGCACCGTCAGAAAGTCCGGTGAGCCACAGACCTTGTCGGTCTTTCAGCGTAAACGCATAGGAATTATTAGCGTCAAAGGTTATCTCTTCTTCATCGCCCTTGTCCCATGCACCGGTTGTGCTGTTATAAGTGCAAATGTAGGCGGAAACAGGGTCTGTCTGGTCTTTGACTGTCAACTTGAAGTTGAACTCGGCATTTCCAAGCTCCGACGGATTTGCCGGCATTTTCAGCGGGTCACACAGCACGCGTTTTGTTACCAGCAACTCTGATTCGTTCGGCACATTGGTGAAGCTGGCTGTAGCTTCGTCATCCGCGGGGATTTTTCCGATGTTGCCGACTGCCGATTTCAGATTGTAGCCGTCAGCACTGTGCTCTGTAACTTTATAATCCGTTAATACCGGTAAATCTTTAATCTGAATGCTCTGACCGTGTTTGAGAGTTACCTGTCCGGTGTAGGTGTTATCCGTACCTGCCTTCTTTGTTAATACCAGCCAGCCGTCGTCTGCACCACCTGAACCCTTGTATGCATAACCTATTTGGCCTGCCAACGTACCTGCTTCTTCCGGCAAGGTCGACACCTCGAAGTCTTCCAATATGGTCAGCTCCACGTCAAAGACAAACGGAGGTGCTTTTTCCGGCTCGCCGCCTTCAACTGTCTTGGAGATTCGCAAATCTCCGGGCAGTATGTCAATCGGAACACGGAAAATTCCGTAACGTGATTGGGTATAATCACTATCTCCATGCGCTACACCGAGAGAGATATTTTCTTCGCCTAATGATGCGATATAATCTTCCGGATGGTCTTTTCCGGCGATGTCTAATCCAAAGATACCTCCCTTTTCATATTCACCAGGGTCGCTGACAATATAGGGGGCGTAGAATTTAACCGAGTTCGGCGTACTTTCAAGCATGCTCAGGCTGTAGGTACCTATAGGCAATCCGCCCATATAACCGGCAGGTTTACCCTGACCATACATATTATCCCAAACGTATTCGTACTCTTCGGCAATGCTGATAACCTCAGCGGTTGATTTGATTGATTCCTCGGCAGCCCTTGTGCTGAAAGCAGCGGTTCGAGCAGCCTGCGGAATTTCAATGGTGGCTTTGAATGTGCATACTCTTGTTGTGCTGCCCTCAAAATTACGTATCAAATCCGCTGTGTATGTAAGCTGATTTATGCCTAATTTTTGAAGTTTAGGAACAACATCATTCGGTACTTCGAGCTGAAGGGCAATCTCACCACTTACGATTTCGGTTTTGTGATCGCCTTCAATCGTTTCACTGTCAACCGAATTACCTACTATATCTTTATAACCTCTGTTCCAAGCGTAGTCATTATCCGTTACGAGGGTATCGTTAGCCTTTTTGCGCTCAGTGAGCTTTGTATAAGCGCAATTATCACAATGCCCGTTTATCGCGCAATCCGCGCAATCTGCACAATCATCACCGCATTGGCAGGAATCAAACGGATCATAGAATATGGTCGCGTTGACTTCTCTTCCTACAGTATCTTTCGCCTCGTCACCTTCCTTGTAGCCTGGGTCTGTTACACTTGAATCAACACCATCCATCGTCATGTTTGCCGAATAGGTAATATGACCGACAATGTCCGTTTCGTGTGCCTTTTGGCCCGTCTGATTGATTTTTTGATTATTGTCATCAAAGTCTGGAAGGTAGCCGTATGGGACGAGTACATTATATGAAGTGCCGAAGATTATTTCTGACAGCTTTTCGTACGACATTTTACCGTCTTTGTCATACAACCCTGCGGGTGCCGATAATTTGTTTCCTTTCTCGTCAAAGAATTCCTTTATTTCTTTTCCGTCTTTGTCGAAGAATTTCGGGTTAAACAAATCACTGTGGTTAGCGTATTCCGTGTCGTAATATTCACGATGGGCATTATAGTAGTTAACATATCTTTCCAAATATTGCCAGAAATATGCTGTTGTGAAGTCCCCATTACCAAGGGCTTCGTCAATAAGGCTCTTAACTACGCTTTTCGCCAGATTTTCACCCATATAAATGGCGAGTGTGTCAGTTGCTTTAGCCTCACTTGGCGCAACATTAACCGTTGTACGCGGAAAGCCCTTTGAGGGGTGTTCTATCTTAGCAAGCTTATCTCTGTCGATACCGGAGGAAGCGTTGGCGTCGCCCGGATAGTAAACATAGTTCTCGCTTGCCTGATTGCCGTTTGTCAGTATTGCGTTACCGCCGAGGAAGTCGTCCTTTGCGCGAACGGTAACCTTTCCGTGCCATGTTCTGATTTTGGACGAACCTATATTACTGCCGGGGATTGTCTGCTCTGTCCAGACAAGATAGTACATATTCTTGCTGTCATCATAGTGCAGCTCTGCCTCACTAGCTTCCTCTGTCAGTTTATTTTTCAGGTTAGAGTCGAGCAGATCTTCCTTATCAAATAGGATAATAGTTTGCTTCTTGTTTTGGCTGTCACTCAACTTATATGTTATGGCTTTAGCATTTTCGTCCTTCACGGCGTTGCCGTTTTGGTCCTTTAAAACAACCTCGCCGCCTGCGTTCAGGTGCCAAATATTGCCGTCCATATCAACCAAATCAAAGCGCGGGTCAATATAGTCCTGAACATTGTAGTCTGTCAAATCTTCCGAAATCTCATCCAGAATACCGTTTGCTCCTGTGAAGCAGTTTACCAGCGCGTCAACGTTGCTCATTCCGGTTGAATAGTCAGGCGCGTCCGGATTGTAGTCGTCCGGTACACCGTTCGGGAATCTTATATCTAAATCCTCTGTGGAATATACATAGCGCTCTAATTCCTTGCTGCCTGCGCCGGGTCCGGAAAGCGCATCAAGGAAGTTATAAGCCTTATTATAATCGTCTGCACCAAACTTAACTGGACCACCTGCAAGTAAAATACAGAAAATAGTATAGCCTGCTTTTTTAAGCTTTTCCGCTACTTTGAAGGCTTCGGTATTCTCGACTGCATTATCATTTAAATCGGTGTCCTTACCGTCGGTAAATATAATAACATATTTTTTACCGTTTTTACCGGTGACATCAGCCTGTGATGGGTCGTAATCCTGACTTTTATCAATTTTTTCAACATCCGGGTCAAGTCTTTTTGCAAGATTTTGCCAGAAAGACTTGAGTCCTCGCTGCGTAGAGGTGCTTCCGGTAAGACCGTAGTTGTACTGCTCTATACCATCCAGACCGGTCAGCTCTGTAAAGTCAGAGGGGTAGCTATTTGTACCTTTTCTTGTTCCGCCGTCGCCGCGTTGTCCGGACAGTACCAACTGAGCAGATTTAATGTCGGCAGTCCAGTCCAGCACTACAAGCTTATCAAGGTCGGAATCCGGAATCTTATCCGTACTGAAGCGTACCGCGGAAACCATACTTTCGGGGGATCTTGATTCAAGACCGGTGATAAAGCTACCAAGCGCACGCTGCAGAGCCTCTACCTTAATGTAGTCCTGGTCGTTATTCTGGTAAACAAATGATGCGCCGCGACCATTGTCGATTCCGTCACTTCTAATATAGTAAAGGCATCTCAGGTAGCCGTTTGCGCCAATATAGAATTTAACAGGAGTATTTTCACTGGATGTAAACGTTCTGTCAGTATTTTTCGCCGTAACACCCGCTCTCGGACGGCTTTCCGGAAGCTTATCGTTAAAACTGTAGTTGGGCAGAATACCATTGAGCGTTTTACCGGACTGAATCTTCTCGGCATAATAGTTTGTATCCCAGTTACCGCTGGGGTTGATATAGTACCAACCTGCGCGCTCATACGGAGTCTTTGCCACAAAGTCGGGAACAACCGTACCGAGTATATTACCATCGGTGTCGAGCGCCGGAATAATATCAGCTGGATTTTTTGCACCTGTCTTTGTTCCTACAGGATAGTTTGGACTGCCGCTTGAGTTAGCGTAGTTCTTTATGTCAGCAAAGTTCCTGATTTGAGTATCTGTCAGCGCGTCGTCAAAAACGTAAATATCGTCAATCTGGATATCCGCACCATTGTATTTGTTATTAAAACCATTGAGGATGATGTTGTAATCATCGACGGTCAAATCTTTTGTCTGAGCTATATCACCTGTATTATTAGTAATATTCAGCTTTTCCGTACCATCAAAATAAGATGTTAATTTTCCGTTTTTAAATACATAGGTTACAACGTGTATATCGGCGTTGTGGAAAACGCTTGTCGCGGATACGGTGTCATTCGGGAGAGAAGCGTTTGAATTTGGATTTCCCTGATAGCCCGTAAACCATGCACGGCGAACAGAACCAAAGGGACCTGAATTAGCGTTGTTGGCAGGTCTGCCCTCACGAATAGCTCTGAAGTAATGGTTGTTATCAGGAGCCAGCGCACCGACATATAAAACATCGGCAGGGTTCTGATTAACGGTCGAGCCCGCATCACTTCCGGATTTGTTAATTGAGAAAGATATAGTGAAAGTTCCGTCTGTGGGCTTCGCGTCCAGCTGGAGTCCGACAGTCGGAGAAGAGCTGCCTATAATCAATTTGCCGTTAGTAACCGTAGGCTTTGTGGTGGTGGTTTCTCCAAAGGAGATATTGCTGTCACTTGTCAACTGTTTTATCGTCGTAGCGGACTTGCCGGTTACGCTGTTAGTTAACGCGTCACCGTCAAAATTATAGTAACCTATTAAGCTCTCCGCCTTCGGCAATCCTCCGTCCCAATAACCCAGAGGAACAAATTCCGCAGTTGTACTTCGCGGATCATAAATAAAGTAGGAATATCCGCTGCTTCGGATTTTGGAGTTATCGGTTTTTCTCGGGTTTACAATCTTAGCAAGCTCTTCATCAGTAAGAAAAGCGTCTTTGAGTGCAACTGAACTGTCACATTTAGCAAGTGTTTCCTCACTGAGTCCAAATGGATTATAATTGCCTTCAGAGTCATACAGCACATTGATAGGATTCGGCGTATTAGACGTAAAGCCCATACTACCCGAAGCGTCAAGTATCATACCTACGTCAACAGGGTCGCCGTTGTTGTACCAGGACTCAAGGTCAAGGTCAAATGTGCGGTTGTCATTGTACTTTGTATTTGTGGTCATACCGGCAGTTTTGTCTGTATGCAGACCGGCGCTTGCATTGTAGTACTTCTTGGTTGCGGAAGTAGAAGTGTCAATATAGTCTTCAAAGTCTCCTCTGTCGCCCTGCTGTATCTCGCCGTCTACCGACTCTAACTCGCTGACGTAGAACAGATGGCTCTTAACAAGAGCTACGGTTGAAACCTTGGATGGGTCGATTATCAGTCTTGCATCCGCGTAGTACTTCTCCGGTGTTCCGTCTTCTACTGTTACCGCGGACTGTCCGGCAGATACTGAGAATCCTGCGAAATGCTCATAATATACGCCGTTATTATCAACGAACGGCCATGCAAAAATTGAGACTGTTCCGTCGTTCTCAAGTCTTATGTATCTTGAAAATCTGTTGTTGGGGTCGCCTGTCTGATCTTCTCTTCTGATTTCAAGATAGTGACCCTTATTCTTCTTTATCTCACTTTCCTGACTACCGGTGTACGCACGAGCATAGTACTTAAATTCTGTGTAGTCCTCGTCCTGCGGAACAATATAAATACCGACAATAACGGTTTTATCTTTATCGGTTTTTTCTGTGACGCGAGGGTCGGGATTTTGCTCCGTATGCCAATGGCGGATGATGAGGTGCATTGATTTATCAAGCTTATCCTTGCTTACTACCCTGTCCAGATTTAAAGTTCCGTTAAACAGAGGATCTACACCGTAGACAGGTGTTTCGTCGTCACTTGATGCCATCATTGTTGAAAACGCCATATTCACCATAGACAGTCCCAACACAACGCACATCAGCAGTGCAAGACCTCGATGACCTATAGTAAAACGATTATGAGGATTAAAAATATTTTTCATTTTCATACCTACGTCCCCTCTCTATTATAAAATCTTTTTTGAAACGATTGGGACAGGCGCAAACCCATCTGATATTATTTATATTCTTCATATTGTATAATAATATATAACTACTTATTATACATTATACATCAATGTAATGTTTTTGTCAATTTACATTTTATTTTTGTATAATTTTCATAAAAAAATAAAATGTTTGAAGAAAGAAAAACTTTTTCAAATCTGTATATTGTTAGTGACTTTATCTCTATATCGTGGTATAATCCGTATACCCCCCAAGCCAATACCATATATCTTGGGATAAATTTTAAAGCTAATATTATTTTATATAATACGAGGATGGTAAAATTGATTAAGAGATTTTATTCAAATTGCTTCCATATGCCTTGTTTTGCTCATACTAGGTGACTGCAATAATTTGGGTGGAAGCTTTGAAAACAAGCTCTCGTCAGCAGACGAGTATTCTGCTCATGTGTTTGCTTTGGGCATAACGATGGACCTTATGGTATATGTAAATGAGAATGTTCTGAATAAAGCTGAAACTCTGATATCTGAATTGGAGAACAAATTTTCGACCACAGACGTAGAGAGCAATATTTATAACATAAACCACAATGAAGGCGGATCAATAAGCTCTGACACACTTGAGCTTTAAAAATTGGCACTGTCGCTATGTGAACGCTCAGAGGGTGCATTGGATATTTCAATCTATCCGGTGGCGCAGGCATGGAAATTTACTTTCGATGAAAACAGAATTCCCTCTGAAACAGAGCTTAAAGAACTATTGCAGTTGGTGAATTACAAGGAAATCGGCTTTGATGAAAATTAAAATGTTACCATTGCTCCCGACATGGAAATAGACCTCGGCAGTATATCTAAAGGGTATACAGGAAATCGTCTTGTGGAACTGCTGTCTGAAAACGGAGTGAAAAACGCATTATTGAATCATGGCGGCAATGTTCATGTTCTGGGAACCAAACCCGACGGAACGCCGTGGCGAGTAGCTGTTGCTGACCCTAATGGAGACGTCTATGCAGGAGTAGTAGAAGTAGTTGACAAAGCGGTCGTCACTTCAGGCGGATATGAGCGTTATTTTGAGCTAGACGGCATTAGGTATCATCACATCATTGACCCAACTACAGGATATCCTGCAAACAACAGCTTTCTTCCGGTTACGATTGTCGGAAGTGACGGAGCTGTTTGCGACGCTTTGGCCACTGCACTTTTTGTGATGGGACCTGAACGAGCAGCAGAGTTTTGGAAAGGGAGTGATGATTTTGAAGCAGTTTTTATCACAACAGATGGAATTTGCATAACAGAAGGACTGGAAGATGCGCTCTCCCCCTTCGGCGATTATAATGATTATAATAATGAAAAGGTGACGGTGTTATACCATGACTGAAATTTGATTGTAACGGATAACTTTCTCCCGGCAATAAACTTTGCATAACTCCAGATAGACTTACCATTATCACGTTTTTTATAAATAAAGTTTAAAATTAATTTTTATTATTACTTTACAAAAAGCAATACATAGTAGTATAATAGATACCACAATATAGTAGTATTAAATGCATAAAATAAAACAATCTCAAGCAATTAATATTGAAATATTTAATAGGAGCATACAAATGAAATACAAAATCTTATCGGCAATAATATCCATCGTACTTTTGATTTCGCTTGTAGGCTGTCAGCAGAATAATTCAATTATTAAACCTGATGTAGAAACAAAAACGGTTACGGAAAACAGCCAAGAAGATTATGTAACTTTTTCACTTGATGTGCCATCAGACTGGAAAGTATTAACTCAAGATTATGTTTCTATTGCCTGTTTTAGTTCTAAAGCAAACGAAACAAATGCCAGCGATAAAATTTCTCCCTACAAGTTAAGTATAGAAAACTATATCATTCCTTCTCTAATGCCAATTGATGACAAATATAAACAAGCTTATAAAGATTTATTTAATGGCAAATATGATGGTATTAAAGATTTAATTTGCGATAATATTGAATATATAAATATAGGTAAGGTAATGGACTGTTTCCCGGCTGTTACTTTTGAAACTCCTGAAAGCATTATGGATTACTTTAATATACTTGTTGACGGTATAAGTACACCGGATGTTACAATGCCAGAGTCATGGAATGACAAAAAATGGGCAACTGATTTTACTTTCAGTGAATATAACGGTAAGAACGGAAAGATTATTGCGGTAGAATATTCCTATGTAATTATAGATAAAACATATAAAGCTATTAATTGCTACCGTGATGACAACTATTCCATATGCGGAGTTTTTGACGATGAAACAGAACTTTCGTCAGGTAATTTAGCCTTATGGGTTGCTGATAATATGGAAGTATCCGAGCATTATAAACTTGAAGATAATGTAGTAAGGAAAGAGGGAATAGATTATTAATACTAAACACTAATTAAAACCAGACAATCTTTTTGGTATATTTCGCATGTACATTATAAAGTTTCTTCGCAAGGCGACAGCCTTGCTGTGATTCATTATTCGAACAGTACAAAATCTACTCAAAAATTTTTGTCCATTTTCAATCGGTGTTTAGTATAAATTACCATTAAATATCTAATCTTGTAGGCATAACCACAACTCCTTTCCAATAGTTTATACATAATAAACAGAAAAATCCGATTCTAATAATAGAATCGGATTTTTACGAATTGGTGCGGGTGACAGGACTTGAACCTGCACATCGGTTGACACTAGAACCTAAATCTAGCGCGTCTGCCAATTCCGCCACACCCGCGAATCTATAAAATCAGGATAGGTTTCCTGAGATTATCAAATATTTAATTGGTGGGATTTAGAGAAGGCGAACATGTGGTTGCCTTCTCAACATTTTAAATTATAACATATAAAACACTTTTTGTCAATAACATACATTTGGTTTATAAAACTTCATTTTAATTATTGTTTTTCCAAGGTCTCTTTTTGCCTGTCCAACCTTTTTCTTGCCAATAGTTTTTATCCGATTCGTTAAAACCATTGCGCTGAGCGATATGCATAGCAAAAAACATAACCCGTGTCAGAAAACTGACATGGACTTTCCCACTGTGACGTTTAATTTTTGCGGCTACAGAGGAAGTTTTCTTATCGATTTTTTTCAAAACCTTTTCACTCAAATGCGAATATCTCGTTTCAAAAACAGCAAGCCCAATTTTGTATCTTTTGGGCACTCCCCAGAAAAACAAGCTATGATTCATATCTTTATTCGTCGATTTCATACCTGCACCTGCAGCTGTGGAGATACAAACAGCCTGTTTGGAAAACATTTTTTCATGGGGGCGGTGCACCATCCACATATAGCCATAATGGTCAAGAAATGCTTTCATTGAGCCCGTACTGTGAAATACATAAACGGGACTCGCAAGAATGATTACATCAGCTTCAAGCATGGCAGTTGTAATTGGATTTAGTTGAACATAATGAGGTCACATTTCCTCGGATTTCTGAAAACAGTTTGTACATCCGACACAAAACTCCCCAAAGTCTTTAGGAAGGAAAAACTCAGTTATCTCGCCGCCTACCTTCTCCGCTAACAGCCTTGCAGTGTGGTATGTTGAGCCTTTATGATTTTGTCCGTTTATAATAACTATTTTCATAGAATCACCGTTAATAATAAAGCAATAGCTCGAATTTACTCCGAGCTAAATAATTTGTCTATTTTTCACTGAGGTAACGTGACCGAAATCTAGCGCGTCTGCCAATTCCGCCACACCCGCATATTTAATTCTGCTCTCAATTTTTACACAGCGAGAGCTACTGAGGTGGAGCACACAGCCTAATCCACATAATAAACAAAAATAAATCCGTCTTAATTAAAAGACGGATTTGGCGGAGGACAAAAGATTTAAACGCCTTACTTTTGGATTTGCAATTAGCAAAAACAAAGGCTGACAACTTATTGACACCCTGTCACAAAAAACACCGTCTTTTTAAGACTTGAATTTACTCATATATGATATCATATTTTTTAAGAAAGTCAATTAGTTTTTTGTAGCTGCTAAATTATTTGTCTCGTTAAGGTGTATATAAACATCATCGAATTATATCAGCAAATGCGTATGTTAGAAAAAACTGTGTAATGGTTACACTCTTGCCAAGTTTCGATAGACAGAATGTTATTTGTCAATTTTATGCCCGCAGTACGGACAGTATTTCTTTTCATCTTCCTCTGAGTTTGCGTCTGTTCTTAATAGTTCCGAAAAACCGGCTGTTATGATACCTGTAGGGACTGCAACCATACCAATACCTAAAAACGATATAATTGTAGCAAGTATCTTTCCGGAAGCAGTAATTGGATAAACATCTCCATATCCAACTGTTGTTAGAGTTGTAACAGTCCACCACATAGTTTCAATCGCATTTGAAAAAGCTCCGGGTTGAACGGAATTTTCAATGTTGTACATTAGCACTGAGGAAATTATCATTAGCAAACCTACAACCATTATTGATGATATAAGTTGTGATGCCTTGTTTTTAAACACCTGTCCGATAGTATTTAATGCGTTTGTATATCTGTTGATTTTAAAAATACGAAGTAACCGTATCACTCGCACTGTCCTCAACACTCGCAAATCTATTGGGATAAACAGAGGCAAATAGAATGGCAGAATGGCAAGCAAATCAATCAAAGCCATAAACGAAAATATATATTTTATTCTTGCTTTTAAAGGAGATTTTCGAGGATAAAGCGAGTCAGCAGTCCATACTCTTAATATATATTCAGCAGAAAAAATAATTACAGATATCGTTTCAGCATAATTTAAGACGGTCTGTAAATCATTTGGAATACTGAATGTTTCAACAATAATTATTATCAAATTAACAATGATTAAAGTTATTATAAATGTATCAAATATTCTGCTGGCAAAATCGTTGGGGTTTGCTTGCTGTATAATTTCAAATGCTCGCTTTTTTATTTTACAATACATTTGCTATCTCCTTAATATTGTAATATTTTGCAATTTGCTGTAATATAAATCTGAGGAGTGCGTAGTCCTCAGATTTTTTTAGCCGACAGCTACTGCGAATAGCTGTCGGTGGTTTTTATTTTACGGGTTACATGTTTTGCATGCTTCATAGCCTTTAGAATAAGCATCTTGCAAGCTGGATATTGTAGCATAGTTTTCAGGCGATATTTTCTTTACATGACGGCAACTTGCTTTATGTACTTTCATAGTATTTGTATTTAAAACATATTCAGTGGTATTTTGCTGTTCCTTGTTATCGTAGGTTTGAAAATTATTGTTTGAATTTTTGCTTGCAGAAGATGATGATACTGCTTTTTTGGTAGTTGGTTCTGTTGGTTTCTTTGTAGATTTTTCTGTTGGTTTTGCTGTTGTTGGTTCTACAGTAGTCGGCTCAACGGTAGTCGGCTCGACAGTTGTAGGTTCAGCGGTAGTTAGTTCCACAGTTGTTGGTGCCACGGTAGTCGGCTCTACAGTAGTTAGTTCTACAGTTGTCAGCTCTTCGGTTGTTGGTGCCGTAGTTTCTGAAAAATAGGTATTTGCGTTAGTTTTATTATTACCACTCTTCGGAGTAGGTGTAATCCAGATAATAAAATACAATGAGATAATAATTGTAACAACAATTTTTATAACCTTTTTCCAGTTTGTTTTTGCCCACATCAGGTAAAATCCAATAGGAAAAAATACTATCAATAATAATATTACTATCCAATTTTTAATTGTTGCTTTTGTACCGCATTGCGGACAGAATTTCCCATTGAATTGAGTTTTGCATTTTTTACATTTTATCATTTTTATTCCACTCCTAATTGACAATATCTATAAAATATTGTACTATAATATCAAGAAGTGAAATATCTTCTCTCACTACATTTCCGCTGCTCTGTGTGCCTGCACAGGGCAGCAATTTTTATTGCAAAGTGGCAATTACTACCACCTCTTTGTGAATATATAATACTACAAATTTTTTCAATTTGCAAAACAATTTTTTGAATTCCAAAAAACTTACACAAAAAGCATTGACTATATGTTCGTTATTTTCTGAAGTAAGATTGATTATTTTGTTACCTTGTGGTACACTTTGGATATATGCTAACAGAGATAAATTTGTGAGGAAGATATGATAAAAATAGCGGTATGTGATGATGAGAAAAGAGTGCTCAACGAGATTAGCGAAAAGATACACGCGGAATTTAAAAGACTGAATTGTCAGGCAGATATGTACAATACTAACAATCCGTTTGAGCTTATAGAGCATATTAAGATAAATAAGGTGGATGTGCTGTTTTTAGATATTGATATGCCCAGCCTTAGCGGAATGGATATTGCGCAGTTTTTGATGGACAACGACACAAAGACCTTGCTTGTGTTTGTAACGAGCCATGATGCGTTGGTGTATCAGTCATTTCGGTATCACCCATTCGGTTTTATCCGCAAAAGTCATTTTGACGAGGAAATCGGAGCAGTTGTCAGGAGTCTTATTGTTGAACTGCAAAAGAAAAGCGAGTATTTCAGTTTCAAAACCAACGAGGGATTTTTCAAGGTGTTGTTCACGGATATTCTATATTTTGACTCGAAATCCAATTATATTAATCTTCACCTCGCTGAAAATTTATATAAATTTCGAGGAACTATAACCTCTCTTGAAAGCGAGCTTTCTTCAAAAGGTTTTATTCGCACGCACAAGGGTTTTCTTGTAAATCAACAGCACATTTTCGCTATCAAAGGCGATGACATAGAGCTTAGCAACAAAGAGATATTACCTATTGGCAGAACTAACAGAGAAAATGTTAAGAAAATAATTTTGAGGTATATGAGATGAGCAGATACAGCAAGCTAAAAGAGAATTTTGAAAAACTCGATAAGGATTACACTGCCGAAGTCGCGAAAAATCTTGATTTGCAGTATCAGTTTGACAGTCTGAAAGCGGAATATAAGAACAGCCGTAACCAACAGCAAGAGATTGAGCGACTGCACGAGAACACTCGCAGGCTTAAGCACGATATGAAGAATCACATTATGGTTATCGCATCTCACCTTAACAACAATGAGGTTGAAAAGGCAAAGGAATATCTTTCAGTTGTGCTCGATAATCTCAACCGTGTTTATTCATACATTCAAACGGGAAATTCCGTGCTGAACTACATAATTAACTCAAAGCTTGAATACGCCCAGCAGAATGGTATTCAGTTCAAGGCGGAAATTGAAAATCTTCTTTTTGCCAAAATGGGCAGTGTCGATTTTTCAGCGGTACTGAGTAACGCTCTCGACAACGCTATAGAGGCGAGTATGCAAATCGCTGAAAAATTTATATATGTGTCAATTCTCAAAAAGCGTGGATACGATACTATCACTGTCAAGAACAAAATTGAAAAATCTGTCCTCGAAGAAAATCCTGATTTAATATCGACAAAAGCAGAGAGCGAAACTCACGGCTACGGCGTAAAGCAAATCAAAAGTATTACCGAAAAATACGACGGTATTGTCGATATATACGAGGACGAGGGAATGTTTTGTATCAATATTATGATTCCGTCGGAGTAATGTACTCTCCCCCCTTGTGAGTAGTACTTTTTATAGGTAGCTCACTCACGTATAATATATTTTAGAAATTTTAAATTTATAGGAGGATAGTTAAATGTTATACTTAAGACCATATAAAAGAACAGATGCAAAAACGATTATTTCATGGTGTGAAAATGAAGACATTTTTAGAAAATGGACATCTGATAGATACGATTCATATCCGATTAATGAGGATGATATGAATTATAAATATTTTGATTGTAACGGTGACTGCGTTGAGTCAGATAATTTTTATCCAATGACTGCTTGTAACGAAAATGGAATTGTAGGACATTTCATTATGAGATATGTTGACAGCAATCCTCGTATTTTGCGCATTGGCTTTGTTATTGTAGACGATAAAAAAAGAGGACACGGATACGGCAAGAAAATGATACAGCTTGCGCTGGAATATGCTTTCAGAATTGCAGGAGCTGAGCAGGTTACTATCGGCGTTTTTGAGAATAATAAGTCTGCATATCATTGTTATAAAGCGGCGGGATTCCACGATGTTCATCAGGAACAACAAGAGGTATGTGAACTGTTTGGTGAAAATTGGAAAGTTTTTGAATTAGCCATCGACCGCAAAGAGTATTTTTCTATAACAGAATAAATAACGATTGAGGTTGTCCGTTGCGGGCAACCTCTTTGTCTTTTTATGTTAGAATAAGTAGTCTATCAAACCACTTATCTTCTCTAAATGACCACCTATCAAAAAATGGTGGAAATAAACTAAAAAACAGGATATACTCATGTTAACGAAGGGAGGTAAAACAAATGCAAATCGAGATAAAAATTGATGAGAACTGTTCTGAACCTAAGATAATTATCGTGACTGATAAGCTGACAGAGGAAGTCAATAGAATTATGGACTTATTATCAGAAAAGTCACCTGAAATGATTGCAGGATTCCGTAACGATATTGTTGAGATTATTACTCCGGCGGATATTATCCGTATATTTACTTCCAATGGAAAGACAATTGCAACAACGAATAATGAAGAATTGACATTAAAACATCGATTATACGAGTTGGAAGAGCGTTTGAGTAAAAACAGCTTTGTCAGAATTTCTAATTCTGAAATTATCAATCTCAAAAAAGTTCGTAACTTTGATTTGAGCTTTGCAGGTACGATTTGTGTTAAACTATCGGACGGAACTATCACATATGTTTCAAGGCGATATGTCGCTAAAATCAAACAAGTTTTGGGAATTTAGGAGGTCAATATGAAAAGAAACTTATTTACAAGGTGTCTTATAGGCGCACCGATAGGACTTAGCATTAGCTATATAATCACCATTATCATTTCCGTGATTCTCGATGACGGAAACTTTCATCCAATAGTTCCACAATTGGCTAATATTTGCGGAAGTGAAATTAATGCAGTTGCTGTTCAGGCAGTTTGCTCCCTACTATACGGTGGAGTTATTGCAGGAGCATCTGTCATCTGGGAAAAGGATAATTGGAGCATTCTTAGACAGACACTCACACACTGCATCATTATTTCCGTAACTATACTTCCTATTGCATATCTGATGCATTGGATGAATCATAGCGTTTGGGGAATTTTGAGTTACTTTGGTATCTTCTTTGTAATCTACTTCATCATTTGGATTTTTCAATATTATGCTATAAAAAAACGCATTAAAGCATTTAACAAAAGAGTGCAGGAAGATATATGATATTACGCAGATATAATAAGAATCAGTCAAATTGAAAAATAGGAGAAATACTTATAATACAAAATTATAAAAAATACGATTGAATAAAGTTTTAAGGTTGTCCGTTGCGGGCAACCTCTTTTTCATAGACAACGATAAGCACATATGATATAATTTTAGTATATTAAATTATAGTTTACAGAGATAAGGATTATAGGTGACAAAATGAAAAGAATGGATAATAAAGTACCAAAATTGCCTGTATTAATTATATATGCGATTATTTTTTATGGTCTATGGACTTTATGGGAATTTTTTGGGAAAGCTTGTATCAGCAATTCTATTGAAAATGAATATATTGCACAATTTATAAAATCAGGCGTGATCAAAAATTTAGTCTGGACTTTACCTGCTGTTTTACTGATAAATTATTTTAAGAATGATGTTTATATCGGATTGAAAGAGATGTTTTCCAATAAGGTGAGTATCTTAAAATATTTACCGATATTTCTTATTTTTACGGCATACCTGCTTGTTGGAGCAATTTTGCAAAAAGGTAAAATATCAATCAGCGAAACATTTAGCTTCAGTAGCGTGATTATAGTGATTTTCGTAGGCATTACAGAAGAAATGGTGTTCCGAGGTTGGCTTCTCAATGCTACTGTTAGTGAAAAGAAAAAGTGGTTCCCTATCATTATCAATTCAATAATGTTTCTTCTTATTCATTTTCCAATTTGGATTCACGAAGGACATTTTGTTGAGAATTTTCAGAGTTTTGGTTTTCTGAGTGTTATCATTCTTAGTATTATTTTCAGTTGGACATTTATAAAAAGCAAAAATATATGGATTCCGATTTTTTTACATATGTATTGGGATTTACTTATGTTTATATTTTATTAATAGTAGCATTATGAAAATTGATAGATTAGTTTCAATTCTCTCTGTACTGTTGCAGAAAGAAAAAGTCACAACTACATATCTTGCCGAGAAATTCGAGGTTTCTAAGCGTACTATTCTCCGTGATATTGAAAGCCTTAACAAAGCAGGCATTCCTATTGTTACCTCGCAGGGCAACGGCGGCGGTGTGTCGATTATGGAGAACTACAAGCTCGATAAAACGCTGTTGTCCTCAAATGATTTACATTCGATTATCGCAGGACTGAAAGGACTTGATAGTGTAAGCGGTACCAATCAATACAAACAGCTTATGCACAAGTTAAACGCAGATAATTCCACAGTTTCCACAACAGACAACCGATTTATCATTAACCTTTCCGGCTGGAATAAAAACGCTTATGCGGATAAAATTGAGCTGATTAATACCGCTATTGAGAAAAAGCTTAGAATTGCCTTTCGATACTTTTCCCCAAGCGACGAGAGTGAGCGTGTGATAGAGCCGTACCACATCATTTTTCAGTGGTCGAATTGGTATGTGTGGGGTTATTGTATGAAGCGTGAAGATTACAGAATGTTTAAGCTGGGCAGAATTGCCGACTTGCAATTAACCGATACCCAGATTGAAAACAGAGAAATCCCCGAATATAATCAGCAAAATCTTTGGAATATGGACAATCAAATCAAGGCAACAGTGCGTTTTGATAAGCATGTAAAGTGGCGATTAATTGACGAATGGGGTGTTGACTTTCTGAAATATGACGACGACGGAAATATTGTTATCACCTTTACTTGGTCAGACTTGCCTGCGTTCTTTCAATTTATCCTTTCATTTGGCGATAAAGCGGAGATTATCGAGCCTGCCGATTATCGAAAAGAATTTGCAAAAATTCTTAAAAATATCCAAGAGTGTTACCAAACCTGACATACAGCTGTCACTTTTGATATGTTATCCTCAATCCATTATTTAGAAATGAGGTAAATATGATGAACTATGAAATTGTAACACTTGATGAAAAAACAATCGTCGGTTTTTCGGCTCGAACCAACAACAGCTCACCGGAAATGAGTTCTATTATCGGCGGATTATGGCAAAAACTATATTTAGAAAGCAACCTTGCGGTAATCACCGACAGAACAAACGACAAAGCTGTCGGCGTATATACAGACTATGCCGCAAATGAAAAGGGAGACTATACGGTAATTGCCGCGTTTGAAGTTTCTGATTCTCAAAATGCTCCGAAAGATATGACAGTTTATAAAATACCATCAGGCAAATACGCCAAGTTTGTTGTCAAAGGAAATACGGTTACCGCTGTTTCGGATTTTTGGCAGGAGCTATGGAAAATGGATTTGGACCGCACATTTATTTGCGATTTTGAGGAGTATCAAAACGCAGATTTTGAAAATGCCGAAATTCATATTTATATCGGTATTCGCTGAGTCGGTAATATCAATCGTAAACTATAATATAAAGGAGTATTTAAATTGGACCATACAGATATTTATCAGAATTGTCCCGTGTTAGAAAACGGAAATTATATTATTAGACTTATTGAGCCTGACGATGCAAAGGATTTGCTATCGGTATATAGCGATAAATTGGCTCTGCCGTTTTTTAACAGCGATAACTGTCACGGAACGAATTTTTATTGTCGGAATATTGACGATATAAAAGGTGCCATAAACGCTTGGATTGAAGCATACAAAATTAAAGATTTTGTGCGTTTTTCCGTGGTTGACAAAGCAGAAAACAGGGTTATCGGAACGATTGAATTATTCCACCGAAATGCAAATGACGCCTTTGACGGTGTAGGTGTACTGCGTTTGGATTTGGGAAGTCAATATGAAAATCGAGATGTGATTTTTAAAATATTGAATATAATTGTCAATCCTGCATTTGAGCTTTTCAACTGCGATACGATTATCACAAAAGCTCCGGTGTATGCTATGGAGAGAATCGAAGCACTAAAGCAATACGGCTTTGAAAAATCTGAGGAATATTTAATCGGACATCTTGATAATTACCCTTATAGAGATTATTGGACGAATAAAAGGAATTATAAATAATGAGGTACGGCTCCATATATTTAGTGGTTAAGGATTTTAATAAGAGTCTTGATTTTTACGAAAAACTTTTGGATATGAAGGTCAGCGCAAGAAACGGCGAACGCTTCGCTATTTTTAATAACGACGGCTTGAATCTTTGTATATATAACGGATATTACGATTCCGTGCATCCCGAACAAATGAAAACCAAAGGCGAAGCGTATCCAATCTATGATGATGCAGTGTCTATCGCAAACAGCGAAAATAATCGAAAGATATTTATCAATTTGGGAGTACCTGATTTGCAGGAGGAATACGACAGAATTGTTCGCTTAGAAATTGCAAACGAATTAACACCTATTCGTTATCTTAATGTATTTTCTCCCTATTGGTATTTTACATTTATGGATCCCGACGGAAATCCCATTGAGATAACAGGCGGATATGAAGAGGATTAATTAAACAAACTTGAATTTATAGGTGAACGATATGAACAAAGAATGGTCTGAGCTTAATAAGACAATGCAATTACAAAACAAAAATGAAGATACCTATGAAGAGAGTATAAATACGCTGTTTAAATTACGAAATCAGCTAATGCAAATATTATTGTCGTTCAAGGAGGATTTAGCAACCGAGCATTTTAGTGCAATTCCTTTTATAAATGCTAATGGTTATCATTGTAAAACTATAGGCTATTCAATATGGCATATTTTTCGTATTGAGGATATAGTTGCACATACGCTGATAAACGAAGATGAGCAAGTGTTCTTTTCAGGCAACTATCAACAGCGTATCAATTCTCCCATAATCACTACAGGTAATGAGCTTGTAAAAAATCAGATATCTGATTTTTCAAAGCAACTCAATTTAGAAGAACTATATTCATATATATCAGAAGTAAAGGAAAGCACCGAAAGAATTATCAGTGGTCTGTCCTATGATATGCTTAAAAAGAAAATATCGGAAGAAAGAAAAGAATATCTAAAATCATTAAATGTTGTAAGCAACGATGAAAACGCAATATGGCTGATTGATTATTGGTGCAAAAAGGATATTCGTGGATTGATTCAAATGCCGTTTTCAAGGCATTGGATTATGCACATAGAAGCAAGTTTGCGTATAAAAAACAAGGTATATAAGTAATACTACAAATTACATTTTGTGGAAATAGGAACATATAGATCATGAAGCTTATGCAAAGGAGAAGGTTATGGACGATTTTTATAATGCTTTAATTAGTGATACTACCGATAAAATCCCCGAAGAATATGACTGGTTTGCTCCGTTGTTAGGTGATTGGGATTTTGATTATTATGATCAATACGATAAGAACGAGCCGCGTCATGTTAAAGGTGAGTGGATATTCAGAAGGATTCTTGAAGGTGCAGGAATTAATGATTTGTTTATCTGTCCGTCAAGAGCAGAACGCAAAATCCACCCACAGCCTGACGCCGAGTACGGAACAGCTATCAGAATGTTTAATCCGCACACAAAGGTTTACGATATGTTTTATACTACCTTTGGATTTATGACAAGGGTAACCTTTGTAAAAGAAAACGGTATGCTTGTCGGCAAGCCCGAGTATGACGAAAATGCCCGTTGGGTTTTCAGTGAGATAACCGAAAATACCTTTCATTGGCAAAACATCACCATTATGGAAAACGGCGATTGGCGGATAAACTCAAATGTTTACGCAAAGAGGAAATAACTATGTCATTTGATTACAAAAAGGAATACAAAGAATTCTATATGCCGAAGAAGAAGCCGAGCATTGTAGAAGTTCCGACTATGAACTTCATTACAGTACGCGGTAAGGGCAATCCCAACACCGAGGACGGTGAGTACAAGCAGTCAATCGGTCTACTCTACGGCATAGCTTTTACAATTAAAATGAGTAAACTGGGAAATCACAAGATAGACGGATATTTTGACTATGTTGTACCTCCGCTTGAAGGCTTTTGGTGGCAGGACGGAGTAAATGAAATCGACTATACTCACAAAGAAAATTTCCGTTGGATTTCTTTGATTCGTTTGCCTGACTTTGTGACGAAGTCGGATTTTGACTGGGCAGTTGCAGAAGCAACAGCGAAGAAGAAAACTGACTTTTCAAAAGTTGAATTTTTCACTTATACTGAAGGTTTGTGCGTTCAGTGTATGCATATCGGTCCTTACGATGACGAACCTGCCACCATAGAGTTAATGCATGAATTTGCTAACAGCAACGGTTATCAAATTGACATAACAGACAAGCGTTTTCATCACGAGATTTACCTGAGTGACGCAAGACGCGTTTCCCCCGAAAAGCTGAAAACGGTTTTAAGATTACCAATTAAAAAAGCATAAAACAAAGCGCTGTAGCGAATAGTATCGTTACTGCGCTTTTGTCATCTTATAGAGAATTTATATACCCGCCGTTGATGATATTATCCAACAAACTGAAACTTTTAAAAAGGCGACATGGGTGCAGCGACACGCTGCCGCTTTTTGTCACAGATATTTGGCAGTTTATCCCATCCATATTGAAAAATTACAAGGCTTTGATAAAATAAAACAGGTGAACAATTATGATCGTAATTAAAAATCTTACAAAAATCTTTCCAAACGGAATCACCGCCGTTAATGAAATTTCACTGCATATTTCAAAAGGTGAAACAGTCGGATTGATCGGCGCAAACGGCGCAGGTAAAACCACGCTTATCAAAATGATTTGCGGTCTTTATCTGCCGACAAGCGGATATATCCGTGTTTTCGGTGACAATCCTTTTGGAAGAAAAGCGAAGAGTCCGCATATTGGTATGGTTACGGGACAGATAGTCACAGATGGTTTTAACAGAAATATCGGTCACGGGAGTTCTCTTTTGCAGGACGAATTAAGCCTTGAACTTAATATGGAGTTAATCAAAAACATCTACAAAATTCCGAATGATATTTTCAAGAAAAGATTGTCTGAAATCCTGCTTAAATTTGAACTTAAAAGTCTTTTGCACTACAGAGTAAATCAACTCTCACTCGGTCAGCGAATGAAAGCGGAAATCGCCGCTGTTCTGCTTTTTCAGCCTGATCTGCTTATCCTCGACGAGCCGTTTATCGGTATTGATGTTGTCGCAAAAGAAAACATAAGAAAAATATTGCAGGATATTGCAAAAAGTAAAAACATTACCGTAATCCTCACTACTCACAATGTTGAGGAAATTGAAAAAATATGTGATCGTGTTATTTTCATAGACAACGGACGGCTTGTGTATAACGGAAGCTTTGACAGGCTGAAAAAATCGCATATCGGATTAAATTCTATGAAAGTTGTTTTTGACAGCACACCGCCTGATTTGCAGGACTTTCCAATCGATAGGTACACAATTAACAACAGCACTCTTACTCTCTATTACGACAGCAGTATTTTGAGTTCAAAGGACATTTCAAATTATCTTCTCTCACACGGCAATGTTCAGGATATTCTGATTGTCAAGCCGTCAGTTGAAGAAATAATAAAAGAGCTATACAAGGAGGACAACAATGGCACAGACAATAATTGATGTTCAGAATTTATGCAAGACTTTTAAAATTCATAAGCGCAGTACGGGCTTTGTGGGCGCGGTGAAGAATATTTTTCATCCGACATACGAGCGCAAAAAAGCGGTGGATAACATCAGCTTTAACATTAAAGAAGGTGAAATGGTCGGCTTTATCGGACCGAACGGCGCAGGAAAATCCACAACAGTAAAAATGCTGTCAGGAATACTATATCCTGACAGCGGTAATATTAATGTGGCAGACTACATTCCGCACAAACAGCGCAAGGAATATGTTGCGAATATCGGCGTTGTGTTCGGTCAGAAGTCTCAAATTTCGTGGGACTTGTCGCCTCTCGACAGCTACGAGGTTATCAAACACATCTATAAAATTCCCGAAAAGAAATACAAAGAAAATCTTGAACGATTTACCGAACTGCTTGATATGGGCAAATTTATCAATCAGCCTGTCCGTCAGCTTTCACTCGGTCAACGCATGAGGGCGGATATTGCCGCGGCTCTGCTTCACTCGCCGAAGATAGTTTTCTTTGACGAACCGACAATCGGAATTGATGTGGTTGGCAAGGATAAAATTCGTAAATTTATTAAGACGCTCAATCAAACAGACAACATTACAATGATTTTTACAACTCACGATATGCAGGACATAGAAAAGACCTGCGAACGACTGATTATTATTGACGACGGCAAAAAGCTGTATGACGGCAGTCTTGAAAATGTTAAGAAAAGCTATGTTTCTTCAAGAATAATTGAGGCAGAATTTGAAAGCCTGCCTATTGAATTAAACCTGAAAAATGTAAATATTTCAGATGTTGAGAACAATGCCATGAAGAAAATAATCTCTTTTGACATGAGTGAGGTCAGTGTAAATTCACTGATGTCCGAGCTGATGAACACTCATAATATTAAGGATGTTTCAATCAGGGAACCTGAAATTGACGCTATTATACGTGATATTTACGAAGGCAAAATTGTGATGAGGTAAGAACAATGAATACATATTTACAATTTGCAATTATAAAATTCCGCAATAATATGGCATACCGCTTTGAGTATTTGCTCGGCATACTCAACACACTTCTTTCCTTTGTAGTGTATTGGAGTATATACAAGGCTCTTTACGGCGGTGCAGACACCGTGGACGGAGTAACCTTTTCAATGGTAACAACTAACTTTATCATTGCCTTGGGATTAAGCAGTGCATTTACTAAAAACGAAATGTTCTTGCAAGACAAAATCAAGCAGGGAACAATAGCAAACGAGCTTTTAAAGCCCGTAAATTTTAAACTGAGAATGTTATTTGAGGATTTGGGAGAAGGTTTTTTCAGAGTGATTTTTAACTTCCTGCCAACCGTGATAATTGCCGCTTTCTTTGCCCAGCTTCAAGCCCCTTCAAGCTTATTGAATTTCATTCTTTGCTTGGTAAGCACACTGCTCGGTTACATTGTACTTTGGCTCATCAGTTTTATTGTGCAGAGTTGGTCGTTCTGGCTTTTCAATGTGTGGGGATTGATAACAATAAAAAATGTATTTGTAAACATACTCGCAGGGGCATTTATCCCAATGTGGTTTATGCCTGACTGGCTGAGAAGTTTTATAAATCTCACGCCGTTTGACTCAATTTACTTTACTCCTGTTCAGCTGTATTTAGGCGAACTGCAAGGTTATGAAATCTTAATAAACTTTGCAAGGCAGATTTTATGGATTGTAATTTTATACGCAATTGGTGAATTTTGCTGGCGCAAGGGCATTAAAAAGCTTGTAGTACAGGGAGGTTAACTATGAAAGACATAATTTTACTTTTCTTTGCATACGCAAGAACAGGATTAAAGATTCGCTTTCAATATAAGTTTGATTCAGTTGTTTCCACATTTGCAGTATTCTTTAGGGAGGCTGCAGGAATCATTGCGATGTATCTTGCGTTGCTTAAATTCGATACTATAAATAATTGGAACATAGATGAATTAATTTTCCTTTTCAGTCTGATTTTCATAACCTACGGAATTTTTATTGTGTTCTTTATGGCTCTGCGTGATTTCTCAGATTGGATAAAACACGGAGATTTTGACCGAGTAATGCTCCGCCCGAGAGGTCTGCTCACTCAACTTGTACTATGCGGAGCAGATTGGATTGCTGCATTAGGACACGGAACCCTCGGAATACTGCTGTTTATATTTTCAGCAAACAAGGTAGGCATTCAATGGAATTTAGGAATGGCTATTTATTACATTGTAATTGTTATTAGCGGAGTTCTTATTCAGGGAGCAATTTTCCTTATCTTTTCTGCAATCAGCATTTATGTTGTTGAAACAAACAGCCTTAAGGAAATTTTTTATTGGAATATGCGTAAGTTTGCAATTTATCCGCTGAGCATTTATAATAAATTCATACAGTCAATCCTGATTTTTGTAGTTCCGTTTGCGTTTGTAAATTACTTCCCAGCGCAGTTCTTCCTGCGCAAAGCTGATTTGGCGGCATATCCGCAGTGGTTTATGTACCTCTCGCCTATTGTCGGAATCGGACTGTATATAATTGCATACACATTTTGGAAATTCAGCCTGAGATATTATAAAAGTACGGGTAACTGATATAAACGGAGATTAATTATGAGTATAAAACTACGTCCTGCAAAATTAGAGGACATTGAGAAAATACTGCAAATGCAAAAGGAAGCTTTCAATGAATTACTAAAAAAGTATCAGGATTACGATACAAACCCTGCAAATGAAAGCTATGATGATATTCTTTTTAGGTTCAATCAACCTGAAACAACATACTATTTTATTGAGACAGACGAAACAGACGTTGGGGTTATCCGCATTGTGGATTTTAAGGATAGTAAACGTAAAAAACGTATTTCCCCTATCCTTATCACGACTAAATATAGGGGGAGGAAATACGCTCAACAGGCAATTCTCGAAGCTGAGCGTATTCACGGGAAATCGTGTTGGCAACTGGAAACAATATTACAGGAACCGGGCAACTGTTATCTTTATGAAAAAATGGGTTACAAACGCACAGGCAAAATGCAAGTCATCAACGATAAGCTTACACTTGTTTTTTATGGAAAGGAATAAATATGCAAATTTTAATCACAGGTGGCACGACTTTTGTCAGCAAATTTACCGCAGAATACTTTGTAAAAAAAGGTAACGAGGTCTATGTGCTCAACCGCAACAGCAGAAAGCAGATTGAGGGCGTACGGCTGATTAACTGCGACCGAACTCAGCTCGGTGACATATTAAAGGGAGAACACTTTGATGTAGTGCTTGACATCACTGCCTACACTGAGGAGCATGTAAAGTCGCTTTTTGATTCAGGAGTGGAGTTTGACAATTACATCTTCATCAGCTCCAGTGCGGTGTATCCCGAAACAAATACTCAGCCGTTTACCGAAGAACAGCCTTGCGGTAAAAACTCAATCTGGGGAGATTACGGAATAAACAAGCTCAGAGCAGAGCAATATTTACAAAAGGAATATCCCTCAGCATATATTCTCCGTCCTCCGTATTTTTACGGTATGTATGAAAATCTATACCGTGAAGCGTTTGTGTTTGACTGTGCAATGAAAAACAGAACATTTTATCTCCCCCAAAACGGAGAGATGAAGTTGCAATTTTTTAATGTTGCCGATTTGTGTAGATTTATAGAAATCCTGCTTGATAAGCACCCCGAAAACCGCATTTTCAATGTCGGGAATAAGGATATTATCACTGTAAAAGAATGGGTCGAGATGTGTTATAATACTGTCGGCAAGAAGGCAGAGTTTATTAGCATTGATAAAACCGTTCCTCAGAGAGATTACTTTTGTTTTTACGATTACGAGTATTTACTCGATGTTTCAAAACAAACCGAGCTTATGCCCGATACAATACCTCTTGAGCAGGGTTTAAAAGAGGAGTTTGAATGGTACAAAAATAATCTCGAAAGCATTTACTACCGCAAACCGTACACTGAATTTATTGATAAAAATCTGAAAAAATAATAAAGTATAATCCCCAATTCGGACGGTATATGTTGGAAAGTTCAAATAAAACTCTATCCGTGTGTAACACGGTCATATGCCGATTGCCTGTAAATATTCGCCTCGACAAAAGCAGAAAAATGTGTTAAACTAAAAGAAAATTCCAGACAAAATAAAGGAGTGAGGTTTGTGAAGCGAATAACACTGGGCAACAGCGGACAGATGGTTCCTTCCATCGTGGTGGGATGTATGCGTTTGGGAGATATGGACCCTCAGGGACTCAACCGCTTTATTCATACTGCGTTGGAACACGGTGCGAATTATTTCGACCATGCCGACATTTACGGCAACGGAATATGCGAGGAGCATTTTGGAACGGCACTTCGGGGAGATACCTCAATCTGCCGTGAAGATCTGATTCTACAATCTAAGTGTGGTATTCGGCAGGGCTATTATGACAGCTCAAAGGAATATCTATTGCGATCTGTAGAGGGTATCCTAAAACGCTTGCAAACCGATTATTTGGATGTTCTGCTAATCCACCGTCCAGATGCATTGACAGAACCTGAAGAAGTAGCCGCCGCCTTTGATGAACTATACCATAGCGGAAAAGTACGGCAGTTCGGCGTTTCCAATCATAAACCCATGCAGATTGAACTGCTCAAACGATATGTTCGTCAGCCATTGCTCGTGAATCAACTTCAATTCAGCCTCCCTGTCTCCAATATGGTGGCAAACGGTATGGAGGTCAATATGGATACGACAGGTGCTATCGACCGTGACGGAAGTGTATTGGATTATTCACGACTGAATGATATGACAATACAAGCGTGGTCGCCATTCCAAGCTCCGAATTGGAGCGGTTGCTTCCTTGGAGATGATCGCTATCACGAGCTGAATCGGGAATTAAATGCTCTGGCAGAGAAATACGGCGTCAGCACAACCACTATCGCCGCGGCGTGGATATTGCGCCATCCGGCGAACATGCAACTAATTACAGGAACGGCGAATGAATCCCGTTTAACAGAAATTATCCGTGCAACAGATATCCAGCTGACCCGTCAGGAGTGGTACAGGTTGTATCTTTCCGCAGGTCATCCGTTGCCATAATGGGAGTTTAATAGCGCAGTTTTTGCATAATTATAAGGTACACAAAAATACACCCTCTGAATCACTGCGGTTCAGAGGGTGTTGCTTTATTCATTTGGTTTAGCACACTAAAAATCTTTTATCGATTTGAAAATATTAAATGCTTTCAGAATAAGAATATTGTTTCTTCTGATTTCTTTAAAAAACAATCCGGATACCAGATTAGTAATAATCTGTGTTACTAAAGTAGCAATAGCCGCACCTAAAATTCCCCATACGGGAATCATAACACAATTCAAACAAAGGTTACTGCACGCACCGATAATTGCAATATACTTTTCATATTTCTGCTGATTATGTTGAACAAGCCATATACTTCTTGCAACGCCCAGATATGAAAATGCTGTAGACCATGTAGCTATTCTAAGTGACCCCGAGGCAGGTAAATATTCATTGCCATACAAAATTTGTATTATTAATTCTGCAAAAACAGTCATTAAAATTGCCACAAAAAATGACAAATAAATAATTGCTGAATATAGTTGCGTTAATCTTTTTTCATATAATTTTTTATCCGTCTCATAAAGCGGCATTATAACCGATCTTGCAGAATCAATAACTGCATTTAAAACAAATGCCCAAATAGTGCAGGTATTAATTGATGCGGTATAATATCCAACCTCTTTTTCCGACATAAAACCGGCAATCATAATTCTGTCCATCTGACCGTAAAGTGCAACCATCGTACCTGATATTATATAATGATGACTTCTCTTTATTATATCAAAACCAATTTTTTTGCTCACAGCCATGGGATATAAACTGCCATTATGATTATGATAAGCTATACACAGCAGAATTGCAACCACTATATAGTCAATGGCATTTGATGCAGCAAACCAAACCACACTTTTTTGAAAAACAAGCAGCAATACTTTATAGATTGCAACTACAGTATAACCCACCATATAAACTTTTGTAGTAACCTTTGATCTGAGATTAAATTGATACCAATAATTGATAGACTCAAAGCTCTGAAAAATTAAGGTTGTGCTGTATACAAATGCTACCCATACAGTCAGAGAGTCATTCGGGTTAAGTAATAATACTACTAAAACAATTGTAATTACAGACAATATTCCGGAACACACTCTGAAAAAAATTGTTGAGCCCAGAATTTTGCCTTGATTTTTCTTGTCAGATATAAACTCGTTTACAATGGTATCATTTGTACCCAAGGTACAAAAAGCTGTCATCAGAGCAGTAAACGATGCAACATAATTTATCAGACCATAATTTGAAGGGCCGAGATATCTTGCAGTAATCATAGATATTACCAAGTTTACAACCATCTGATATACTCGTCCAATCACTATCCATGATACATTGTGTCCAAATTTTGACTTAAATAAATGTAATAACATTTTCATATCTGCACCCTTTATTTGCATTGCCCCCCGAAAACTTCGAGGGGCAATGTTCTGTTAATTATTTGATTACAAAATGATTACTTTATGAAACAATCATTTTTCCGTCCTGATCAAAGTTATAGAATCCTTTAGGCATTAAATCATTTGTCTTTTCAACCCAATAACGACCTGTTACTGCCTTGAGTGTGCTGTTGATGTAGTAATATGAACCGTCTACATAAACAAGACCTGCATATATCTTCTGTCCGTCAACATAATAATATGTTCCGTCCTCTTCAACATATAAACCGTTCTTGTCTTCCTCACGAATCATCTTACCATCTTCAGCAAATTCATAAAAGCCTTTTTCCATAAGACCGTTTGTCTTTTCAACCCAATAACGGCCTGTTACTGCCTTGAGTGTGCTGTTAATGTAGTAATATGAACCGTCTACATAAACAAGACCTGCATATGTCTTTTGACCATCAACATAATAATATGTTCCGTCCTCTTCAACATATAAACCGTTCTTGTCATCGTCACGAATCATCTTGCCGTCTTCAGCAAATACATAATAGCCCTTGTCCATAAGACCATTTGTTTTTTCAACCCAATAACGACCTGTTACTGCCTTGAGTGTGCTGTTAAAGTAGTAATATGAACCGTCTACTAAAACAAGACCTGCATATGTCTTTTTACCGTTAACATAATAATATGTTCCGTCCTCTTCAACATACAAACCGTTCTTGTCTTCATCACGAATCATTTTGCCGTTTTCGTCAAACTCATAATAGCCCTTGTCCATAAGACCGTTTGTCTTTTCAACCCAGTATCTGCCTGTTACAGCCTTAAGACCACTATTAAAGTAGTAGTATGAACCATCTACTAATACAAGACCTGCATATGTCTTTTGTCCGTCAACATAATAATATGTTCCGTCAGCCTCAACATACAAACCGTTCTTGTCCTCATCACGGATCATCTTTCCGTCTTCAGCAAATTCATAATAGCCTTTTTCCAGAAGACCGTTTGTTTTTTCTACCCAATAACGACCCTTAACAGCTGTGTATGTACTGCTGTTAAAGTAGTAATAATATTTATCTACTTTAAACAGACCGTGCTGGTTTACACCATTGATTAGGTAATACAAGTTGCCGTTATTCTCATAAATACCTGTTTCATCAAAGATTCTTACTAAAGCACCTTCATCAGTAAACTCATACCAACGAGAATCACCATTAATACCTGCTACAAAGCAACAGATACCTTCCTTACGGATACCGTTAATATCAAAATAATATGTATTTCCGTCAATCTCAGCCCATGTTCTCTGATAACGGGATGGACCGTAGTAATACATTGTTCCTTCGCCGTTTGGATTTTTTACCCAAAGACCGGATTCAAGCATACCCTTTTCATTAAATGAATAGGACTGACTGTAAATATAATATTTCTTTCCATAATATGACAATCCGGTATCAGGATCGAAATAATAGTAATTATCATCAATGTACTGCCAACCCTTTGCAATTTTACCGGCAGTTATATAATACCAACCATCACTCTGCTCATAGAAGCCTGTATACTTACCCTGACTAACACCGTCTTCGCCGAAGTCGTAATAATCTTCGTCAACAAGCTGAATGCCTGTAAGCTTTTCACCGTTGACATAGTAATAATTACCGTGCCAGCCATCAGAAACAATAACACCGTCCTGATATTCTTTGCCGTCTGTATATGTGCCGTTAAACAGCTCACCGCAGTCCTTACATTTAAGAACATCGTCTATAAACTCATAGGTATGGCCTGTTGCAGGAACAGCTGTACCCCACTCTATAACAGAATTACAATTATCACAGAATGTACGACCTGTATAACCGTCACTTGTACATGTAGGCGCCTTATCATCAACAGCTTTTGCTGTATGTGTATGACCGCCGTTCCATGAATTCCAATAAGCCTTTCCTTCTTCAGTAGATGTCATATTGGAATAGTTTGCCCACATTTCTGTGTCAACAACAACTGAATCACCTGTGAAGGTTGATGTTGTATCATCAGTAAATGTTACAAGACCACGGTCAACCTGAACATCAATGAAAATCGGCCAACATTCTTTGCTTGCCTTGAAAGCGGCATAATCCCATGTTTTGCCTGCTGCTGTTGTTACAGGATTTGAAAGCTCCCAAGCTCTGATTGGCATAGAAACTAATGCAGCCTCTCCTGTTACACTGCTATTGCCTGTTCTTTTAATTGTAATAGTTGCAATATTATCATCTTTGGCAATTTTATATGTTGCCTCAAATCCTTTAGCAACCTCCATATGGTCAAGCTCCCACTTGCTCATATTATCAAGGTCAAGTGTAGTAGAAACTTCCTTAACCTTTTCAATATCAGTTGCTACTATATCAACATAGTAAATTGAACCAAGAGGGATTCTTTTAAGTGAACTGTCATGTGCAGCTAACTTAATTGTAGGCATATTAGAATTTGACTGAACATTAATCTTGCGAATTGCACTGCCATAGTTACCCACATTATCACATACAGAGAACTTAACAGTATGCTCACCGTCTGCAAGAGTAATGTCCTCGAGAGCTATTGTTCCGTTAGTTGAAACCTTTGCTTTATCAGTAAAATCAACACCGTCGATATATGCCTTTGCTGTTGAATAATCAATACCTGAATAATTAGTCTTCGTTTTATTATCATCAAATTTAGCACTGAATGATAATGTATTATAGTTAGTAGTCTGACCCTTCAGTTCTACTGCGTCGCTCATTATTTCATCTGCATAAAGTACGCTTGAGAAAACAGGGGCCTCACGATCATCTACTACTGAAGAATAGTCAATTGTAATATCGTCAATATAGAAAGTGTAATTACCGTTTACATTGTGCTGATTCTTAAAGTAATAGTCAAAACTTGCACCGTCACGGTCGGAAATATAGAACTGGAACATATAATATCCGTCACGGATAGCTACGCCCTTGTATGCACTCAGGTCAATAGAAATATAGTGCCAGCCTGATTCCTGGAAGGTATACACATAACCTGTCTGTCCGTTGATTGTACCGTCAACAGTCTGACCGGTAATAGAGCTGGTTCCTAATGTGTAAGTACCATCCTCGTTAACTGATGCAATCGGAGTAACCATCCATCTTGCCCAAAGGCTAACGCACTCATCAGGAATGTACATCCACATACCAAGAGTCTTTGCATTTTCAAAATATGCGTCTGTTCCTTTTTGATACAGTGAAATCATCTGGTAACCTGACTCTAATGAGTTTGAATAGTCAATATTAAGTGCAAGTGAGTAATCACCGCTATGCACCTGACCGTTTTCAGCATCTGCTACATATACATTACTGTTTGGCAAATAATAGTTATAGTTGCTGTATTTAAGACCGAAACCGTTTTCTGTTCCGTCTTCAAAGTTGAATACAGTCTCAGAACCTTTACCAATATTGATTGTAGCCTTAGCAGAAATTTCAGTACCAACGATAGTTGCAGTAATTGTACCCTCTGTAATATCTTCGTCATCAGTTGCTTTAAAGCTGAGTCCGTCAATTGTACCGAGCTTTTCATCAGAAAGAGTAAGCTTAAAGTCCTCGGCCTTTGTTGTAACAGTATTAAGTCCGTTATTGCAAATAGCTGTAAGCTTTAGCTCTGTCGTCTTGCCATAAGGAACAGTAATAACTTCACTGTTAAAGCTAAGTCCTGTCGGAATAACAACATGAATTGTTACTTCACCGACAACATTGCCATTATAAACCATTTGAACAACAGCGTCGCCTGTTTTGCCTGTTGAGGTAAATACTCCGTTATCAACAGTACCAAAGCTGCTGTCGGCAAGCTGCCAGCTTATATCCTCAGGAACATCGGCAGCAGTGCCTGCGGGGCTTACTCCCTTAGCTGAAATCTTAACAGTAGAATTTGGAGTTACATATTCATCAGATGCTGTAAGAGTTGCATGATCAAATGTGTTAGAAGGAACAGCAGTTGAAACAATCATAAGTGATGAGCTGATAGAACGCTCAGAACCGTCTGAAGGACGGTTTACTATTGTTACGCTGTTTTCGCCTTCCTGTTTTGCTGCAAATGTTGTAGAACCGCCGCCGTCAAGGTTGATAGCCGATACACAGCCTGCCTCAAGCATAATCTGAGCAAGCTCGTGCATTGAGCCGCCTGCTGAGAATGGTTCCTGGCGACCGTCAAGAACCATCATTACTACTTCACCCTCTGCCGTAATGCCGACACAGGTTCTTGAGTGACGGTCTGTGTTATAATCACCGCTTGCAGATGCTGTTACATCTGCACCGTCCTTTACCAAGACCAAACTTCCGCCAACAGCCTCAGTAACATGTTCCTTATACTTATTCCAATCAGTGTTATTAGCACCGATTACAGCAGTGCCATCATCAAGGATAGCAAAGAACGGACGGTTGTTTGCATTATTAACAATCTTACCCTCCATAACAAATGCACCACTTGGCTGGCCTGTGGTCATATTATAGAAGTCTGCGTTTACGCCGGCAACAACATTGTAATATTCAATATAGTTGTCAGCATCATCCGGATTTGAATGCTTTGCCTGAGCAGAAGCCATCTGCTCTGTAAGCTTTGACATACCGAATGACTCACACTGGTTGTCCTTGTAGTTGGCATAAACATTAACGGTATCATCGTTAATATCAGCCGTTGCCACATAGTAAACAATTTGCTTGCCTTCTTTGTTGTAGGCATAACAAATATCCTGTGTTACGCCCGGCGCAATAGTGGATGTTTTGCGTGAAAATGTATCATGAGTGGATGATACAAAATCTTTGTTATAGGCTGATGCAGCAAAAGGCAATGCAGAAAAAGCCATCATAACAACAAGTAAAACACACACTGTTCTTGAAAAAACTTTTGATTTCTTCATTTTTGTCTCTCCTTTTTTATATTTTTATCTGCTTTTTGCAGATATAATTACTAATTTCTAAATAAAAGCTATATCATTTTGCTATGCTGCAAGGTCCTGTTTCATATAAATCTGGATACTTATCTCCTGAAATAATCTTTTCGGCAAGACATATAAACCGTTTTGCAGCAATTTCAGCATTCCATAACTCTTCAATTGTACGATATGCCCTTTCTCCTATTTTTCTCTGTTTATCGGCATTGTCTAACAGATATTTTACTTTTTCATAAAGCATATCTAAATTGTCAGATTCAAATATCAGTCCGTTTTTTTCATTTTCAATCAAAAATGGTACTGCTCCGATTTCATTACCTGCGACCACCGCACATCCGCTGTTCATTGCCTCATTCAAAACAACTCCCCAACCTTCATTGCGGTCACTTGTAAATAAGTAGATACCGGCTTTCTCCATATACTCACGGACCTGCTGTGTATTCTTTGAGCCAAGAAGATGAACACAATCTGTAACCTTCTTGTCCACAATCATTTTACTTAACTTTTGTGAATTTTCATCGATGCCAAGCAAGTTAATTTCAAAAGAATATCCTGAAGCTTTTAGTTTTTCGGCAATTATAATTGCATATTCAGGATGTTTCCACCAAATTTCTCTTCCGACCCACAAAATAGAGGTTGTGACCTTTTTAGAAAACAAAGGATCAATGTCATAATAGCTTTTTTTCTCAGGAAAATATCCCCATCTATAAATCTTATTTTTAAAACATTTCACCTTTCTTACGTCAACGGCAGTATAGGCACTTGCACAAAGCATATAAAGATTACGAAATCTGCCGTGATGTAACCATCCCCCGATAAGCGCTTTAGGAATACGATACCACGGCAACTCTTTTCTATACCATCGTTCGTGCGCTCTGAAAGTCAATTTATTTTTCCTTAATCGTGATTTAATCCATATATCATTTGCATTTCCTATAATAACTGCATCACTGTTATCAATCAGTTTTAGACATTTCTCTAATTCAGCTTGACCGCCGTATGCTCTGTATCTCCAGGGAATAGACTCATCAGTCAACTCTGATGCCTGAAAGTATGCAAATCCACGGTTAAAGGTCTTTTCTTTGCTTTCAGAGTGAGGCTCAACAGTTTCTATAAAAGAAAAATCATCTCCGAGTATTTTATATAATTCTTCCGCCAGACTTTTCAAATGGATAGTAAGATAATCAGAAACATATACCACTTTCATTATATCTTCTCCTTGAACGAATGGCAACAATCAATTTCTGTATAATAGTGGTGTCCAACCTGCTGTGACAAAGGAGGGTCCTTTCTATAGTCGCCATACTTTTTTTCTAAATAAGCGTTGTATTGGTAAGGAATTATAACGTGGAGTCCCTCAAAAATTGCGTCTCTACCATTGGAAAAAATTTTTTTATCTGTATAATCCAATTTACCCTGCCAGTTACCGTGATTGGTAACTATATCAGAAGCTGAGACAGAATATTTAATAATCATTTTCTCGTAGCTCTCTGCAATTTTATTCGATTTTTTATGAATACCAATTGCTCTGAACGGTAAAAACAAGCACTTTTTTAGTTTTGAATCGTGTAAAAATGAAGCAGATAACAGAGATTTATAAATCTTTTTTCTGAGCTCAAATACAGCTCTTTTCAATCTGCCCTTTGGGTAACCGTCAAGTGGAAAAACATCAATGTAAATTCCATGGTTTATATTAAGATTTGACGCACTGCGTTCTATATATGTAGTATCTGAATTTCGAAGCTTGCTGTATATTGCTGGAAATTCGGGATCTGATTTATAATTTTGAAGGAAAAAGTTATTCGGAAGCATTTTTGGCGCTTCACATAAAAAGACTTCATAATCCTCTCTGAAAAGTGCAACATCAACATCATCATCCCAAGGAATAAAGCCCTTGTATTTAACTGCACCCAGAGCACTTCCGCACACAAGAAAATATTTCAAATTCAAAGCATTGCAAATTTTAACAAAACACTCAAGAATTTCAAATTCTTTCTTTTGAAGCTCGTTCATACTAATCCTTTCGCCATACAAATTTGTTTACAATGCCCGTATAACTCTGAATAATTTTTACAACCTTTGCACTAACGTTTTCATCCATGTAGTCCTTTACAGGCAAGCCGTAATCCTTATTTTTATTCATATTAACAGCTGTTTCTATTGCACTCAACACTTGATCTCCGCTAATTCCTGCAAGTATAAAATTACCTCTGTCCATAGCCTCAGGTCTTTCGGTAGAGGTGCGTATGCAAACAGCAGGAAAAGCTTTATCTATTGAAAGGAAAAAGCTGGATTCCTCAGGCAATGTTCCGCTGTCGGAAACCACACAAAAAGCATTCATTTGCAGGTTGTTGTAGTCATGAAAGCCTAACGGCTTATGCTGAACTACACGCTTATCAAACACAAAGTTATGTTTTTCAATAAATTTTTTACTCCTTGGATGACATGAATATATGATTGGCATATCATATTTCTCTGCCATTGCATTTACTGAGTTCATCAAACTGAAAAAATTAGATTCTGTATCTATATTTTCTTCTCTATGTGCAGAAAGTAATATATATTTCTTTTTCTCAAGTCCTAAACGCTTTAAAATATCACTGCTCAAAATCCTGTCTATATTTGAGTGAAGAACCTCAGCCATAGGTGAACCCGTTACAAATGTTCTTTCCTTAGGAACACCGGATGCGTTAAGATACCGTCTTGCGTGCTCGGAATAACACATATTTACATCTGCTGTTACATCAACAATTCTTCTGTTTGTTTCCTCAGGAAGACATTCATCAAAGCAACGATTTCCTGCCTCCATATGGAATATCGGAATATGCAAACGCTTAGCAGCAATAACCGATAAGCACGAATTTGTGTCTCCAAGTACAAGCACTGCATCAGGTTTTTGTTTTAGCATTAACTCATAGCTTTTTGAAATGACATTTCCTATAGTTTCTCCCAGATTTTCACCAACCGAATTTAAATAATAATCGGGCTCACGAAGATTAAGATCTTCAAAAAAAATCTGATTCAACTCATAGTCATAGTTCTGTCCTGTATGCACTAAAATCTGTTCAAAATATTTGTCACAACATTTTATAGTTTCCGAAAGTCTTATAATTTCAGGTCTTGTGCCTACTATTGTCATAAGTTTAATTTTTGACATATACTGCTTCCTTATAAATTATTTTATTACCTTACTGTGTGAATACTCTTTAACTACTCCCAGTCTGCATAATAATTTGTTCAATTTTATTTTAATTTTATTTATGCCCCTTTTAAGAGTAAGTTTGTTGTATCGCTTTATATTTTCTTCACGCTTCTTATCATCATAATTTTCAATCAAATTTTCCAATAGGTCCATATGCTGTCTAAAAGGATGGCGAGAAACAGAATCATTCCTATCCACCTTTACGGAATATGAATCTTCTACATTCAACACTAAATCATCATTATAAAAATAGATAATTTGATTATGAGGACAAAAACGTTTTATTATATTTTCAATTTTTTTGCTGTACTGATTTATATAATCCGCATCTTTCTGATTTTTTACATATCTAATAAAGGTCGTGGGCTGTTTTATTGCAGAATAAAATCTATTTATCCTACGATTAAATTTCTCTTTAACATCATCCATCTGTGAATGCAAATCAGAGTTTGATGAAAAATCATGATAAAACCAAATTTTTTGTATCTCATCATAATAATAATTTCTTGATGATATGGATTGAATCAAATTATCTTCATTTAGAAAATTATCAAAATTTGTTTCTATAAGATGTAAAACTTTAGAAAAATCTCTGGTAATTAACCAGTCAAAAGGGTAACTCGCATCTCTAAGTCCATTTTTCTCCAGTTCCAATGCCACAGAACAAAAACAACCCAGAGATATTACATTTCGGCTTATTTCATTTTGCAAAAGCTACACCCTCTCAGCAAAAGTATCCGGTTTTTGAGGATTAAACTGTTCATTTGCCCACATCACAGTTACAAGATTATCAGTATCGCTCAAATTAATTATATTGTGCGTATATCCAGGGAGCATATGAATAGCCTCAATCTTTTCACCTGTTACCTCAAACTCAAGAACTTCATCTGTTCCGATTTTTCTGAGCTGAATAAGTCCGTGACCCGACACAACAATAAAAAATTCCCACTTTGTATTGTGCCAATGCTGTCCTTTTGTTATTCCCGGTTTAGAGATATTGACGCTTATCTGACCGCAGTTTTCTGTTTTTAGTAATTCGGTAAAACTGCCCCTGTCATCAATATTCATCTTTAACGGAAAAGCAACTTTTTGCTTTGGCAAATATGAAAGATAGGTTGAATACAGCTTCTTTTCAAATGAACCGTCGGCAATCTCCGGCATTATAAGCGTATTCGGCTGTTTACTGAACAAATGTATTAAATCAGCTATATTGCCAAGCTTTGTTTTATGTTCGGGAAAAACACGGCAAAAATCTCCGTCTTTTGTTGCGTTGTCTGAAAGTGCTTTAAACAATTCATCAACAACATCGTCAATATATACCAGCGTCATATCAACATTGCGATCATTCACCTTAATTGGTAAATCATTTGCAATATTGTGACAAAAAGTAGCTACAGCACTGTTATAATTGGGTCTGCACCATTTTCCGAATACATTAGGAAATCTATACACATAAACCTTTGCACCTGTTTCCTTACCGTATTCAAAAATCAGATTCTCCCCTGCTTTTTTGGAATGTCCGTAAGGGTTATCTAAACCCGCCTGAATTGATGATGAAATCATCACAGGACAAGTATTATTATTTCTTTTAAGCAAATTAAGGAGTTCATCGGTAAAACCAAAATTTCCCTCCATAAACTCACTATTATTCTCAGGTCGGTTTACACCTGCAAGATGAAAAACAAAATCAGCATCCTTACAATACTCTCCCAAAACAGAGGGTTCTGAGTCCGTATCATACTCATATATATCTGTTATATTAAGTTCCGGATGAGTTCTATCTTTATTTTCCCGTATATTATTAAGAGCACATACTAAATTTTTTCCAATAAATCCATTAGAACCCGTTACTAATATTTTCATTTTTTATGCACCAAATTTTCTATTTTTTTTTGTATATACTCAAGAGATAAAAGCTTTTGCTTTACCTCCTCAACATTAAGCAATTCTGTGTTTTCGCTGTTAAATTCCTTAATCATACCAATATTCGCATTTCCTTTATTAAAGTACTTATCATAATTAAGTCCTCGCTTATCACAGGAAACACGGTAAAAATTATCAATTTCTTCGGCGTTAGCACATTCTTCATTAGTAAGCAGAGTTTCGTACTTTTTCTCGCCGTGCCTTACACCTATAGTATTTATCTCAGTTTTATTTTCAATATCGAACAGTTCAACTACAGCCTTTGCAAGAACACCGATAGTGCAGGCAGGAGCTTTCTGAACAAATATATCGCCGTTATTTCCATTTTCAAATGCAAATAAAACTAATTCAACGGCCTCTTCAAGTGACATAATAAACCTTGTCATATCAGGATCGGTCACGGTAATGGGATTGCCGTCTTTAATTTGTTCAATCCAAAGAGGGATAACACTTCCCCTGCTGCACATTACATTTCCGTAACGAGTACAGCATATTTTTGTATTAGAAGATGTCCTGCTTCGTGCAATCACTACCTTCTCCATCATAGCCTTGCTTGTTCCCATAGCGTTTACAGGATAAGCCGCCTTATCAGTGGAAAGGCATATAACAGATTTTACACCTGCCTCTATAGCTGCACAAAGCACATTATCTGTACCTATAATATTAGTCTTAACCGCTTCCATTGGAAAAAACTCACAGGATGGAACCTGCTTTAATGCCGCTGCGTGAAAAACATAGTCAACGCCATACATAGCACTTTTTATTGATGATAAATCTCTGACATCACCAATATAGTATTTAATTTTATCTGCAAATTGCGGATATTGCAGCTGATATTGATGACGCATATCATCCTGTTTTTTCTCATCTCTGGAAAAAATTCTTATCTCACCAATATCTGTAGCCAAAAATCTTTTTAGAACAGCCTTTCCAAAACTACCTGTTCCGCCGGTAATTAAAAGAGTTTTATCAGTCATTTTCAATCTTATCATCTCTCATAAAAGTTTTATTCTCTGTTGTTATCAAGGTTCTTTGAGAAACATACGGAGAAATATTTTTGTAATAATAGCAATCAATCATTCCGTTTACTACACAGAAACCCAAAAAGAAATTGAGCAATCCTTCCATAATAGGCTCAACAAAGAAATTAATCATAACACCTATATATAGGCATAAAATCAAAAATCTCATTGCTGAATCCGAGTTTCGGTTTTTGAACATTTTGAGCATATGGTTAAATGTTATGCAGGAAAAAACAATCATAATAATAAAAGGAATTAATCCTGAAACACGACCTATATCAAGCCACATATTATGTCTGTAGGATTCGCTGTGCAAACCTCCAAAAGGATATAAAAACAACCCCTGTACGCCTTCAATAAAAGCCTCAATTCTACCTTGATTTGAATGTGATAAACCAACCTTATCATAATATCTGTTAGCAATATTGGACGAATTAATAAAATCCGCAAGGTGGAACACATTAAAAATATACATACATAAAATGACCGCGGTGCATATGGTAAATATCATTAAAGATTTAAACACACCCAACATTTTATGCTTTTGATACATATATACCAATACGCCGACAATCAACACAACAAATAAAACTATAAATTGTGTTCTTGTTCCAAGCATAAACATATACAATAAGGAAAATACCGTGAGTACTGAAAGGATAATTTTCAGCCAAATTCGTTTCTCATAAATTATTGTGTATAAAACAAGTGAAACAATAAAAGTATTCAAAAAGCCTGAACCTGTTGCAGCCCTTACCTGACCTGTCCAAAATTCAACGAGCTGATACCTCGTATGTCCTATATTTGCAAAATAATTTAAAACTACATTTGTACCAAAACCCAAAGTCAAAGCAACCACACAGTTTTTTATTCCGTCCGAAGGATTCTCGGACAAATCATTACAGGTCCATCCGATTATATATGCCATTACAGGAAGCAATAAATAGTTTTGCAGATTTGTACCCGTAAGTTCATCAAACAATACATAAGTTATTCCAAACGAGAGCAGAATCCATATTTCCGGCTTTTGCAAAAAATTAAGCGAAACATCCCTATTCTTATAGAACTGATATCCTATTACAATCATCAGAAACCCAAATAAATAGGAATAACCGGCATTAAGTACACCGCATGACATTATGAATAAAACAAAATAAATCAAAGCAGCATCTCCTAACCTATGTTATCTGTTATCAAATCTAATATACGCTTTCCCTGTACTTTAGAATTTTTTTGATTTAATACAAATTGTCTTGCTTTTTCACCGAAATCTTTTCTGCATTCGGGGGATAAATTGCATACATACTCAAGTTTATTCTTCAGTGCCTCTACTGAATTGTTTTCAACATAAAACAAATACTCATCGTATTCATTCGGAACTCCGTCAAGTTTATACATTACTACAGGAGTTCCGCTTGCCATATACTCCATAGTTTTGGATGGAAAACTATATTTTGTATATTCACCCTCGTTGGTTCTGGGGTTCACAAGAATCTCTGCTTTTCTCTGAAGTTTGAGTATCTCATCATGGGTTTTATATCCCATAAATTTCACTCTTTTGTCCTTCTCAGAAACAGAGGTTATATAATTTTCCATTTCTCCTGAACCGCAAATCCAAAGCTCAATATCATCACGGTTAATTTTGCAAAATGCATCAAGCAAAGTTTTTATACCATACCTGTAATTGAGTCTACCAGTATATAAAATTCCTATTTTATCGTTTATAATTTCACTTTTTAACTTAGGATTACTTGAATATCCGCAAACTCCCTCAACTATTGTATACGGTCTGTCACCAACCTCCAAAGAATATTTCATCTGTTCAGTAAGCAGAACAAATCGGTTTACTCTTTTAAGATACTTTTTTATCAAAGAATTGTTGATATTTCTTAAAAATCTGCGTAATCCTGATACGCAATGCATATCCGAAAATTCAGGTAAATCAGTTATTATTAAAGTAATTTTATATTTTTCAGGAAGACGATGAACGGCTTTTAAAAACGGCATATATGCAGTACAAATTAAAAGCTCTGTTTCATTCTTAAAATTTTTCTTTATTATTTTAGCTACTCTTCTTGTCCTTGTAAACTGCTTTATAAAAGGTAAATTTATGCAACCTGCTTCATAGCAGTGTTTTTCTCTATTTTCCCATACATTATCTTTCAAAACTAATTTTTTGAATTTATTTGGCCATGTACCCACAGGAAGAACATTAATAATTGAAATTCCTTCCTCGAGATTATCACATATACCGTCTATTAAACCCCATTGAAATGTATTTCCTGCGTTAAGCAGTCCTGTTTTTGAAAGATTAAGCAGATATTCTTCTTGCTCTCTGCGAAAGAGCGGCCCCATAAAAATCATTTTTCACCCAATATATTTTTTATACAAATCTGTATATATTTTCAAATACTTTTCCTGTGCGATTAAACTGTCAAACTTACAGGTATGCTTTAGGCAATCCTCAGGTTTTATTGCAGTTGCTCTGCCTATATTTTCTTTTACTGCCTCAGGAGTTTTTGAGTCTAAAACTATTCCGCCTCCAAATTTGCGGATAATTTCTGCACTTCCTCCCGAATTATACGAAACCACAGGTGTTCCGCACGCTAATGCTTCTAAATTAACAGTAGGAAATGTATCTTCATATGTTAAATTCAAAAATACATCTGATGCCGAATATATTTCAGCAAGCTGTTTTTGTGATTCTGTATGTTCTATTGCAAGTATCTCTTTAGGAATTTTTTGAATTTGAGCAGATGATACCCCCACCAAAACTATTTTATATTTAGACGGAAGAATTTTAGATAAATTAATAAAATCATTAAATCCCTTTCGCTCATCCCAAACACTTGAAACTCCCAAAAGTATAGTTTTATCTTTTAATCCGTATTTTTCTCTGAAATTACTGTTTGTCGGATGAAAAACAGACAAATCTATTCCATTGTTTACAACTCTTATATCATAATGGCCTAAGTAAGATTTTGCTGCCTCATCTGCCAACCATTGTGACGGAGTAACAATCAACAAATTACTTATACTGTTAAAAAGATTCTTCTTTTTTATCCAATTATTCTTTGAATTATCACAAATTAAACTTTGCGGATATCTTGTTTTTTGCGAACATTTTGAACATCCGTTTTTCCATTTATCACACTTAATATAATCATAATGAGCACAGTGTCCTGTAAAACTCCAACAATCATGAAGTGTCCAGATTACAGGCTTACAAAGTTCTCTCAAATAATTAAAAAGGTACTCGATGTTTATATAGTAACCGTGGATATTATGCAAGTGAATAATATCGGGATTATAATCCCTTATCCTGTCAATAAAATTTTGTGTGGAACGCTTGGAGTAGAAACCGTGCCTATCGGTAATTCTGGTAAGCATAGCATGCCTTCTGACATCAAAATCTGAGCCTATCCTAACAGCATATTTACGGTATTCCTGCGGAACATAACCGTTTCTGCCATATGCTATAAGACAGCTATTCCCCTGCTTGTCCAGAGCAGATGCCAAATCAGCGCATATTCTTCCGGTGCTCCCTATTCCGCAAACAGAATTTATCATAAGGACTTTCATAAAAGGGGCTACTCCTCATCATTTAATTCATACAACAACTTTTCCAGCTTATCGAAAAACAAATCTCTGTCAAAATTCTTTAAATAATAATCTCTGGAATTATTACCCAATTCTTTTCTTTCACTTATAGTAAGACTCTTAAATTCTTTTACCATCTGAGCAAGCTTCTCCGGATTTTCAGCCGGTGCACAAAATCCACACTTGGCTTTTGTAACCACATCAGCTGCCGCACCGTCTGCCGAAACAATTAACGGCTTGCTCGCTGCCATATATGACTGAACCTTTGCAGGCAATGTAAGTGAGATATTCTCATCAGAAATTAGAGTCACGAGCATTGCATCAGCTGTTTTATAATATTCTATAAGTTCATCTAAAGATTTTCTTCCGTGAAATATTACATTAGTAAGCTTTAAATTCTCAACTGCTTCAATGCTTTTTTCAAGCTCTGAGCCGTCACCTATAATATTCCATATAATGTCCTTGTCATCCTTGAGGATTTGTGCCGCCTTGATTATTGTCGGCATACTTTGAGCTGTGCCGATATTTCCTGCGAATGCAAGATTAATTTTGGAATCAGACTTCTTAGATTCTTCAACTTCCAAATAAATATTCTCAGCATATTGAGGAATGTAATTTATTGATGAAACCAGGATTCCAAATTCCTTATTCATATATCCAATAAAACCTTCTGAGCTGACAGCAACGGAAGAAACCGAAGTATATATTTTTTTAGAAATTTTTCCAAACACTTTATAGATTATATTTGTGCTCTTAATTCCTCCGGCAGACAATGAGGCAGGCCATAAATCAAGACAGTAGAGCAGTACATTTTTTCCTGTTCTTTTCTTATATAAAACCGTCGATAACGACATAGTAACCGGTGATGTTTGATAAGCAAGAACTGCATCATAATCATCTTTTAAAGATCTTATGAATAGAGATGATGAAACCGCATAGCTAATATAGTTTAAAAATCTGCAAAATATATTATTTCTTCTTCCGATTGTAAAAGTTCTGAAAATATTTACTCCATTATGAGTTTCATGTCGTCTGTTCCTATTCCTATATTCCTTATAAATATAGCCCATAGGATAATTAGGAACTCCCGTAACAACATCTACAGTATGACCTCTTTTTACAAGTTCTTCGCATACATCAGCAAGTTTATATGGTTCGGGCCAATAATGCTGACAAACCACAAGTATCCTCATATGTACTCCCTCGCTTTTTTAATTCAAATAGATCTCTTTTGTTTTTAGCAAGGTAAGACTGATACAAAATGCAAAATTATATTGTATTAAGCATACAATATGTTTGCGTCATAATGTCATACCATTTTTCGCCCAACAGATTTTTTCTTAATTGTAATCTTCATAATTATAACTATATTTCTTATAGTAGTTATATTTATATGAATACTTGGATGATTTTAAATCAATATCATTTAGTACAATGCCCGAAAGGTTTCCATTTGCCTGTTTCAAAGAATTAAGCGCAAACATCACATCATTCTTTTTTGTCTTTCCCGAACGCACCAATAAAATAGTACCGTCAACCAAACGGGATATGATCTGAGCATCAGCTACCGTGTTTATAGGAGGAGTGTCAATTATTACATAATCAAACATTCCCTTAACAGCCTTTAAAAGCCCTGACATATTTGCGGACGATATAAGTTCGGATGGATTTGGCGGTGTATTGCCTGCACAAATAACCGATAGCGGTAAATCCTTGATTTCAAATACTTCGCACGGATTAACCTGTGCTAATAAGTCACTTAATCCGGTTTTTGCTTTTATATCCCATAACCTATTCTGTTTAGGTTTTCTCATATCAGTATCGATAATCAGAGTCTTTTTTCCAAGCATAGCAAAACTAATAGCTATATTTGCTGCAGTGGTACTTTTTCCTTCCGAAGCATTCGGACTCGTCAAGGCAAATACCTTGCACGGATTTTTTCCGTCCGCACAAAGGCTGAACATCAGATTTGTTCTTAATTTTATATATGATTCTTTAATGGCAAACGGACTGTTTTCCGAAATTAAAAAGTAACTATTATTCTTCACTTTCGTTTGTGCTTGTCCTTCGTTTGTTATGATCATAACTAAAGGCACCTCCTCTTATCGCTGTCCAAGGTCTGTTATCTTCACCATTCAGGTTAAATTTAGGTATTGACCCTAAAACTGAAGCTTCAACAGTATTTTCTATGTCACCGACTGTATAGATTGTATTATCTGTCATCATTCTTATTATAAAATATAATGAACAAATAATAGCTCCTGCAAAAAATCCGTAAATACTGTACATCAATACATTTGGTGATGAAGGCTTTGATGAAATTTCTGCATGGTCAACTACCTCAACACCGCCTGCCTTTGTAACTCTGACTATCTCCTGAGGAGAAACCTTTGCAAAAGCATTTGCTACATAATAAGACAAGTTGGCATCATTTGTTCTAACGGTTAGTTTAAGAAGCTGGGTTTCATCAACAACACTTACATCAATATAGTTTTGTAGTTCGTTTCTTGATATACTAACATTGTTAGTTTCCTTTACTTCGTCCATTACAGAATCAAGGACAACATTGCTTCCTAATATTACCTTATATGTCTGTGCAAGGCTCTCTGCCGCCAAAAGGTCGTTATTGTTTATAGATTCGGATTTACCGCCTTGTTCAGGGTTATTGTAAACAAACAGTGTAACATATGTTTCATACTTTGGACTTATAAAAAATTTTGAAAATAAAAAAGAACAAGAACATAAAACTATTCCGGCTATTAAAATAAATGGTAATTTAGTAAATAAAAGGCTTAAGATTTCCGAAAGTCGTATTTCCTGACTGAATGGCGAAATCTTAGTTTTATTAAATGAATTATTCATAATTCTACTAACAACTCCTTAATCTAACATAAAATTACTTTACACCTTTTTGCGTCAATACAACCGCAATGGTTTTAAATATACACTTTAAATCCAAAATAACAGACATATTTTCTGCATACTCTTTATCCAAGATAACCTTTTCTTCATCAGTCAAATCATCTCTGCCGTTAATCTGAGCTAATCCGGTTAATCCCGGCTTAACCGCAAAAACACCATTATCAGCTCTCAATTTTGTTAGTTTTTCTTCTGTAACACAAACAGGTCTGAAACCAACAATTGACATATTTCCTAATAATATGTTAATTAACTGAGGTAATTCATCAAGACTTGTTTTCCGAATAAATAATCCTACTTTAGTTATGTATTTTTCAGAATCTAAAAACGACGCTGTGGATTTTTCATTAGGGGCATCTATATACATTGAACGAAATTTATACATCACAAAAACCTCGCCGTTTTTACCTATCCGCTTTTGCTTAAAAATAGGTGAACCGGGAGAGTCTATACAAATACATATTATTATAATAAGCATAGGAATTAAAAATAGCATTAATCCTATTAAGGAAAGCATAACATCAAATATTCTTTTGACGCATAAGTATAAAATCCGTTTCTTAACTATCATATTTTCAACAGCACTTTCCCTACCGTAATAACAGGTTACTTTATTTTCCATTATTTCCAATTATGTTCATCCTCAAAAACACATCATAACTCTCACTAAGTCTACATGCGTTATTGTGTATCTTGACCAAAACAACGAAAACAATCAATTTGTGAATTTTAAGGATGACTTAATATTCATCATAATAAATAAGTGGCAGTTATTTATTACAAAAAAACACAAATTTGGGATTCCTCTTAAAATATAAAGTAAAATATCAATATAATTATTTTACAATTCACAAAACCTTATATAATCGTTGATTTACTCATTCTTAATCATTATAATATAGATTACCTTAAAAATCAACAAATTCATTCAAACATTTTACTGAGAAATTCAGTCATTTTAATACTAATCGCCAATGAGAGAGCAGTGTAGATTTTGTGTTGTATAAGAACAATACACTGACAGACTAACGCTTGTCAAAAAAAGGATGAAGTTCAGTACCAAATCTGCCAAAAATACCTACCTTTCTATTGAATATCATTATAATGCATTATAAAAGATAGTAAGATTCAAGTCAAAAACCTTCATCCGTTACATTACAGCTTTGCAACCTTTTTAATCAAATTCTAATTAATTCTGAATATATCGGCATTTTTGCTTGTTTAAGGCAAAAAAATAACGCCCTTTTTATAAGGGCGTTTGGAGCGGATGATGGGAATCGAACCCACACGACCAGCTTGGAAGGCTGGAGTTCTACCACTAAACTACATCCGCATCTCTGCAACAGCTTAATTATATCACTAAACTGTTGCAAAGTCAAGTATTTTTTTAATTAAATATTATACAATTTTGAAATACGCAATTTATAAGTATATGTCTGAATATCAAATGCAAACCACATCAAATTGTTTGCAATTCAACCTTTTCTCCATCACTTGTTGCATGCATACCGATTAATTCGCCAATTCCTGAGCTAATCATTGCATTCGCAATCTGCTCCTCAACCTCACGCCTAATCGTATTGCGCAAGTCACGGGCACCGCTGTTGCCACTGCACGACTTCTTTGCAAGATACTCACATACCTTGTCATCAAAAGTAAATTTAATGTGCTTTTCTTCAAGTGACGGCACATACTCTTCAAGCATAAGTTCCGCAATCTTTACAAATTCCTGCTCGTTAAGGCTGTTGAACACAATTACCTCATCAACTCTTGCAATAAATTCTGGTCGGAGGAATTCTGACAAAGCCTTCATAACCTTTTCCTTTGAGGCATCCTCCTGTGTTTTGCCAAAACCAAGCGCAGTTTCGTATGAAGTTGAACCTGCGTTTGAGGTCATTACAATTACAGTGTTCTCAAAATTTACGGCTCTGCCGTGAGCATCTGTTACTTTGCCCTCGTCAAGAATTTGCAGAAGAATGTTGAGTACATCCGGATGTGCCTTTTCAATCTCGTCAAAAAGCAACACCGAATAAGGACGGCGGCGCACCTTTTCAGTCACCTGACCTGCCTCGTCATAGCCAACATATCCAGGCGGTGAACCAATAATCTTTGACACCGAATGCTTCTCCATAAATTCTGACATATCAAGTCTGATTAAGGTTTCAGGAGTATCAAACAGCTGTTGACTGAGAACCTTAACAAGTTCTGTCTTACCCACACCTGTAGGACCTACAAAGATAAATGATGCAGGTCGTCTTCTTGGAGAAATCTGGCATCTGCTGCGTCTGATAGCCGATGCAAGCACCTTTACAGCTTCATCCTGACCGATGATTTTCTTCTTTAATTCATCCTCAAGGTCAGCGAGCTTTGCAAGCTCGTTTTCCCTGATTCGTGATGCAGGAATACCTGTCCAAAGCTCAATTACTTTAGCGATATCCTCTTCTGTCACTCTTGATGTCAATGTATCCGGATCAATGCTTGAAATCTCACTGTCAATCTTTGCAAGACTTGTATTTACCTCTGCAACAGCCTCATAGTTAATCTCATCAGCTGTAGAAAGTTCCTCTTTTTTAAGCGTCAGCTTTTGTCTTTCATCAGTTAGCTTGTCATAACGCTCCATATTCTTGTTGCGAAGTGCAGCACAAGCACAACTTTCATCAAGAAGGTCAATCGCCTTATCAGGCAAAAATCTGTCAGTAATATATCTTTCAGACAGTACAACCGTCTTTCTTACCACATCATCATCAACAATAACTCTGTGATGATTCTCATAATAGTTCTTAACACCTGCAATTACATCAATAGTCTGCGCAATGGTAGGTTCGCCCACCTTTACAGGCTGAAATCTTCTTTCAAGTGCCGAATCTTTCTCTATGTATTTTCTGTATTCATTAAAGGTTGTTGCACCAATAACCTGAACCTCACCACGAGAAAGCGCGGGCTTCAAAATATTAGCGGCATTCATCGTGCCCTCGTTGTCACCAGTACCCACAAGGCTGTGAACCTCGTCAATAAACAGAATAATGTTTCCGCTTTCTTTAATTTCAGAAACAAGACCTTTAATTCTGCTTTCAAACTGACCTCTGAATTGAGTTCCCGCAACAAGAGAAGTCAAATCAAGAAGTTGAATTTCCTTATTCTTAAGTCTCTGCGGAACATCACCGTTTGCAATTCTAAGAGCCAATCCCTCGGCAATCGCAGTCTTACCGACACCCGGCTCACCAATAAGGCAAGGATTATTTTTTGTGCGTCGTGACAAAATCTGAATCACACGCTCAATTTCGGTCTCTCTGCCAATAATGCAGTCAACCTTACCCTCTCTCGCCTTTCTTGTCAAATCTTCACAATACAGGTTAATGTGCTTTCTGTTCTTATCTTTCTTTTCCTTTTTCTTTTTGCCGCCGGCATTATCGCTGTCTTTAGCACCTTTTTCAGTCTTGTTGCTGCCAAAAATATTATTAAAGAAAGCAGGAAACGCCGGTGCACCGTGAGCAAAGTCGTCATCCTCACTGCCGTCAACCATATCACCCATCTGCTCAGCCAAATTATCTGCGCCAAGCTGTTCCATAAGCTGTGAAAGGTCACCGCCCTCACCAATATTCTGCATTAAGGAATTCATCTGATCCTGTACATTTTCAAGATCTTCATCTGAAATTCCCATCTTGCTAATCAAATCTTCGACAGGCTTAATGCCCAGTTCTTTTGCACAGGACAAGCAATATCCTGCAGGCGCATCAGTAGACGCATTATTAGAAACAAAAACAACCGCAGGTCGTTTTCCACACTTGCTACAAAGCATAATAATCTCCTTATATATAAAATACTTTCAATAGTTGTGTCATATTTAACAACGACATTTTGCCGTTTAATAGTAATTACAAAACTATTATATAGGCTGAAACATTAAATTTCAATGGAAATTTGTAATATTGTATCATTAATTTTGTTTTTTAATTTTAAAACTCTTCATTATATTCTTTAACAAGCTGAATATAAATTTTGCCATATTGAAAAAGAGCAAAAACCATAGTCAGCGCTGTCACTGAAAGCAAAGTAAGGTCAAGAGCAAAGTTTTCATAATTCAATATCGCCTTAAGGAACACAATTATGCACACTGAAATGTAAAACACAACTGTGCCGACCTTGCCATACCACTTTGCAGCAGGAGGAGTAATTCCCTTGTTGATAAGGTCAGTACCACCCAAAAGCATCAGCACATCCTTAAGCAACAGCACAATCAGTATCGGAAGTACCACAGGAACCAGAATAACCATACACAACACAACGACGAGCAATGTCACCTTGTCGGCGATTGGGTCAAGTATTTTTCCTAGAGATGTTACCTGATTCAGTTTCCTTGCAGCTAAACCGTCAAAGCAGTCTGAAAGTCCCGACAATCCAATACAAATTGCCGAATTAATATACTGTTCCTTCAAAAAGAAGTACGCAAACGGTATTATTAAAATAAACCTGATATATGTTATCAAATTCGGAACAGTAAACAGGTCAGAAAACTTAAAATTCCAAACCTCTTTTTTATCAGTAGTTTTATTATCATTTTCCATCAAATTCACCCTTAATATATTTAAGCCGTAAGGCTGAAAAATCTGAACAAAGAACCGTTAATAAGTTCGTTTGATGTAATATCATTGGCAGTAATCTGTTCAATAATACATAATACATTTACAAAAATCCAAACACACAAAACGCCGTTGAATGCACCGAGCACACCGCCCAAAAATCCGTTCACCTGCTTTAACACAGGTACCTTAAATATCTTTAAAGCAGATTTAATAAGTTTTCTGACAATGATAGATATTAAAATAAACAGCACAATCATTAAAACAATCCTAATCGCAGATACGGTCATTGTTTCAAGTGTTTGAGTAATCATATCAGTTACACTTGACTGTGCATAATTTGCCTGTGCCACATATTTTGCTACACCCTCAGAGTTTCCTCCGAACATTGACACAAGCCATCTAATCCATTCGGGAAGTGCCGAAAAACTGTTCTCAAACAAATAATCCAAACCATAACTGCTCATATAGTTATTGACATTCTCAACAACCGTTTGTTTTAAAAAAGAATTATAAATTATTTGCGACAACCAATTTGAAAGTCCGTTTGCCACTCCGTATGTAACAAACAATCCAATTATGCCCAAAACAGACTTTCCTATTCCACGCTTAACACCAATAATAATAAAAATTACAATAATTACCGCAATAATAATATCAGCCAACATATCAATTCTCCTGTATTATCACAGTATCATCAGTTGACGCATTATTCAAATCAAAACGCCTTATCTGATTTGCACTCAATATACATACCTCGTTCTCACCGGTAAGTATTAATTTTTTTGAGCCTGTTCCCGTACGGCACGCTTTCCTGAGAGTTCCGTTAATATTATATACATACACAATGTTGTCATCCAAAACGCCAATCACACCTTTATATGATGAAATTGACTCAGCTGAATATTCCGTGTCAATCGAGCATTTGTTGTCACCGTTGTTGTTATATTGTAATAAAGCACAGCTTCTTCCGTCACCGCTTCTTGAAAGTGCTATCGTATATGTCTGAGTGTCAGTATTAAAACAGTAATTCGCAAGAGTTCTGTCCTCATAGCTGTTAGTAACAAAATTTTCGTCACCGTTTTTAATTATGTATGATGCCGACTGACCGATTAATGCAACCCTGTTATCACCAAGGTATTCGCAGTCAATCACGCTGTCACCGTTAATTGTATAAATACTCTTAGGCTCTTCCTTGCTGAAATCGAGTATATATACCGCAGTTTTCACTGCGCCGCCCTCACTTGTGATACCACATGCAACACCGCAGGAACCATCACTGTTAAGTGCCACAGAGGTTATGTAATATTCCGAAAAAGAATATTTGAATATTCTGTTATTATTTTTGTTATATACATAAAGTGATGACAAATATCCGTTGCCCTCAGTCACAATGCAATAGACTCCGTTTGACGCAATGTCACCCGTAAAAATGTTTTCGCTCTCTTCACCTGCGTACAGTTTTTCATCAAAGCTGTAAATTTGAAACTCTGTACCACCTAATCCGTAAGTCAGATACTTATTGCCACTGGCTTTCATAACAGGATTTGAGTATCTAAGCTGAATATTTGCCACCTCACTGCCTGTCGAGTTAAGCGTAACAAAAGATGTGTCAGAGGCGTAAGCAACTCTGCCCTGTGTAACTGCAATATTAGATGCCGTAACCTCAGATCCGACAATGTTGACAGGAAAGCCGTTTCCTGTATTGCCGAGTACTTCATATGTCCACCAGGTTGAAATGTTGTCCCATGTCAGCTTGTCACGATTAGAAAAAGCAAAGACAATCAAACCTGCTACAATCGCAATGCCCACACCAATAAGAATACGCTTAATCGCCTCGGGACTAATCTCGGTTTTCTCAAGTTCATAGTCATCAAGCGGTATATCCTCATAGCTTATAACATCACGATCAGTTCTCGTATTCTTCTTCTCGCTATAGCGAGCCTTTACCTTTTTAAATTTTAACATCCTGTTCACTCCCTTTTTTGTGAACTGCAAAGCAACACCGCACAATTACCGCTTATAAGCTTACTGTTCGGTATCGTCCTTAAAACCATAATTTACCCTGTTAAGATACAGTCCGCAAGCTTGTGCTGTAGGACCTGCATATTTTCTATTCTTTTTCTTGATAATTTCCATTATACCATTTTCGGGAATTTTCCCCTGCTGAACCCTCAACAAAGTTCCCACCATAATCCGCACCATATTATATAAAAATCCGTCAGCTTCAACCTTCATTGTCACAAGGTCACCGTCTCTTGTCACCTCAAAAGCCTTTACGGTGCGTGTCATATCGCCCATTTCTCGGTTGTCAATAGTGCAAAATGATGTAAAATCATGACTCCCAATGTAAGCCTGAGCCGCTCTGTTGAGCATTTTTTCATCAATTTTATACCTGTAATGCAGTGCATATCCATCCAAAAACGGATTACGAACCTCACTGTTCCAGATTTTGTAAATGTATTCTTTGCTGACACAACTGTATCGGGCATGAAATTCATCATCCACCTGTTTGCAGTCAAGTACAGCTATAGACAGAGGCAACCACCTGTTGAGTGCAGCCTTAAGTCTTATCGGCTCAATCGGGTGCGAGGTTTTAAGGCTGATGCAATACATATTTGCATGTACTCCGCTGTCAGTCCTGCTGCATCCCTTAATATCAAAATCATCACCGATAATTTTTCCGAGTGCGGTTTGAAACGCCTCCTGCACTGTCATTGCATTCTGCTGAATCTGCCAGCCGTGAAACAGTCTGCCGTCATATGAAATTGTAAGCAGCAGATTTTTTACATTACTGCCGGAAACATCACATTGCATACAATCACTCCGCAAATTATCAAAGCCACAGCCACAAACGCCGCTGCATCTCGCTTTGTCATATGAATAACTTTCATTCTTGTTCTGCCTGCACCGCCGTGATAGCATCTGCATTCCATTGCAGTTGCCACATCGTAGGCTCTTCTGAATGCCGACACAAACAGTGGAATAAGAATTGGTATAAGCGCCTTTACCCTTTTTATAAGGTTTCCTGCCTCCATATCAGCACCCCTTGCCTTTTGAGCCTGCATAATCTTGTCGGTTTCTTCAAGCAGTGTTGGTACAAATCTGAGTGCAAGAGTCATCATCATTGCAATCTCGTGAACAGGAAAATGTATTTTTGCAAGCGGTTTTAACAGCCTTTCAATCGCATCTGTCAAATCTGTAGGAGAAGTTGTAAATGTCAGGCACGAACTTGCCAAAATAAGACAGACAATTCTGATAGTAACGAAAATTGCTCTGTTAATTCCATTCATCGTAATCTTAATGATTCCCCATTGCCAAATCGGCTCTCCTGTACCGTAAAACAAGTTTAGCAAAGAGGTAATCAGAACAATTACAATAATGACCTTTAAACTCTTAAGATAAATTTTAGGTGAGACTCCGCTAATCAAAATGTAAAACAATGTAAATATTGTAACAAGCGAAAGTGACAGATAATTGAAGGTACAAAAAATAACTACAAGATATCCAATCAAAAGCAAAATTTTTGAGCGGGGGTCAAGCCTGTGGATAAAGCTCTTTCCCGGATAAAACTGTCCAAGTGTAACATCTCTTACCATATTTTGCCCTCCTTTTTCAAAAGAGAGGTAATCTGCATAAGTGCGTCCTCAACATTCAGCACACCGTCATCAACATCATAACCCTTTTCCTTAAGAGCAAGCATTATTTTAGTAATCTGCGGTACACGCAAACCTATTTGCTCAAGCTCTTTGCCGTGTGAGAACACCTCTTTCGTCGTGTCAAACATCTCGAGTTTTGAGTTATTCATCACGATAATTCTATCAGCAACTCTCGCAATGTCCTCCATACTGTGGGACACCAGCAAAACCGTTTTCTTTCTTTCTCTGTGATACTGTGTAATCTGGCTCAAGAGCAGTTCTCTGCCCATTGGGTCAAGACCTGCCGTTGGTTCGTCCAGAATCAAAACCTCGGGATCCATTGCAATCACACCTGCAATAGCTGCTCTGCGTTTTTCGCCGCCCGACAAATCAAACGGAGACTTATCTAAAAGCCCATTCTTAAGCCCTGCAAATTCAGCCGCCATTCTGACAGCCTTGTCAATCTCTTCATCGCTCTTGCCCATATTCTTCGGGCCAAATGAAATATCCTTATAAACAGTTTCATCAAACAGTTGATATTCAGGGTACTGAAACACCATTCCTACCCTGAAGCGAATTTTTCTGATTTCCTTTGGCTTTTCCCAAATATCTGTACCGTCAAGCAAAACCTGTCCGCTTGTCGGCTTAATAAGTCCGTTGAGCATCTGCACAAGCGTTGACTTACCGGAACCAGTATGACCAATGATACCGATAAACTCGCCCTTTTCAATGCTCAAATTCACATTGTCAACAGCTTTCTTTTCAAACGGAGTTTTTAATCCGTAAACACAGCTTAGATTATTCAGCTCAAGAATTTTGCTCATCCAAGCACCTCCTCAAGCATAGTTACGCAATCCTCGGTTGTAAGAGGCAGTTTGTCAAACTTCACGCCACAACCCCTTAGATTATACGCAAGCTCGGTTGCCTGAGGCACATCAAGCCTGTGCTTTTTCAGCAATTCAACCTGCGAAAAAACCTCCTGTGGCTTGCCCTGCGTCAGAATTTTACCGCTGTCCATAACAATAACTCTGTCGGCAAGCACCGCTTCGTCCATATAATGAGTAATCAGCACCACCGTCATATTCTTCTCTTTGTTAAGCTTTATTAGAGTCGACATAACTTCATTTCTGCCGTTTGGGTCAAGCATAGCAGTAGGCTCATCAAGTACGATACACTCTGTCTGCATAGCAAGTACGCCTGCAATCGCAATTCTCTGCTTCTGACCTCCCGACAATTTAAACGGTGCGTTCTTGCGATATTCATACATATCAACCGCCTTTAACGCCTCGTCAACTCTTACTCTTATTTCCTGCGGCGGAACACCGAGATTCTCTGGACCAAATGCAACATCTTCCTCAACAATACTTGCAACAAGCTGATTATCGGGATTTTGCAACACAAGTCCTACTTTTCGTCTTATATCATAGGTCTTTTCTTCGTCAGAAGTATCATCTCCGTCAACATACACCTTGCCGCTGTCAGGCACAAGCATTGCATTAAAGTGCTTTGCCATTGTTGATTTACCGCAGCCGTTATGACCCAGCAAAGCCACAAATTCGCCCTTTTTTATATCAAGCGAAACTCCGTCAACAGCATTCACAACACTTTTGTCCTGTTCTATTTCAGAGTATGAAAAACACACATTCTGTGCTGAGATAAATTCCATTTAATTACTTCTCCCATATCGCAGTTGATCCGCAGGGCAACACAAGCCCTGTGTCGGTCACCTTCAAACCTATTTCATTGCTTGATACATTGCCGCCAAAATCTTTTTTCAACAATACGCCAAGCAAATATTCCATTACAGCAGGCGAAAGTCCTGTTGTATATGAATTTAAAACAAAGAAAACAGGATCATCACTCATTACCTGCTTGCAAAGTGTAACAAGCGGATACAGCTGTTCTTCCAATTTCCAAATTTCACCATTAGGGCCTCTTCCGTAAGAAGGAGGGTCCATAATAATGCCATCGTACTTGTTTCCTCTTCTGATTTCACGCTGAACAAACTTAACGCAGTCGTCGACAAGCCACCTTACAGGCTTGTCGGCAATTCCGCTTGAAACAGCATTTTCTTTTGCCCACTGAACCATACCCTTTGAGGCATCAACATGACACACGGACGCTCCGGCCTGCATACATGCAAGTGTGGCACAGCCCGTATAGCCAAACAGATTTAATATTTTAAGAGGTCTGTTTTCCGCTTTGATTTTTTCCTTTGCAAAATCCCAGTTCACTGCCTGCTCAGGAAAAACACCTGTATGTTTAAAGCCCATTGGCTTAATATTAAATACCAAGTCGCCGTAATTAATTGTCCAGCGGTCAGGAACTTTTTTGTATTGTTCCCAATATCCACCACCCTTATTACTGCGGTGATATCTTGCGTGAGCATTGCGCCAAAGCGGATTTTTCTTATTTGTTGACCAAATAATCTGAGGGTCGGGACGAATTAAAATAATATCGCCCCAGCGTTCAAGTCTTTCACCGTCAGAAGTATCTATAAGCTCATAATCTTTCCAATTTTCAGATAATCGCATTATGCCAATCTTTCCCTTACTACCTGTGCAGCTTCTTCTGCAAGGTTTTGAATTTCTTCAAGGCTCTCACCCTCAAGCATGACTCTGACAAGCGGTTCTGTGCCTGAAACACGAATTAAAATTCTACCCCTGTCACCCAAAATCTCAGTAATACGCTTGATTTCAGCCTTTATTTCCTTGTCTGTATAGAAGGACAATTTACCTTTTGCACTGACCTTAACATTAATAAGCACCTGCGGCAAACGCTCCATAACCTTTGCAAGCTCGCTTAATTTCTTTCCTGTGCGTTTCATAATACTCAAAATCATTGCACCTGAAAGTTCGCCGTCACCTGTTGTTGCATAGTCAAGGAAAATAATATGACCGCTCTGCTCGCCGCCGATATTATATCCCTCACGCAACATTGCCTCAAGCACATATCTGTCGCCAACCTTTGTTGACACAAAATGCATATCATTTTCGTCGCAGAATTTGTTAAAGCCCATGTTAGTCATTACTGTGCCGACAACTGCATTCTTCTTAAGAACACCTCTATCCTTCATATCCTTGGCACAAATTGCAATGAGGTAGTCACCGTCAACCAAATTTCCGTTTTCATCAACAGCCAAACATCTGTCAGCGTCGCCGTCAAATGCAAGACCGCAGCACAGCTTGTGTTCACGCACATAATTCTGCAACCTGCCGATATGAGTTGAACCGCAGTCCTTGTTAATATTCACACCGTCAGGGCTATCAAACAGCATATGAACCTTTGCACCAAGTTTTGTGAACATCTTTTCGGCAGTTCTTGATGAAGACCCGTTTGAGCAGTCAAGAGCAATCTCCATACCCTCAAGGTCACATCCGACAGACTTAACAATATGCTCAATATATTCGTCAACGGCACTTTCTTCTCTTGTTACCGTACCAATTTTTTTATCATCAGCCACTGCATAAGGCACAACCTCGTCAAGCACAATTTCTTCAATTCTGTTTTCAAGGTCATCAGGAAGTTTACAACCGTCAGCGCTGAAAATCTTAATACCGTTAAATTCAAAAGGATTGTGCGATGCTGAAATCATAATTCCTGCGTCAGCACCGTATTTGCCAACAAGGTATGCAACTGCAGGGGTAGGCACAACACCCAACAGCTTAACATTTGCACCTACCGAGCAAAGACCTGCAACAAGCGCTCCCTCAAGCATATCACCCGATAGTCTTGTATCTCTGCCGATAATAAAAGTCGGCTGTTCAATCTCATCATTTGTAAGCACCATAGCTGCTGCTCTTCCGATATTCATTGCAAGCATTGGTGTAAGTTCAACATTAGCTACGCCTCTTGCACCGTCAGTACCAAATAATCTTCCCATGTTTTTTATCTCCGCTTCATAAGTTTTATTTTTTAGTAAAGAATTGCGACCCGAAGTTTAAACTTCACTTTATCGGTCACGTTCTTTATCTCCGCTTCATAAGTTTAGTTATATAATAAAAAATTGCGACCCGAAGTTTAAACCTCGCTTTATCGGTTACATTTTTATCTCCGATTCACAAGTTTTATTTAATATGCAACCACACGAACCCGAAGGTAAACTCAGGTTTTATGGTAAGGGCTCATATCTTACTTTTAAAAGTTACTTTTTTACTGATGTTAAATAAATCATTGTTTAAATATAACATCAACATTTTTCGAGTTAAGAATTATAAATTGAAATTATCATTGTCCGTCCAGCAGACTCGGCTGTGTCGGCAAAGCATTCACCGTGCCCTTTGGAAAATCATATCCCAAGTGTCTGCACGCTTCTGCAGTAATGCACCTGCCCCTCGGCGTTCTGCTCAAAAATCCGATTTGCAACAGGTAAGGCTCATAGACATCTTCAATCGTAATCGCCTCTTCACCAATCGCCGCTGCCAAGGTTTCAAGCCCCACAGGGCCGCCGTTATAGAACTTTATAATCGCCTCTAACATTCGTCTGTCGTTCTGGTCAAGTCCCAGTTCATCAACCTCAAGCCTGTCAAGTGCCGTCCTTGCAGTTTCAAGCGTAATAACGCCGTTTGAAATTACAAGTGCAAAGTCACGCACACGCTTTAGCATTCTGTTTGCAATTCGAGGTGTACCTCTTGAGCGTGATGCAATTTCCAACGCTCCTTCGTGTTCAATAGGCACTCCCAAAATTCCTGCACTTCTCTCAATAATCATTGCAAGTTCATCTGCGGTATACAGTTCAAGTCTTAAAACCACACCGAATCTGTCACGCAAAGGTGCTGTAAGCTGACCTGCCCTTGTTGTCGCACCGACAAGAGTAAACTTAGGAAGCGGCAAATGATATGATGCCGCCATCTGTCCCTTGCCTGTGATAATATCAATGGCATAGTCCTCCATTGACGGATACAGAATCTCCTCAACTGCTCTACTCAATCTGTGAATTTCATCGATAAACAGCACATCACCCTCATTGAGGTTTGTAAGCAGTGCCGCCAAGTCACCCGGCTTTTCAATAGCAGGACCCGAGGTAATTCTCAGATTTACCCCAAGTTCATTGGCAATAATGCCTGCAAGCGTTGTTTTTCCCAAACCCGGAGGTCCGTAAAGCAACACATGGTCAAGAGATTCTCCTCTGATTTTTGCCGCCTCAATAAACACTTTCAGGTTTTCTTTTGCCTTTTCCTGTCCGATATATTCCTCAAGAGTTTTAGGTCGCAGAGGATTGTCACCCTCAACAACATCCTCAGGAATTTCCGAGGTATCGGTTATTCTGTTTTCAAAGTCAAATTCTTCAGAAAATTCCATTTTAGCCATAAATTAGTTTCTTCCCATCTGTTTAAGTGTCAAAGAAATAAGCTGTTCAACAGGAAGCGAGCTATCCAAGTTCGCAAGCACAGGCGACACATCAGCCGCCGAATATCCAAGCACAGACAAAGCCTCAATTGCCTTTGGAATGTTGCCTGTAACCGCATTATTAGCAGCAGTAGTAACAGCCGAAAGTCCGTTATCAACAGTCGCCGCCTTTGCAAGCTTGTCTTTAAGCTCAAGCACAATCCTCTGTGCCGTTTTTTTGCCTATTCCCGGAGCCATTGTAATCGACTTAACATCATCAGTCGCAATAGCCATTGCAATTTGTTCCGGCGACATCACCGAGCAAATTGAAATTCCCGCCTTTGGACCTACACCGCTGACAGTTATCAGGGTTTTGAATGTTTCAAGCTCCGTCATAGTGGCAAATCCAAACAGTTCAACAGCATCCTCACGCACATTAAGATAAGTGTAAAGCATAACCTCGGAATTAAGCTTTAAAGTTTTAAGCGTATTGAGGGTGGTCAGACAATTATATCCAACGCCGCCACACTCCACCACTGCACTTGATGATGTGGTGTGAATAAGTTTTCCTCTAACGGAATACAGCATAATTATATTCCCCTTCTAAACATATCTCGTCTAAGAGCAGAGCCTGCCGCCTGTGTGTGACAAATTGCAATCGCCAGAGCATCTGCCGTATCATCCGGCTTTGGCACTTCATCAAGATGCAAAAGCCTTCTTGTCATCTCCATTACCTGTGGCTTTTTTGCCTTGCCGTAACCTGTAACGGCAGTTTTAACCTGCAACGGAGTATATTCAAAAATCGGTATTTTTAACTTTTGAGCCGCAAGCAGGATAACGCCCCTTGCCTGTGCCACATTAATTGCAGTTTTTTGATTTGTCTGAAAGTACAGCCTTTCAATCGCCAGTGCATCGGGACGACAGCGATTTAAAACTGAGTAAATCTCGTCATAAATATATTCCAGACGCTCATTAAAATCGGTGTGTGCCTTAGTTTCAATCGCACCAAAGCCCAAAGCCTTGTAAGAATTTGTTTTAAAGCTGATAGCGCCCCAACCAACAATAGCATAACCGGGGTCAATACCGAAAACTACCAAAGCACAACCTCCAAAATCCCTCTTATACTAAACACTAATTGAAAGTGAGATAAGATTTCAGAGCAGATTTTGTGTCAGACGAGTGTCATACCGCAGAAAGGCTGACGCCTTTCGAGGACAGGGCACGATGTATGACGAGAAAATTGCCTGAAAGATATCCATTTTTAATTGGTGTTTAGTATTAATTTTGCAAAAGGGTACAATAACACAATTTAATTGATTATACCACATTTACCATTAATTATCAACAGTTTTTGGACGCTTCATAAGAACTATATCAATGATTAAATATATTCCGTACATTCTTTCCTTTTTCCTCCGCCATTGATGCAAATTTAAAAGCAACGCCGATATTGCTTGTTACATAAGCTATGGCATAATCAGAGTTATCAATCATCCACTTATTACGCCATAATATTGCATATCTTGGATATACAAGTTCTATTCCCTCAGGGATAATACTGTCAGGAATTACTTCTCCTGATTTTGGCATATAGGCTAATACACGGTATATTTTTATATTAGGATATTTTACTCTCAATTTCACAAGCAATTTGTAGGCAAGTGCATCAAAATTACCTTGATTACCGACATAAAATTTTGTTACATCGTTATTTAAAATTAAACTCTCAATTTCCTTGTAAAGCTTTTCTGAAATACTATCGGTACAATCTTTGTGCCCGAAAAATGTACATGTTGACATATTTGACCTCCAATTGTGATAATTACCCATATTTAGGTAATTTAATTTTAGTCAAATATATTTTTTATGTCAACCTAAATTTAAGTAACTGCCAATTAATCCCATATTATCATAATAATAACCCATAAATGGTTAATAATGATTTGGGAGAACATCATGGACTATTCAGATATTTATGTACAAAGAATATATTCATTATGTAAGCAAAGAGGTATTTCTATAAACAAGCTTGCTATAATGAGTGGAGTTCGTCAATCATCTATTGATAACATTGTAAGCGGACGCACAAAAAATCCAGGTGTAAAAAATATCCATAAAATAGCAATAGCCTTTAATATGACTCTTGCAGAGTTTCTGGACTTTGACGAACTGAACAATTTTTCGTTTGATGACAACGATGAAGAAGAATGATTTTTTATACCGCTACAGAGGTCTGGTTTATTATGTAGCCATTGCGACCCGAAGGTATACTTCGGTTGTTTGGTAAATATCATAATTCACTAT
>JAFLSM010000049.1 GCA_022510955.1 Ruminococcus sp. | reverse complement strand
TATTCAATCCTCCGTCACGCAAGCGTGACACCTCCTTTTCTAAGGAGGCTTTTTTCTCCGCTTCAGAAGTTTAATATAAATTAAAATATAGCGACCCGAAGGTTTACTCCTGCTGTTCAATGACAATTCATAATCACAATTCAAACTTTGACAGTGAATTATGATGTTCACCATAAAATTGGAGTATATCTTCGGGTCTTTATTGTTACATATTAAAATAAACTTATGAAGCGTCCAAAATTATTTTGAAAGAAGCTTTTTAATTCTTTCAACAGCTTCAATTGTGTTTTCTCTGTCGCCAAATGAAGTTAAGCGGAAGTAACCTGCTCCGTTTTCACCAAAGCCCTCGCCAGGTGTACCTACAACATTTGCTTCGTTAAGCAAGAGGTCAAAGAATTCCCAGCTACCCATACCGTTTGGACACTTGAGCCAAATATATGGAGAGTTTTTACCGCCTGTGTAATAAATGCCGAGTTCATCAAGTGCTGATGAAATAATTCTTGCATTTTCCTGATAGTAAGCGATATTTTCCTTAATCTGCTTTTGTCCCTCTTCGCTGAACACTGCTGCTGCCGCACACTGAACAGGCCATGAAACACCGTTGAACTTTGTTGCCTGACGGCGGTACCATGTTGCATAAATATTGTGACCGTCACGCTCAAGCTCCTTTGGAATTACAGTATAGCCGCAACGTGTACCTGTAAATCCAGCTGTCTTTGAAAGTGAGCACATTTCGATTGCACACTTGCGTGCACCCTCGATTGCAAAAATTGAACGCGGTAAATCCTCTGTAATGAATGCCTCATAAGCACAATCATAAAGGATAATTGCATCGTTTGCGAGTGCATAATCAATCCAAAGCTTTAGCTGTTCTGCTGTGTATGCAGAGCCTGTCGGATTGTTCGGAGAACAAAGGTAGATAATGTCTGCCTTTACGCTATCATCAGGAAGAGCAGCAAAGCCATTTGATTCATTTGATGCAGCATAAACAATTTTTCTGCCTGCCATAATGTTTGAATCAACATATACAGGATAAACCGGGTCTGTAACAAGAACAACATTATCCTTATCAAAAATGTCGCCAATGTTGCCACAGTCTGACTTTGCACCGTCGGATACAAAAATTTCATCAGCTCCAACTGTTACGCCAAATCCCTTATAGTAGTCTGAAATTGCCTGTCTTAAAAACTCATAGCCTTCGTAGTCTGGATAACCCTTGAAAGTTTCCTGATGAGCAAGGTCATCTGCACCCTTTTTCATTGCTTCAACAACAACAGGAGCAAGCGGAAGTGTAACATCACCAATGCCAAGCTTGATTACCTTTGCATCAGGATGAGCCGAAATATAATCATTAGTCTTCTTTGCTACATCAGCAAAAAGATAGTTTGGTACGAGATTATCAAAATTTTTGTTAATCTTCAAATTAATTCCTCCTCGACATTTGATTGCAAATTATAAATTATCACCATTTAATTATAGCGTAAAATTATTTATTTTCTACTGACGCTTTAATAAAATCTCTGAAAAGCGGATGAGCACGGTTTGGTCTTGACTTAAATTCAGGATGATACTGAACGCCTACAAAGAAACGCTTATCCGGAATTTCAACAGCCTCAACAAGCAGTCCGTTTGGCGAAGTACCTGTAATTTGCATACCTGCGTTTTCGATATCTTCACGATAGTCATTATTAAACTCATAACGGTGACGATGACGCTCGGAAATTTCTGTTTTTCCATAGGCTTTTTCCATATTTGTGCCTGCTTTGATTACACAAGGATATGCACCAAGACGCATTGTACCGCCCATATCCTCAACACCAAGCTGTTCAGGCATCAAATCAATTACATTGTGAGCACCGTTTGGTGTAAATTCACCACTGTTTGCGTCCTCATAACCTACAACATTGCGTGCATACTCAATTACTGCTGTCTGCATACCAAGGCATATGCCAAGATACGGAATGTCATGCTCACGGGCATATTTTGCCGCCATAACCTTGCCTTCGATACCTCTGTCACCAAAGCCACCGGGAACAAGGATGCCGTCAACATCTCCCAAAAGCTCGTCAACCTTATATTTTGTCAAAAGTTCGCAGTCAACCCACTTAATCTCAACATCAGTTGCGTTTTCATATCCGCCGTGACGCAGAGCCTCAGCAACAGAAAGATAAGCATCATGAAGTGCAACATATTTTCCGCAAAGTGCTATTGTACACTTTTTGTTGCGGTTGTTAATACGGTCAAGCATTTCCTCCCACTCTGTAAGGTCGGGCTTTACATCTGTTTTTATGTTAAGCTCACGGCATACAACATTTGAGAAGTTGCTCTTTTCAAGCATCAAAGGTGCCTGATAAAGAGTAGGAAGTGTGATATTTTCAATTACACAGTCAGGCTTAACATTGCAGAACAATGCAATCTTGTTAAAAATGCTTTCTTCAAGCGGCTCGTCACAACGCAGTACAATTATATCAGGATTGATACCAAGTGAACGAAGCTCTTTTACAGAATGCTGTGTTGGCTTTGACTTGTGTTCTTCACTGCCCTTGATGTAAGGAACAAGGGTTACATGAATGAAAATGCTGTTTTCTCTGCCAACCTCAAGAGATACCTGACGGATAGCTTCAAGGAACGGCTGGCTTTCGATATCACCGACTGTACCACCGATTTCGGTAATTACAACATCGGCATTTGTCTTTTCGCCTACATTATAAATAAATGATTTTATTTCGTTTGTTATGTGTGGGATTACCTGTACTGTTTTTCCGAGATAATCTCCATGACGCTCTTTTTCAAGCACGTTTGAATAAACCTTGCCTGTTGTAAGGTTTGAATACTTGTTTAAATCCTCGTCAATAAAACGCTCATAGTGGCCGAGGTCGAGGTCGGTTTCTGCACCGTCCTCTGTTACATATACCTCACCATGCTGATACGGACTCATTGTACCTGGGTCAACATTTATGTACGGATCAAGCTTTTGAGCAACAATTTTAAGTCCTCTTGCCTTTAAAAGTCGTCCGAGTGATGCAGCTGTTATGCCCTTTCCAAGACCCGAAACAACGCCGCCTGTAACAAATATATACTTTTTAGCCTTTTTTTGCTCTGTCATTTCCACAGCTTACACCTCAACTTCGCCTTCAAATACTTTTTCGGCATTACCTGTCATATATACTGTCTCGTCAGTATAGTTAATGATGAGGTCGCCGCCTTTAAGTTTGATTTTAATATCCTCGCCCTTTTGGCAGAATCCGTTTTCGCAGGCTGCAACTGCAACTGCACATGCACCTGTACCGCAAGCCCAGGTTTCTCCTGAACCACGCTCCCATACACGCATTTTTATTGTATGGTCATCAAGAACAGTTACAAACTCTGTATTTACACGCTCAGGGAAAAGTGGATCAAATTCAAATACAGGTCCGATTTTTTCAATTTCAAGGTCATCTATGTCATCCATAAATACTACGCAATGCGGATTACCCATTGAAACGCAGGTGATGTTGTATTCCTTTTCACCGATTGTTACTGTTTTATTAACAACCTTGTCAGCATCAATAGCAACCGGAATTTGCTTTGGATCAAGAATTGCTTTACCCATATCAACACGAAGTCTTGTTACCTCGCCGTCAGTTGTATAAGCCTTAAGGCTCTTGATACCGCTTAATGTTTCTACTGTGATTTCGTCCTTTTCGTTTATATCAACCATACCGTGATCAAAGAGGAATTTGCCTACACAACGGATGCCGTTACCGCACATTTTACCCTCTGAACCGTCAAGGTTGTACATCTTCATTTTTGCGTCTGCAACATCTGACGGACAAACAAGAATTACACCGTCACCGCCAATGCCAAAATGTCTGTCTGAAAGTCTTACAGCAAGAGCCTCGGGATTGTTTATTTCCTGATCAAATGTGCTGAAATAGATATAGTCATTACCTATACCCTGCATCTTTGTGAATTTTAACATAAGCTTTTCCTCTCTCATATTATTAATGTCAATCAGCTCTGTGCTATGCTGTGTGTAGTGACTCATTAAGCACTGCGCAAGAGCATTGGCTGTATCCAGAGATGTAAGGCAAGGTATATTTCTTTCAACAGTTTTTCTTCTGATTTTTACTGAATCTCTTGAAGGAATTCTGCCCTTTGCCGATGTTGAGATTACATACTGAATTTTGCCTGACTCAATAAGTGTGAGTGTGTTATCAGTCTGGGACTCGTGAATCTTTTTAACTGCAACAGCGTCAATTCCGTACTTTGAAAGAACCTCGGCTGTACCGTGAGTTGCATAGATTTTGAAGCCCATATCATAGTATTTCTTTGCGATTTCGCCGATTTCGGTCTTGTCAGAATTACGAACTGTGATGAACACACCACCGTTTTTCTTCATCTTATATCCTGCACCGATTAAGCCCTTGTAGAGTGCTTCTTCAAGTGTGCCTGCAATACCGAGAACTTCACCGGTTGACTTCATTTCAGGACCGAGATGGTTGTCAACATTAATAAGCTTTTCAAAGCTGAATACAGGTACCTTTACTGCTACATACGGACTCTTTCTGTAAAGTCCAGTACCGTAGCCCATATCCTTGAGCTTTTCACCAAGCATTGCTCTTGTTGCAAGGTCAACCATAGGAACGCCTGTTACCTTACTAATATACGGAATTGTTCTTGATGAACGAGGGTTAACTTCAATTACATACAACTCATCCTTATAAATAAGGTACTGAATATTCACAAGGCCCTTAGTTTTAAGTTCTATTGCAAGGTTTTTGGAGCTTTCAATAATTGTCTGTGTCATTTCATCTGACAAGTTCCATGCCGGATAAACTGCAATTGAGTCACCAGAATGAACACCTGCACGCTCAATATGCTCCATAATACCAGGAATGAGGATATCTTCACCGTCGCAGATTGCGTCAACCTCAATCTCAGTACCCTGCAAGTATTTATCAATAAGAATTGGATTTTCAATGTTCTGTGCAAGGATGATTGCCATATACTCCTTAACATCAGCCTCATTAAAGGCGATAATCATATTCTGACCGCCAAGAACATATGACGGACGGAGAAGTACAGGATATCCAACCTTTTCTGCAACCTCAAGTGCCTCTTCTGTTGTCATAACAGTTACACCTTTTGGTCGCTTGATTTGGTACTTTTCGAGAAGTGCATCAAAACGCTCTCTGTCCTCTGCCATATCAATAGCATCATATGAAGTACCAAGTATATTTACACCGTTGTCGCTCATAAACTTTGTGAGCTTAATAGCAGTTTGACCGCCAAATGCAACAACTACACCAAACGGCTGTTCAGTCTTGATAATACCCATAACATCTTCTGTTGTGAGTGGCTCAAAGTAAAGTCTGTCAGCTGTATCAAAGTCAGTTGAAACTGTTTCGGGGTTGTTGTTGACAATTACAACATCATAGCCTGCATTTTTGAGTGCCCACACGCAGTGAACCGACGCATAGTCGAACTCAATACCCTGTCCGATTCTGATTGGACCTGAACCGAATACGATTACAGTCTTTTTGTCGGTTTTACGGCTGTTAATAAACTGTGTTGCCTCATTTTCCTTGTCATAGGTTGAATAGAAGTATGGAGTCTGAGCCTCAAACTCTGCCGCACAGGTATCAACCATTTTATAAACAGGAACTAAAGGATTTGTTACCTTTTGTCCCGAAATTTCTTCGATTGTCTTGTCAAGGAATCCCTTGTTCTTGGCACGAACATAGAGTTCCTCAGTCAGTTCATTCTTTGCAAGCTCATTTTCGATTGCAATGAGGTTGCAAAGCTTTTCAAGAAACCACTCGTCTATCATTGTGATTTCGTGAATCTGGTCAACAGTAACGCCTCTTTTTAGTGCTTCATACACGCAGAAAATTCTTCTGTCATCACAAACGCTCAGTCTGTCAATTACAGATGCGTTTGAAAGTCCTGCAAACTCCTTATCATTAAGAGTATTGTGAGAGATTTCAGCACCACGAACAGCTTTCATAATTGCCTGCTCAAAAGTCGGAGCAATGGCCATTACTTCACCTGTTGCCTTCATCTGTGTACCAAGGTCACGCTTTGCATATACAAATTTATCGAAAGGCCACTTAGGGAACTTAACTACAACATAGTCGAGTGCAGGCTCAAAGCAAGCATATGTTGTTCCCGTTACGGCATTTTTGATTTCATTTAAGGTGTAACCGATTGCAATTTTTGCAGCAACCTTAGCGATCGGGTATCCTGTTGCCTTTGAAGCAAGAGCAGAAGAACGGGATACACGAGGATTAACCTCGATTACAGCATACTCAAATGTTTCAGGATTGAGTGCAAACTGGCAGTTACAACCACCCTCAACCTTAAGTGCAGAAATGATATCAAGGGCTGCACTTCTGAGCATCTGATACTCTTTGTCCGCAAGTGTTACAGTTGGAGCAATTACGATTGAGTCGCCTGTATGTACACCTACAGGGTCAAAGTTTTCCATTGAGCAGACAGTGATTACATTGCCGTCGCCGTCACGCATTACCTCAAACTCAACTTCTTTCCAACCGGAGATACATTTTTCAACAAGTACCTGAGTGATTGGTGAAAGCTCCAAACCATTTGATGTAATTTCACGAAGTTCTTCTTCGTTGCCTACAATACCGCCGCCTGTTCCTCCGAGTGTGAAAGCAGGACGAATAATAACTGGATAACCTATTTCGTCTGCAAACTTAACGGCAGACTCAACATCGTTTACTACAAGAGATGGGATTACAGGCTGATTAATTTCAAGCATAGTGTCCTTGAAAAGCTGTCTGTCTTCTGCCTTGTCGATTGTTTCAGGATTTGCACCAAGAAGCTGAACTCCGTACTTATCGAGGAAGCCCTCCTTGGCAAGCTGCATTGAAAGAGTAAGTCCTGTTTGACCGCCGAGTGTTGAAAGAAGGCTGTCAGGACGCTCTTTTTTGATGATTCTCTTTACTGTTTCAAGTGTGAGAGGTTCTATATAAACCTTGTCCGCCATTGCATTGTCAGTCATAATTGTAGCAGGGTTTGAGTTTACGAGAATAACCTCAAGACCCTCTTCCTTGAGTGCACGACAAGCCTGTGTGCCTGCATAGTCAAATTCAGCAGCCTGACCGATTACAATCGGACCTGAACCGATAACCATAACTCTTTTAATATTACTTTTGAGTGGCATAAAATCATTCCTCATTAAAATTTTTATTAACGCTTCACAAGCTTTCCTTGATGTTTAATGGTTGTATTGCGAAGATGAACTTCCGTTATACAATACACATCACAACTTACTATTAAAAGTATAATTTATGTTAATCAGCAGTATTTAACTGAACATAGAAAGCTATTAAAATGCTAAAATTTTATTTATTATCCTTCATAAGTTTTATAAAGCGGTCAAACAAAAATGCTGTATCCTTAGGTCCGCCGCAGGCCTCGGGATGGAACTGAACCGAAAATGCCGGCATATCCGTATATGTTACACCCTCACAGGTGTTATCGTTTCCGTTTACAAAGCTTACCTCACCGTTTGCCGGCATGCTGTCACTTACAACCGCATAGCCGTGGTTTTGAGATGTGATATACACTCTGCCTGTTTTAAGCTCTTTTGCAGGCTGATTTGCACCTCTGTGACCGTATTTAAGCTTTTCGGTCTTTGCACCCTGTGAAAGTGCAAGAAGCTGATGTCCGAGACAAATACCGAAAATCGGAATTTTATACTCGCAAAGCTTTTTGATTTCCTCGATAATACTTGTATTTGACGCAGGGTCTCCCGGTCCGTTTGAAAGCATTATTCCATCGGGATTCATAGCCTTTATCTGCTCAGCAGTTGTATTTGCCGGAACAACAGTTACATTACAGCCACGCTTTACAAGCTCTCTGCCAATGTTGTGCTTTGCACCAAAATCCATTAAAACTACATTAAGTTCAGGATTTTCTGATTTGAATTCCTGCTGCCTAGAAATCGTTGTGCTTTCAACAGCCTCTGTTATTACATAGTTTTTGATGTCATTTAAGATTTCATCATTAACTTCATTTGAATACGCAATACGGCAGTTTAACACACCGTATTCACGCACGATTCGAGTGAGTGCACGGGTGTCGATACCATAGATTCCCGGAATGCCCGCATCTTTTAAAAAGGTGTCAAGATCACCCTCACAACGGAAATTGGAAGGAACTTGGCACCATTCTCTAACAATATAACCTCTGAGCGCAGGAGCTGCACTCTCAAAATCTGACGGTATTACACCGTAGTTGCCGATAAGAGGGAATGTTTGAATAACCACCTGACCAAAATAACTGGGGTCGGTGAGTGTTTCAAGATAACCGGTCATTGCAGTTGTAAAAACCAGTTCTCCTGTTGTTTCTATTTCGGCACCAAATGCCTTGCCTTCAAACACTGTACCATTTTCAAGAATTAAGTACGCCGCACGGCTCATAAAAACACAATCCTTTCAGAAATTGTAATTAGTTCTCATAGGTTTTAATAACCTGTTTTGCAACCTGAAGCTTGCTTATTCGCAAATCCATTGCCTGCTTTTCAAGATAACGGTGTGCTTGACTTTCGTTCATATTCAAACACGTTATCAGCAGAAACTTTGCCCTGTCGATAAGCTTAATATCTTCAACCATATGCTTTAGCTTTTCGTTTTCACGGGCAACGCTCAAAATACGCATTTTGAAGCATTCTGTAAATTGCAAATAGTGGTGAAAAAGATGTCTGTTAATCGGTTTTGCTATGACCAGCACGCCGCACTCTGTGAGAATATCATATATCTCGTCAGCATTCTTTTGAGGTACGATTATTACTACGCACGCTCTTGTAGTGCCTGCAAAATGCTTGGACAAATCAATACCGCTTTCGTCAGACAAAGGAGCATTAATACAAATCAGGTCATACTCCTCTTTTTCAGCAAGCTTTTTAGCGTCTGTGACATTATCTGCTACCGCAATTTGAAAATACTGTTCACTGCGAAGCAACTCACTTAGTGAATTTGCACTCTTTTCAGAGCGTGAAATCAACAAAGCTTTTTTCAAAGATACCACCACCGCTAAATTGTTTCATTCATCATATTATTCTACAAGATTTAGCGTCATTATAATTTACATAAAGGAATTATACAAAGATTTTTTACATTTTGTGTCGAAAATAAAATGCAATACTAAATATTGTAAAAAAATGATTGCTATTAAACATTGATAACAATTATTATATAATTTTTTGTGGATATATACAAATTTATATTATAATCGAAAATTATATTGATATTACTGCAAATCAGTGATAAATTAAAGTATAAGGTTATTTAAAGGTACTTTGATAACTATTTTTAATTATTTAATAAGGTCGTGAAATTATGAAAACAAGAATTTTAGTTTTATTATCCGCACTTGCAATTTCATCTGCACTTGCAGGCTGTTCGGCTACTGCAATCAACTACTCTGACGATAACGATAAAATTACTCTTACGGATATTGTCTATAACAGCGAGAGCAAATCACTTGACTACACTCTGACAAACGGTACTGACGATAAGCTTGTTGACTATACATCAAGACACAGAATATACAAAATTGAAAACGGAAAAGAAGTTTGCGTTACGCCGTCATACACTTCATACGGTACATCCACAAGGCTATATCCCGAAAGCTTCGTAAAATTCGCAAAGGAATATGCAAACAGTGAATCAGCCAAAAGCTCTGATACTCTCGGTTGTCTAACATATAAAGCAGAAGGCGATAACTATGACCAAGCATATGAATTTGAAAATTCGGCACTTCAAAGCGGTGAATACAAGCTGGTTGTAGAAGTTGATATTTATGATTACAAAGAGGAAAATAATAAAGTGATTGGTGATGATGAAGAAAAATATCTTATTGCCGACTTTGATTATGACTATCCTCACACTACGCTTACACTTGAGGGGTCATTCACCATTCAATAACTTTATAAGCACTCACAACACATAAAAAAATATACATATTATAAATGGCTGTAGCAAATGAGAGGTATTTTTGCTACAGCCTTTTTATGCGAAAACAAACACAACAAAATGCTGTGATAAAAATATATACATTTGCAATCATTTGTGGTAGAATGGAAATATATACTATTTTTAAGGATTTGTAAATATGGAAAAGAGCTTTACCGAAATTACCGGTACTGTTGAAGACATTATTTATAGAAACGAACAGAACGGCTACACCGTGTTTGAGATTGCAAACGGCGATGACAGCATTACCGCTGTTGGACTTTTACCCCAGATTGGAGCAGGCGATACTGTTAAAGTGACGGGAAGATTCACAAATCACCACAGCTACGGCAGACAGTTTTCTGTTGAAGTATGCGAGGTGTGCCGTCCTACAGAAGCGGCAGATATTCTCCGTTATCTGTCCTCGGGTGCAATCAAGGGTATCGGAGCAAAGACCGCACAGTTGATTGTCAATGAGTATGGAGAGGCTACACTTGATGTTATGGAAACCCAGCCCGAAAGAATTGCCTTGATTAAGGGAATTTCACTTTCAAAGGCGAACGATTTTGCAAATCAGCTTCGTCAGAACACCGGGGTGCGTTCTCTTATGCTATACCTTGGTGAATACGGAATTTCAAACTCTGCGTCAGTAAAGATTTTTAATCATTTGGGTCCTGGATGTGTAGAACGGATAAAGGAAAATCCTTATATTTTGTGCCAGAACGATTTTGGTGTTTCTTTTGAAAATGCCGATTTCATCGCAAAAAAAGAAAACTTTGAATATGACAGCAATGTTCGTGTGCGTGCAGGACTTGTATATATTTTGAAGCACAACGAAATAAACGGCCACACCTGCCTGCCTTTTGAAAAGCTTGCCGATACAGCAGGGCAGTTTCTGTCGGTTGAGCCTGACAAGATTATGGCTTGCATTGAGGAAATGTGTTTTGACAGAAGCCTGATTGAAGATAAAATCAATGAGAAAAAGTTTTTGTATCTGCCACAAACGCATTTGAGCGAGCTTTATACCGCCTCTCGAATAAAAATGCTACTTAAATTTCCTTCAGAGAAAATTAACGGTATTGACAAAGAAATTGAAAAGTGTGAAAAAGAGGACGGCATTAAATATGCCGAAAGGCAAAAAGAGGCAATCACAAGGGCACTTACAGAGGGTATGCTCATACTTACAGGCGGTCCTGGTACAGGTAAAACAACAACACTGAATGCGATTATTAAAATTATGAAGTCCAAAGGCAGAAAGGTGCTTTTGTCCGCTCCTACCGGCAGAGCGGCTCAGAGAATGAGCGAACTTACGGGCGACGAAGCAAAGACACTCCACAGACTGCTTGAGGTAAGCTGGGATAAACACGATAATCCTATTTTCAACCGCAATGAAAGAAATCAGCTTAGCTGTGACGCGTTGATTGTTGACGAGGTTTCAATGGTTGACACATATATTATTGAAAGTGTTATGCGTGCACTGCCATTCGGATGCAGACTGATTTTAGTCGGAGACTCTGACCAGCTTCCGTCGGTTGGACCCGGCAATGTGCTTGGCGATTTGATTGACAGCGGTATTGTGCCTGTTGTCAGACTTAATGAGATTTTTAGACAGGCTCAGAAAAGTCTGATTGTCACTAATGCTCACAAAATTGTAAATGGTGAAATGCCTGTAATTAGTTCGTCTGACAACGACTTCTTTTTTCTCAGAAGAAATAATAAGCAGGAAATATCAAATGTTATTCTTGACCTGTGTGCCAACAGATTACCGAATGCTTATAAATATTCCCCATTTGATAATATTCAAGTACTTTGTCCGTCAAAAAAAGGAGATCTCGGCACTGTTGAACTTAACAAGCATCTGCAAAACGCTTTAAATCCAAAGGCTGATGACAAAGCAGAGGTTACGATTGGTTCAAAGACCTTCAGGGTCGGCGACAAGGTAATGCAAATCAAAAACAACTATGATATAAGATGGTTTAAAGAAAACGGCGACACAGGAGAAGGCGTGTTCAACGGTGACATCGGAACTGTGCAGAAGATTGACAGAAAAACAAAGCATCTCAGCATATTATTTTATGACAAGGTTGCAAGGGTTTCGTTTGAAGACTGCTCTAATCTTGACTTTGCATACGCTATAACTGTACATAAAAGTCAGGGAAACGAGTTTGATGCTGTAATTATCCCTATGTTTTCAGGGCCTCCTCAGCTTTATTACAGAAATCTGCTTTATACGGCAGTTACAAGGGCTAAAAAAACGCTGATTCTGGTTGGCAATCCGATGACCGTGGAATATATGGTAAATAACAACAGAAGATCAAAACGATATAGCGGACTAAAGGAATTATTGTTGCGTGATGACGGACTTTATTAGAAGAGTAAAGAGTAATTTAGCTGATATTTTCTACACTGTAAAATGTCCCTACTGCAAAAATGTGATTGAGAAAAACGGTTATGCCTGCGAAAAATGTGCAAAATCTTTTCCCGAAATCTCAATTATAGAATATGCCGTCGGCGGCTACAAATGCGTATCACCTCTTCCCTATAAAGGTGACTTTGCTAATGCTATAAAGCGGTTTAAATTCCGCAATCAGGGCGTGTATGCAAAACAGTTTGCAATGCTGATGGTTGAAAGGATTGTGCGTGAGTACAAGGACAAAAAATTTGATATAATCACTTGTGTTCCTATGCACAAAAATTCGCTTAAAGTACGCAAGTACAATCAGGCAGAATTGCTTGCACGGCAATGTGCACAGATTTTAAACAAGCCTTATTTCGATACACTTGAGAAAATAAAGGAAAACAAAGCTCAACACAGCATAAACAGCAGGGAAAGAGCAAAAAATGTTAAAGGCGTTTATCAGGTTATCACGAAAGACCTAATAAAAGACAAAAATATTTTGATTATTGATGATATAATTACAACGGGCAACACATTGGGAGAATGTGCAAAAATGCTTGAAAAAGCAGGATGTAAAAGTATTTGTTGTGCCACAATGTGTGCCGTAAACATTTCATAAACAAAGTTTTAAGAAATATTAAGTATTGGAGTGTACTTTATGGATATTGCTATAGATCTCGGTTCTGACAGAACAAGGGTGTTTATTGACGGCAAGGGCAAAGTGCTTGATGAAGCAAGCGTAATTACCTATGATATCGACAGCGAAAAGATTTATGCTGTTGGCGACGAAGCATATAATATGATTGGCAAAACCCCCTACGGCATCAAGGCGGTACATCCGCTTGACGGAGGTGTGATTGCACAGTCACAGCTTGTTGAAGATATGGTACAGATTTTACTTAAAGAAGTTTGCTCTGTTAAGGTTGTTATGCCAAGAGTTGTGACATCTGTTCCGTGTGATGTGACAGAGGTTGAAAAGCGTGCAGTTGTGAATGCAGTCAGTGCTTTCGGCGTGCGTAAGGTGTACTTAATCGAAAATCCAAAGGCGGCTGCACTTGGCTGTGGCATTGATATTACAAGTCCTCACGGAACACTGGTTGCCGACATCGGCAGCGGCACAGCCGACATTGCGGTTATCTCTCTTGGCGGAATGACAATATCAAAAACATACAAAACAGCCGGTTCAGCTATGGACGAGGAAATTATAAAGTACATTCGCAAACAATACAATTTAATAATTGGCACAAATATGGCTGAAAGCTGTAAAAAAGCGATTGGATGTGTAAAAGTTCCGACTGAAGAAAAAATATTCAGAGTAAAAGGCAGAGATGCAGTCAGCGGTCTACCAAGATTTGTTGATGTAAAAAGTTCTGAAATCAAATGTGCTATTGAGGAAATTGCAATGGGCATTGTGCGTGCAATTAAGGATGTAATTGAAAAAACTCCGCCAGAGCTTTTGAGTGATATTTATTCAGACGGAATTATTCTTACAGGCGGAATCGCAAAGCTTGGCGGTTTTGCAAAGCTTGTGAGCGAGCATACAAAACTGCGTGTTCGTGTACACAAATATGCGTCCGACTGCGTAATTATGGGTTGCGGTAAGGCAATTTCCATGATTGGTAACGCCGAAAAACAACAGGCAAACGGAGTTTCTCCGTTGCTTGCGGCATACTAAGTTTTATTACAGATTATTTTAAAATATGAAAAGTTCAAATTTATATGTCGGATTTAAGGGAAAATATAATTCATCGTTTGTATTGGTGAATAAGTTTGACGGCGATAATCTGTTTTTGACAAACTCTTTTGCAGGATTAAAGAAAGATATTGACAATATCAAAGGTAACTATTCAAAAATTATTATGTTCGGACTTGACAAAAATCTGTCTGATACACTTAGGATTGAAAGTGTTGCCGAAAAAGATAATGTTATTTGCAAAACAAAAATCAACACAGCTGAAATAAAAAATAATCTGCAAAAATCAAGCGTTAATGCAGTAATTTCAAGCAAAGCTACACATTATTTGTGCAATGAAGCTTATTTTTATATGCTAAAAAAATTTGACGGAAATGCGGTGTTTATCCACATTCCTCCAATAAGGTTTTTGACAGAAAATCTTACAGACAACATTCTAAAAGCTCTAAGCGGTTGAGGGAGGTAATTATGTATTGTCATTTTTTGTATAACAACAATAAATTAAGATAAGATGTGTGTTACAGTTTATTTTTACCTGTTAACGGCAGGCTTTATTGTTATGCAAAAAAGGAGATAATATATAATGAATTTAAAGAATAATATAATCAAACATAACCTTAAAAATGTAATTTTTGTTTGCGGTACAGCGTGCGGGGGCAAAACCACAATGGCAAGGCTGATTGCAGAAAAACATAATTATTATCTTTACGATATGGACAAAATGTATGAACAACATAGGAGTATTGCTGATGAATTTAATCAGCCGCATATGTGTTATCATTTAAAGGACTTTCATAAACAATACACACGAAATCCTCAGGAAATGGCTTTATGGAATATGAGTTCACTTAGAGAACAAACCGAAATGGTACTTATTGACCTTATGGCATTATCCAAAAATCAAAAGGTTGTTGCTGATGTACTGTATTCACCTGCATATACAAGTGAAATTCTCGACTATAATCAAATTGCATTTTTGGTAGTTGATAAAAAAGTTATAAGAAAAACATATTTTAATCGACCTGAAAAAAGAGGTTTTTACGAGTTCGTTAAAAAACAGAAATTATCTGAAATATATTTTGAGAATATCTTTAAAGGACTTGAGCTTACGAATGAATTAGAGCAAGCAAAGATGAAAGAAAGCGGATTTTTTGTTTATGAACGACAGGAAAACGACACATATGAAAGCGTGCTTGATATTTTAGAAAAGCATTATAATTTGAAATAATAAAACTCTCGCTCTTGTGAGAATTACATACCATATTATATAATTAGCTGAACAAACGGGTGATGTTAAAACTAACATCACCCGTTATAAACCAATCAAAGGTATTTATTCATACCGAAAAACTAAAATTTATTTTATTGCAACAATAACAGAAAATTTCTGATAGGAATAAACACACTTGACAATCTTAAAATTACACTTGGAAATCATTTCAATTTCGTCCTCGACTGAACATTCTTTATCTAATTTTCTTCGTTCTTGCCATAGTGATATATCATTATCTGTTAACCCACTTTTGATTAGCTGGTTTTCCCAATAAGAATTAAACCAATCATTCATCTCTTTCTGATTGGCACAAAATTGGTCATAATTTATGAACAATCCACCTGTCGGTAATTTATCATAAATCTGTGTAAATAATCTTGTTTTTTCATTGTTCTCTAAATGGTGAATTGACAATGCTGATACTACTGCATCAAAATCTCCGTTTGGAAGTCCGTCTAAATAGTCCAGCACTTGATAAGTCACTTTGTCTATACCTGCGAATCTTTTTCGAGCAATGTTCAACATATCATCTGCTATATCAACAAGTACATATTCAGACTCAGGATAATGTTGATACCAAAAATATGACAACAATCCTGTTCCTGCTCCTAAATCTAAAATTCGTCTTGGCTTTGTTATATTTGAAACGATGAATTGGGTAGTATTTATATAATAATCTTCAAAACAAGGAATAAACTTTTTGCGGTTTTTATCATATTCTTCTGCGATAAGATTAAATTGTTCTTTTATATCCAATAGAAACATCTCCTCACTATAATTTCAATTTGTAGTTGTTTTATATTACCACACCCAACTGCAAAAAGCAATGTATATTAATATTTATGCTATATCGCAAAAAAGGCAATGCACTTAAATTGGTGCATTGCCTTAAATTTATAATATTAGTTCTGATAATCTGCTGTATGCAGAA
>JAFLSM010000048.1 GCA_022510955.1 Ruminococcus sp. | reverse complement strand
GCCATCGCTTGTAAAATTCTTTTTTCGGGTTTACCCCAACTATTGACATAGAGCCTTATAATATAGGAAGGACAAAATTAATAAAGTAAAATTAAAGGTTTGTATATCCCATCAGGCTTTCGTCAACCTCACGGGCAACATCTCTACCCTCACGAATAGCCCAAACTACAAGCGACTGACCTCTGTGCATATCGCCTGCAACAAACACATTTTTGACTGTTGTCTGATATTTGCCCTGTACAGTTGCAACATTGGTACGCTCGTTTGTTTCAACACCGAATGCCTTTGTTACATAACTTTCAGAACCTAAAAAGCCTGCTGCAATTAAAACAAGGTCAACATCAACTATATATTCAGAGCCTGCAACCTCTTTCATCATCATTCTGCCTGTTTTCTTATCAACCTGCGGATTAAGCTTTACAAGCACAGCCTGCTTAAGATTACCGTTTTTATCAGCCTTAAACTCCTTAACAGTTGTCTGATAAACTCTTGGGTCACTGCCGAATACCTCTATAGCTTCTTCCTGACCGTAGTCTGTTTTGCAGACACGAGGCCATTCAGGCCATGGGTTATTGTCGGCTCTTTCGTCAGGTAACTTCGGCATCATTTCAAGCTGTAAAACTGACTTTGCACCGTGGCGGATGCTTGTGCCCACGCAGTCATTACCCGTGTCACCGCCGCCGATAACCATAACATTTTTGTCTTTCGCAGAAATATATGTACCGTCCTGTAAATCATTGTCAAGAAGTGCCTTTGTTGTTGATTTTAGGAAGTCAACGGCAAAGTAAATGCCGTTTGCCTCTCTGCCAGGTACTTTGATATCACGAGGATTAGAGGCACCGCAAGCAAGTATTACTCTGTCATATTCCTTTAAAAGTTCATCTGCACTAACATCCTTGCCGACATTTACTCCCGTCTTAAACTCAATGCCTTCTTCTTTCATAATATCAACCTTGCGGTCGATGATATGTTTTTCAAGCTTCATATTTGGAATGCCGTACATCAATAGACCGCCGACTCTGTCTGAACGCTCAAATACGGTTACAGAGTGACCACGCTGATTGAGTTCATCTGCTGCCGCAAGACCTGACGGTCCCGAGCCGATAATTGCAATCTTTTTGCCTGTGCGTGTCTGTGGAATTTTTGCGTCTGCAAGTCCCTCTTCATAGGCGTTTTCAATAATGCCGTACTCGTTGGCTCTTACGGTAACAGAATCACCGTTTGCACCGCATGTGCATGCCTTTTCGCAAAGTGCAGGACAAACACGGGAGGTAAACTCAGGAAAATTGTTTGTAGCCTTTAGTCTGTGATATGCTTTATCCCAGCCACCCTTAAAGATAAGGTCATTCCATTCAGGGATTAAGTTGTTGAGCGGACAGCCCGAAAAACCGGAACCAATCTGCATACCTGCCTGACAAAACGGAACACCGCAGTCCATACATCTGGCACCCTGAGTTGCCTGATCCTTTTTTGAAAGAGGCTCGTGAAATTCGTTATAATTTGTAATTCTTTCTTTAACAGAGAATGCAGGAGCATCCTCACGCTTATAATCCATAAATCCTGTTGGCTTTCCCATGACTGCTCCTCCTTACTTATTCTTAACAATCTGATAAAATGCTTCAATCTTTGCCTGCTCGCTGCTTAAGCCTTTTTCTTCAAACTGTGCAATAGCAGACATCATCTTCTTGTAGTCGTGAGGAATAATTCTCTTGAACTTAGGAAGATATTCGTCAAAGTTTTCAAGGATTTTCTTACCCTTTTCAGAGTTTGTAGCCTCAACATGCTGTGTGATAAGTTCTTTAAGCTCTAAAATATCGTATTTTTCGGTAACTTCAGTGAATAGTACCATTTCCTTGTTAAGCTTTGTATAAAGGTCACGGTCCTCGTCAAGAACATAAGCTACGCCACCGGACATACCTGCCGCAAAGTTTTTACCTGTTTTACCGATAACAACAACTCTACCGCCTGTCATATATTCACAGCCGTGGTCGCCCACACCTTCAACAACTGCTGTTGCACCGGAGTTTCTTACGCAGAAACGCTCGCCTGCAACACCGTTTATGAAAGCCTTACCGCTTGTTGCACCATAGAGTGAAACATTACCGATGATGATGTTTTCATCAGCCTTGAACTTTGACCCCTTTGGAGGATAAACAACAAGCTTACCGCCTGAAAGACCCTTTCCAAAGTAGTCGTTTGAGTCGCCGACAAGCTCAAGTGTAAGACCGTTTGGAATGAAAGCACCAAAGCTCTGGCCGCCTGAACCGTTACATACAACCTTAAATGTATCGTCTTCAAGAGTGTTGTAGTACTTCTTTGTGATTTCAGAACCGAAGATAGTACCAAGTGAACGGTCAGTGTTTACAACATCAATTTGGATAGTTTTCTTTGTGCCATTTGCAAGTGCAGTCTTAAATTCCTTGAGAAGCACTTTTTCGTCAATAGTTGTTTCAAGTTTAAAGTCATAAAGACTTTTCTTATTATACTCAATCTTTTCAGATGTAAAGTTAGCATTGAGAATGTTTGAAAGGTCAACCTCTGCTGCTGTACCCTTTATGTTATCCTTGCGCTTGATAAGGTCAATTCTGCCAACAAGTTCATCAACTGTCTTGATTCCGAGCTTTGCCATATATTCACGAAGCTCTTCTGCAACAAACTTCATAAAGTTTACAACATATTCAGACTTGCCCATAAACTTCTTGCGAAGCTCAGGATCCTGTGTAGCTACACCGAACGGACAAGTGTCAAGGTTACAAACTCTCATCATTGCACAGCCGAGTGTTACAAGAGGAGCAGTTGCAAAGCCGTATTCCTCTGCACCGAGAATTGCAGCGATGGCAACATCACGGCCTGTCATCAGCTTGCCGTCTGTTTCAATAATAACCTTGTTTCTCAGGTCGTTCATAATGAGTGTCTGATGAGCCTCAGCAAGACCAAGCTCCCATGGCAGACCTGCATTGTAGATAGAATTCTTTGGAGCAGCACCTGTACCGCCGTCATAACCCGAAATAAGGATAACGCCTGCACCAGCTTTTGCAACACCTGCTGCAACTGTGCCGACACCGCATTCAGAAACAAGCTTTACAGAAATTCTTGCGTCCTTGTTGGCATTTTTAAGATCATAAATAAGCTGTGCCAAGTCCTCAATTGAATAAATATCGTGGTGAGGAGGAGGGGAGATAAGGGATACACCGGGGGTTGAATGTCTTGTTGCGGCGATCCATGGATAAACCTTTTTGCCCGGAAGATGACCGCCTTCACCCGGTTTTGCACCCTGTGCCATTTTAATCTGAATTTCATTTGCAGAAGTAAGGTATCTTGATGTTACGCCGAATCTGCCTGATGCAACCTGCTTGATTGCAGAACATCTGTCCTCTTTTTGACCCTTTGTAAGTAGTCTTTCAAGGCTTTCACCGCCCTCACCTGAGTTTGACTTGCCGTGAAGCATATTCATTGCAATTGCAAGAGCCTCGTGAGCCTCTTGAGAGATTGAACCGTATGACATAGCGCCTGTCTTAAAGCGTTGTACGATTGACTCAACGCTTTCAACTTCTTCAAGAGAAATCGGATTTTCAGCGTAGTTAAATTCAAACAGACCACGGATATTCATTGGATCCATTTCTTCGGAAATAAGATGTGAATACTGCTTGTAAAGGTCATAATTTCCAAGCCTTGTTGCCTGCTGAAGAAGATAAATTGTCTTTGGATTATATAAATGTTCTTCCTTGCCGCTTCTGTATTTGTGACTGCCTCTGGATTCAATTTCTGTGCCTGAGCTTGTGCCTAAGCCGAGAGGGTCAAATGCGGAAGTGTGAAGCTTGTCAACATTTCTTTCGATATCCTGAATTGTGATACCGCCGATTCTGCTGACTGTGCCTGTAAAGTATTTGTTTATAACATCTTCGCCAATACCGATAGCCTCAAAAATCTGAGAACCCTGATATGACTGGATTGTAGAAATACCCATTTTTGATGCAATTTTTACAATACCGTGAAGAATTGCGTTATTGTAATCAGATACAGCAGCATAGTAATCCTTGTCGAGCAAATCGTCATTAATAAGCTCGTGGATTGTTTCCTGTGCAAGATATGGGTTGATTGCACTTGCACCGTAACCGAGAAGTGTTGCAAAGTGATGAACTTCTCTCGGCTCACCGCTTTCAAGAATGATAGCAAGTGAAGTTCTTCTTTTTGTTGTAACAAGGTGCTGATGAATTGCGGAAACAGCAAGCAATGATGGAATTGCAAGGTGGTTTTCGTCAACACCACGGTCAGACAGGATAACAATGTTTGCACCGTCATTGTATGCCTTGTCAACCTCTATAAACAATCTGTTGATAGCTTTTGAAAGTTTTGTGTTTTTATAATATAGAATAGGAACAACTGCAACCTTAAAACCGTGAATCTTCATATTCTTGATTTTAAGAATATCAGTTGAGGTGAGAATTGGATTTCTTACCTTAAGCACCTTGCAGTTTTCAGGTCTTTCCTGCAAAATGTTGCCGTCATCACCGATATAAACGGTTGTTGATGTTACAATTTCCTCACGAATTGCATCAATAGGCGGATTTGTAACCTGTGCAAATAATTGCTTAAAGTAGTTAAACAGCGGCTGAGGTTGATTTGAAAGTACAGGAATCGGGCTGTCTGTACCCATGGCAGCGATAGATTCGCTACCGTTTTTAGCCATTGGAAGAATTGTAGTCATAATGTCTTCATAAGCATAACCGAATGCCTTCTGAAGTTTCTTTCTGTCTTCCTCTGTATGCTCTTCAACCTTTGCATTAGGAATTTTAAGCTCTTTGAGCTTTACAAGGTTGCTGTCAAGCCATTCGCCGTAAGGCTGTTTTGAGGCATAAGCCTCCTTGAGTTCGTCGTCATCAATCAGCTTACCCTGAACTGTGTCAACAAGCAACATTTTGCCCGGACGAAGTCTTTCCTTTGTGACAATCTTTTTTGGGTCAAGCGGAAGTGCGCCAACCTCTGATGAAAGAATAAGGTTGTTGTCATCCGTGATGTAATATCTTGACGGACGCAAACCGTTACGGTCAAGTACAGCACCCATAATGTCGCCATCAGAGAACAGGATTGATGCAGGGCCGTCCCATGGCTCCATCATTGTTGCATAATACTGATAGAAGTCCTTTTTCTTCTGTGATATAGTGTGGTTATTGTCCCAAGGCTCAGGAATTGTAATCATAACTGCAAGAGGTAAATCCATTCCGCTCATTACGAGAAATTCAAGAGTGTTGTCAAGCATTGCAGAGTCGGAACCCTCTGTGTTTACAACAGGGATAACCTTATCAAGGTCTCCCTTGAGGTGTTCACTGCGCATTGTTTCTTCTCGTGCAAGCATTTTATCGGCATTGCCTCTAATTGTGTTAATCTCACCGTTGTGAACAATCATTCTGTTTGGATGAGCTCTTTGCCAGCTTGGGTTTGTATTTGTAGAAAATCTTGAGTGTACCATAGCAATGGCTGACTCATAGTCATTGTCCTGCAAATCAAGGAAAAATCTGCGTAAATCGCCGACAAGGAACATACCCTTATATACGATAGTTCTGCTTGAGAGCGAAACTACATATGTATCTTCATTACTTTGCTCAAAAATTCTTCTTGCAATATATAGCTTACGGTCAAAGTCAATGCCTTTTTTTACGCCGCTTGGTCGTTTGATAAAGCACTGCATGATAGCAGGCATACAGTCAAGAGCTCTTTGGCCGATAGCGTTATTATTTGAAGGAACATTTCTCCAGCCCAGAACCTTAAGTCCCTCTTTTTCAGCAATAATCTCAAACATTTTCTTTGCCTGATTTCTTGCAAGCTCGTTTTGCGGGAAGAAGAACATACCGACTGCATAATCTCTTTCAGAAGTAAGGTTAATGCCGATTTCCTTAGCTGCCTTCTTAAAAAATTTGTGTGAAATCTGAAGCAAGATGCCAACGCCGTCGCCTGTTTTTCCATCGGCGTCTTTACCTGCTCTGTGTTCAAGAGTTTCAACAATAGTCAACGCATTTGCCACGGTGTCATGCGATTTTATGCCGTTAATGTTAACTACCGCACCAATACCGCAGTTGTCATGCTCAAAGCGAGGAGAATACAGTCCTTTTGGATTTTGTCTGTTCTCAATCTGTTCCATCAATCTTCATCCTTTCCTTTCAAATCACGCTGTAATTTGCCGAATCAATATATATAATATAATGTATAATAAATTCAACTGACTAATATACATAAATAAGTAAGGCGCATAACCGTAAAATATTAATTTGCAATTTCAAGTCTAAAATCCTGCAAATTTTACGGAAATTTTGCAAATATAGCGTGCTACTCAATCATTATATAACTATATATTACGCTTTGTCAAGGTAGAATGAAATAAATTTGCAATTTTATTTTAACTAACTTTCATTAAAAATTGTGCTTTTAGTAAAAATATGCAATAATTTTAGGTTATTAGAAATTAATATTGCAAGGAATTTATAAAAACTTGCAATTCATAGGATTTTTTATAAATTTCTATTGACAAATTACTTAAAATGGAATATACTATCATCAATGACACAGCAATGGCGCTGTAAGCTGATGGGCTTACGGCGTCGTTTGTCTTTTTTCGTCAAAAACATATTGGATAGGAGAGTTATCAAATGGTAAAAGTACCAGAATTATTCGGTTGTATGGTTTTCAATGACCAGACAATGCAGGAAAGACTTCCGAAGGCAACATATAGAGCCTTGAAAAAGACAATCCAGGACGGTGCTCCGCTCGATATCAGCGTTGCAAATGTTGTTGCAAGTGCTATGAAGGATTGGGCAATCGAAAAAGGCTGCACTCACTACACACACTGGTTCCAGCCAATGACAGGTGTTACAGCTGAAAAGCACGACAGCTTTATCAGCCCTAACGGTGACGGTCAGATTATTATGGAGTTTTCCGGAAAAGAGCTTATCAAGGGTGAGCCTGATGCTTCATCTTTCCCAAGCGGCGGTATTCGTGCAACATTTGAGGCAAGAGGTTACACAACATGGGACCCTACTTCTTATGCATTTGCTAAGGATGGCACACTTTATATTCCGACAGCATTCTGTTCATATACAGGCGAGGTTCTTGATAAAAAGACTCCTCTCCTTCGCTCAATGGAAAGAATCAGCACTGAGGCTGTAAAGATTCTTAATCTTCTCGGAAAAACAGAAGTAACAAGAGTTACAACAACAGTTGGTCCTGAACAGGAATACTTCCTTATTGATAAGGAAATGTATGATCAGAGAGAAGACCTTATTTATACAGGACGCACACTTTTCGGTGCAAAGGCTCCAAAGGGTCAGGAACTTGACGACCATTACTTTGGTGCAATCAAAACAAGAGTTGCAGCTTACATGCGTGACCTTGATGAGGAGCTTTGGAAGCTTGGTATTCTTGCAAAAACAAAGCATAATGAGGTTGCTCCTTCACAGCATGAGCTTGCTCCTATTTTTACAACAACAAATATTGCTACTGACCACAACGAGCTTACAATGGAGATTATGAAAAAGGTAGCTGAAAAGCATAATCTTGTTTGCCTTCTCCATGAAAAGCCATTTGCAGGTATTAACGGTTCAGGTAAGCACAACAACTGGTCAATTTCTACTAACACAGGTGAAAACCTTCTTGACCCGGGCAAAGAGCCTGAAAATAACACACAGTTCCTTCTTTTCCTTGCAGCTATTGTTAAGGCTGTTCATGAATATCAGGATTTGCTCAGAATTACAGTTGCTTCAGCAGGCAATGACCACCGTCTTGGCGCAAATGAAGCACCTCCTGCAATCATTTCAATGTATCTCGGTGATGACTTAGGCGCACTTGTTGACTCAATTATCAACGATACTGAATATGTAAGCAAGGGCAAGGTTAAGATGCAGACAGGCGTTGATGTTCTTCCTGATTTTAAGAAGGATACATCAGACCGTAACCGTACATCTCCGTTTGCTTTCACAGGCAATAAGTTTGAGTTCAGAGCACTTGGTTCTTCTCTTAATATTGCTTGTCCAAACTATATGCTTAATACAATGGTTGCCGAAGAACTTTCACAGTTCTATGATGAACTTAAGGATGCATCAGATATCGAGGCAGCTGTAAAGGCTTTGATTAAGAAGACATTAACAGAGCATCAGGCTATTATCTTTAACGGTGATAACTATGCAGAAGAGTGGGTTGTTGAGGCTGAAAAGAGAGGACTTCTCAATCTTAAGTCACTTCCTGAAGCTATTGCTCACTTTATTGATAAGAAGAACATTGATTTGTTTGTTAAGAACAAGATTTGTTCTGAGGAAGAACTTCAGGCAAGATATGAAATCGAACTTGAGAGCTATTCAAAGCAGATTAATATTGAAGCACTTACAATGATTGATATGGCTAAGAAGAATATTCTTCCTGCTGTTTCATCATATATCAGAGAGCTTACAGATACAGCACTTGCAAAGAAGGCTCTTTCAGCTGCAATTCCTACATCTGTTGAAGAGGAAATTGTAACAAGCCTTTCTAACAAGCTTGTATGCTTCAGCAAAAAGACTTCTGAGCTTGAAGAAGCAGTAATCAAGGCTGCTGAGTTCAGTAACGACAATCTTGCTCAGGCTACTTTCTTCAGAGAAACTGTATTTGCAATAATGCAGGAGCTTCGTGCAGTGGGCGATTCAATGGAGACAGAAACTTCTTCAGAGTATTGGCCTTATCCATCATACGGCGAAATGCTCTTTGGTGTTTAATAGTTTTATGTAACTTAATATTTTAACACAACGGCGTGTAATCTTACAATTCTTTGTAGATTATGCGCCGTTTGTTTATTTTATTATTTTATTGGAGTGATAAGAATGGGAGTAGAGAATTTAGTATCAGAAACTCTGAATAGTACGATTTTCGGTACATCAGGCGTATGGTTTTTGATAGGTGCAGCACTTGTATTTTTTATGCAGTGCGGATTTGCAATGGTAGAGACGGGCTTTACCCGAGCAAAGAATGCCGGTAACATCATAATGAAAAACCTTATGGACTTTTGTCTTGGTACAGTAGTATTTATGTTTCTTGGCTTTGGGTTGCTCTGTGGCGAGAATGCCTTTTTCGGACTGATTGGTCAGCCGAATTTACAAATTTTTACAGACTTTAATAATTTCCCATGGCACAATTTTGTTTTTAATATGGTATTCTGTGCTACAACTGCAACAATAGTTTCCGGTGCTATGGCTGAAAGAACAAAGTTTGTTTCATACTGTGTTTATTCTGTTATCCTTTCAGCAGTAGTTTACCCGATTGAGGCTCACTGGATTTGGGGCGATGGTTGGCTTTCACAGCTTGGATTTGTTGACTTTGCGGGTTCTTGTGCAATCCATATGGTAGGCGGTATCTCAGCGCTTATCGGTGCGATTATTCTCGGACCACGTATCGGCAAATACGGAAAAAACGGCAAAGTAAATGCTATTCCGGGTCATAGCCTTACACTCGGTGCACTCGGTGTATTTATCCTTTGGTTCGGTTGGTACGGATTTAACGGTGCAGCAGCTGCAACAACAGATAATCTCGGTCAGATATTCCTGACAACAACAATAGCTCCTGCTATTGCAACATGTGCAACTATGATTTTCACTTGGATTAAGAACGGCAAGCCTGATGTTTCAATGTCACTTAACGGCTCACTTGCAGGTCTTGTAGCAATTACAGCTCCTTGTGCTGATGTTGACGCCCTTGGTGCTGCAATAATCGGTCTTGTTGCAGGTATTATTGTAGTAGTGGCTGTTGAATTTATTGACATTAAGCTTAAGGTTGATGACCCGGTAGGTGCTGTTGCAGTACACGGTGCAAACGGTATCTGGGGTACTCTTGCAGTAGGTCTTTTTGCAACAGGCAACGGTCAGGACGAAATCACAGGTCTTTTCTATGGCGGCGGTTTCTCACAGCTTGGTATTCAGGCTCTTGGTGTGCTTGCAGTTGCAGCTTGGACTATCGTTACAATGACAATCTTCTTTAAGGTTATCAAGGCTACAATCGGACTTCGTGCTTCTAAAGAAGAGGAAATGAAGGGTCTTGATGTTACAGAGCATGGTCTTATCAGTGCATATGCTGACTTCGCTCCTATTGGTGTAGGTGTTGCTTCACTTGATGAAACCATTGACACTGAGGGAAATGTTCCTGTAACTCAGGCAGTTCCTGTTCAGCTTGCAGGTAAGTATGACATTGCATCAGAAGACGGTGTTAAGATTACTAAAATTGACATTCTTCTTAAGCAGTCAAGACTTGAGGCTCTCAAAGAAGAAATGGATAAGCTCGGCATTACAGGTATGACAGTTTCACAGGTGCTCGGTTGCGGTGCTCAGAAGGGCAAGGCAGAGTATTATCGTGGTGTTGCTGTTGAAAGCAACCTACTGCCGAAGATGAAGGTAGAAATTGTTGTATGCAAGGTTCCTGTTAAGGCAGTTGTAGATGCAGCTGTTAAGGCGCTTTACACAGGTCACATAGGCGACGGTAAAATCTTCATTTATGATGTTGAAGATGTTGTAAAGGTAAGAACAGGCGAAACAGGTTATGCAGCAATGCAGGATGTTGAGTAATCAATACCTTTAATTATTATTTAACCTATCCTTTTTAATTCACATAAAACGGAAAGACCCGTATGGTTTTCAGACCATGTGGGTCTTTTCGTTTTACTTTCGCTAATAGGATTTATAATTCAGTTTCCAAAAGTTTGAAATTATTTATCATGGTGACTCTCCGTATTCTATTACAAGTTTTAATAGTGTCTTAAGAACTATTACAATAACACAAAGTAAATCTTCGGGTTAACAGTTACATATTAAATAAAACTTATGAAACGCAGAAAAAATTGTGATATTTTTAATGTTTGGATTGTTCATATTATGAAAGGCCTTTTAAATGGACGGCTAACATAGTAGAATATATATGTTTTAGTCACCGAATTTCTTGCAAGGAGGGGAAGTATGGAAGCGTCTGAATTTAACAGAATTGCTGAGCAATATACTGACATTGTATATCGCTCGGCACTCAGCTATTGCAAAAATAAAAATGATGCTGAGGACGCAGTGCAAAATACATTTCTGAAGCTGTTAAAAACCAATTTAGAATTCAACGACGAGGAACACATCAGAAGATGGCTCATAAAAGTGGCTGTAAATGAATGCAAAAACATATGGAAATCATTCTGGAGAAGAAATGTTACATCATTTGACGATCTTGATAAGGAGCCTGTTTATATTGAGTCCGAAAAAGAGGAGCTTTTTAATGAGGTTATGAAACTGCCCCCCAAGTACAGTGTAGTTATTCATCTGTATTATTATGAGGGATACAGCGTTAAGGAAATTGCAAAAATTCTTAATATTTCAGACACCAATGTGCAGACCCGACTGATGAGAGCAAGAAATAAAATTAGGGAACAACTTAAGGGGGCGTGGATATGAATACATATAAAGATAATTTTGAATTTTATAAAAGTACGTTTGACGAGGTTCACGCGTCTGATGATCTTTTGAGAAAGGTGAAAAATATGACTGAAACAAAACCAAGAAAGAAAATATATGCAATAAGAAAGGTGCTTTACGTTGCAGCAGCAGTAGTTGTAATGCTTATTGCAAGCAATGCCATTGTTTATGCGTCTACAGGAGAAACATGGGTTGAAAAAATAGTAGTTCATAGGATTGTAGATGGTGAAACGCAGGATATTGATGTAGTAAAAACGACTGATGAAAACGGCGATGTTTCTTATGAAATGACTGTTGATGACAAAAATGGTTCAAGCATGTATTATTCCTTTGGTGGTGATGCTGAAATTAACGATGGCGACACTATAGAAATGGAAACACCTGGTATGAATCCGACTTTGACGGAGGAAGACGGAAAGATTTATTTTGAATTGCCTGCTGAGAATATTAAAGAGGACATTACAGAAGACTTTGCAGACGGCAAGGCAAGCGTTACTATTGATGGTGCAAACGGAGAAAAATGTGTTGTGAACATTGAGGGTACACTTGAGTCATTTACAGTAACTTATTCCGAATAAAAATCCTAATATAAAAAACGGCAGAGAAGTTTTTGACTTCTCTGCCGTTTTTTTATAATTAATATTAATAATCCATATCTTCGCCGTATTGGATATCATTTTGTGCTGCACAGTTGCTTATAAGTTCACGGACTTGAGCGTTATAAACATCTTCAAGTTTGTTGTGCCAAAATTCATATTCATCATTATTTGCACCGGTATCACCGACAGCAATAACAAATTTTGCCAATCCTTCGTTGAATATATCTGTAAGCTCTTCTTTCTTTTGTTCTAACAGATTTTCTGTGTTATTACCATCTTTAAAAGCTTCTGCTTCATCGTTAAATTCGCTTATTAAAACAGGTGTTATTGAAACGAGTTCCTCGGTGTATTCGTCATAAATATCTGCAAACAGTGCGGTGTTTGGTGTGGTGCTTTCTAATTGAATATTAATGTCATCTGCTGAGTCATCATCAGTAACCTCAGTTTGGACAGCAGTTGTGCTTTGTACATTTTCCATAGCAGTAGAAGGTGATTGAGTAGTGATGTTATTTATATTACAACCTGAAAAAACTGAAATTGTAAGAACAGTACAAAGAGAAAATGCAGATAATTTACTTTTAATGAACATAAAGACACCTTCTTTATTTGTAGTATGATTATATTGTACGAAATAATATTAACAAAGTCAACAGAATAATTCGGCTCTCATAGCAAAAGCTTACTTTGTTCGGCATATCATATATTGTTATAGCGATTAGTATAACTTATTATTTTTGAAAAGGTGTATTAAAATTCAGGAAAATATGTTAAAATTAGTACAGAGGTGAGATGTTGTGGAACTTAGCGAATTAAAAATCGGCGAAAGTGCAAGAGTAACCAAGATTGGTGGCGAAGGTGCATTGCGCCAGCATTTTCTTGATATGGGATTAATTCCCGGAGTGAGTGTTACAATGGTAAAGCTTGCACCAATGGGAGACCCAATGGAACTGAGAATACATAACTATGAATTGACTCTGCGTCTTGATGATGCGAAAAAAATTTTGGTAGATAATATTCATAAAGCAACAGATGATAAAACAATAAAAAATCCGGAGCATAAGGAAAAGTCAAAATTGGGACAAAAATCAAAGCATCCGGGTTTAGGCGAGGGCGGTATTTTTCACGAAAAATGCAGCGGTACTCCTCTTCCGAGTGACAGAGTCCTGAATTTTGCACTTGCAGGCAACCAGAACTGCGGCAAAACGACTTTGTTTAATCAGCTTACAGGATCTAATCAGCATGTCGGCAATTTTCCGGGTGTTACTGTTGACCGAAAAGACGGCATAATAAAAGAGCATAGTAATACTATGGTAACTGATTTGCCGGGAATTTATTCTATGTCGCCATATACAAGTGAGGAGCTTGTAACCCGTGAATTTTTACTTAACAGCAAGCCTGAGGGAATAATAAATATTGTTGATGCAACAAACATTGAGCGAAATTTATATTTGACAATGCAACTTATGGAGCTTAACATCCCAATGGTTTTGGCACTTAATATGATGGATGAAGTGCGAAAAAACGGCGGATCAATACGAGTAAATGAAATGGAAAACATTTTAGGGATTCCTGTTGTGCCCATTTCTGCATCAAGGAATGAGGGTATAAGTGAGCTTGTTGACCATGCAGTTCATGTTGCTTATTATCAGGAAAAGCCAAGCATAAAGGATTTTTGTCTGCCGAATGAGCATAACGGTGCTGTTCACCGCTGTCTTCATGCAATTATGCACCTTATAGAAGACCACGCAAACGCTGCTGATATTCCAGTAAGATTTGCGGCAGCAAAGCTTGCTGAGGGTGATAAAATTGTCCTTGAAAAATTAAATCTTGATAAAAATGAAAAAGAAATGCTTGAGCATATTATTCAGCAGATGGAAGAGGAAAGAGGGCTTGACCGTTCAGCTGCCATTGCCGATATGCGATTTAGCTTTATTGACAAGGTGTGTGAGACAGCTGTTGTTAGGCCGAAAGAGAGTAGGGAACACGCCCGAAGCATTAAGATTGATAAAATACTTACGGGCAGGTTTACAGCAATTCCGTCGTTTGTTTGCATAATGGCGCTTGTGTTCTGGCTGACCTTCGGAGTAATCGGTTCATACCTATCAGATTTGCTTGAAATGGGCATAGAGTGGCTTACAGGTGTTGTTGACAGCGGTCTTACGACATATGGAATTAATGAGGTTGTTCATTCTCTGATAATTGACGGTGTATTTGCAGGTGTCGGCAGTGTGCTTAGTTTTTTGCCGATAATTGTAACGCTGTTTTTCTTCCTGTCAATCCTTGAGGACAGCGGATATATGGCTCGTGTTGCTTTTGTTATGGATAAGCTTTTACGAAAAATCGGTTTGTCGGGACGAAGTATTGTGCCAATGCTGATTGGATTTGGCTGTACAGTTCCGGGTGTAATGGCAAGCAGAACCCTGCCGTCGGAACGTGACCGTAAGATGACTATTTTGCTTACGCCGTTTATGAGTTGTTCGGCGAAACTACCAATTTATGCGCTGTTTACTTCTGCTTTCTTCCCGCAAAACGGAACATTGGTAATGATTGGTTTGTATTTTACAGGTATTATATTCGGAATTTTGTATGCCTATTTGCTAAAGGGAACGATGTTTAAGGGTGACCCCGTACCGTTCGTTATGGAGTTGCCAAATTATCGTATGCCGGGGCTAAAAAATGTTTGGCAGTTACTTTGGGAAAAGGCAAAGGACTTTATATCACGAGCATTTACCGTCATTTTTGTAGCTACAATTATAATCTGGTTTTTACAGAGCTTTGATATTCATCTTAATGTTGTCACCGAGTCACAAAACAGCCTTCTTGCAATGGTTGCGGGTTTTATTTCCCCTGTTTTTGCACCTCTCGGTTTTGCCGGATGGCAGATTTCAACGGCACTCATCACGGGATTTTCTGCAAAAGAAAGTGTAGTTTCAACGCTTACTGTCCTGCTTGGTGGTTCAACAGATGCACTTTCAAGCTTGTTCACACCATTTACTGCACTTGTATTTCTGGTGTTTACTCTTCTTTACACGCCATGCGTTGCTGCAATTACATCAGTTAAAAGAGAGCTTGGCGGAAAATGGGCAGTTGGGATTGTAATTATGCAATGTCTGATAGCTTGGATTGCTGCATTTTTGTTACACTCATTCGGATTAGTAATGGGGTGGGCGTAATGGATTTATTAAGTATAATGATTATTTTATTTGTTGCAATCTGCTTTGTACTTGCGGTGAGATACATATATAAAAACCGTGGCAAAGGCTGTAACGGAAATTGCAGTTGCTGTAATGGTTGTTCCGCAAAACAACGAAACGACAAAAATTAAATGGAATAGTCTAATAAAAAATTTCGCTCTCTGCGTTTGCAGGGAGCGAAATTTTTTAAAATTATTTTTGTTTTGATTTAATTTTTTTAATAAGCGTGATAATTGCTGTGCATATTGATATTTATACAGAATATAGAAAGAAAATTTGAAAAAATTACAAATAATAAATGCTTAATAAAATCACACAATACTATTGCGGCAACAAACTGAGATGTCAGAAAGCCGCTTTAAGATAGATAACGATTCACAACCTTAATATAATCAGAAAGCCTTGACATATTCATAGTCAGAAGATTATGGGTAATATAAGGCGCTGACTATGAATAAAGTTGTGACAAAAAAGTTTTGAAAAAGGAGAAAACAACTATGTCAAGCAAAAATAATAACCAGCTTAATGTGCCGGAAGCAAGAGAAGCAATGGATCGTTTTAAGATGGAGTGTGCCAACGAAGTAGGCGTAAACCTCAAGCAGGGTTATAACGGCGATATTTCTGCAAGAGAAGCAGGCTCAGTCGGCGGACAGATGGTTAAAAAGATGATTGAATCATACGAAAACAGTATGAAGTAATTTCTGCAAAAAATTATTGTAGATAAAAAAGGGTCATACAGCTTTAAGCTGTATGACCCTTTTAATTTGATTTAATATTATATATTTAATTAACCGGTTTATATTAAATTATAATTCCGTTACAGTGGTCGATTTCATGCTGGATAATCTCAGCAAAATAAGCATTAAACTCCTTACGCTGTTTTTTAAATTCTGTGTTCAAAAATTCAACGGTAATGCGGGAGTAGCGTGTAGTTTTGCGTGTGCCGTTAAGTGACAGACAGCCTTCTTCAGCTTCATAAGGAGCCGATTTTTTGATTATTACAGGGTTAATCATTATCATATCCATAAAACCCATATCGACAATGATTATCTGCTTTTTATAACCAATCATATTTGCTGCCATACCCACACACTCGTTTCTGTGTGCAGCAAGAGTATCCTGTAAATCCTTTATAATGTTTATGTCATCCTTTGTTGCAGGCTCTGATTTTTGTCCCAGAAATAACACATCTTTGACTATTGTTTTAACCATTTTGTACCTCGTAGTGTAATACTAAACACAAATTAAAAATGGATATCTTTCAGGCAAATTTCGCGTCATACATCGTGCCCTGTCC
>JAFLSM010000047.1:8820-16645 GCA_022510955.1 Ruminococcus sp. | reverse complement strand
CAGGGGTTCGCTTAATTGTACTTTTTTATTGTCTACTTTTACTTGACAGATTCACATTTTAAGTGACTGCTTTTTGTATTGCTAATCTTTTGAACAATAAAATAAGCACATAAAACTTACTCCAATAAAAGCACCTACAAACATACCAATTATTAAACCAGTAATCATATTTTCCTCCTAAACATATTTTGACATTTATTATTTAAGTTATATGTAATAATTAAAATGGGTGATGAATTTGAGTGTAATATATGTTGACATTCTTATTGCAGTAAATGTATTTATTGATTTTATCCTAATTTCCTGCACAAGAAAATTTTTACATATTAAAATTAAGTACATAAGGATTATATTGGGAAGTATTTTAGGCGGAGTATTAAGTCTTGTGGCACTTCTCCCAAATATTATATTTCCCATAAATTTAGCAGTTGATTTTGTCAGCGCTTGTTTAATCGTTTTAGTTGCTTTCGGAATTTGCAATGCAAAAACTTTTATAAAAAGAGTTGCAGTATATTTTTCTCTTGCATTTTCTTTTTGCGGAATAATGCTTGGCATATATACTGCTTTAAAGCCAAATGGTATGGCAATTTATAATGATGTTATATATTTTAATATTTCCCCTATCCTCTTAATTATTCTCACTCTTGTTTGTTATTATATATTATATATTATACAAAGACTGACGAAAGGTGTTGGTGGGTGTGATGTTTGCAATATTGAAGTAATAATTAACGAAAAATCATATTCGTTTTTAGCAAAAGTTGACACGGGGTGCAATTTAAAAGAACCTTTCTCGGGGAATTATGTGATTGTAGTTGAAAATTTATTAATTAATAATTATATCCCTTCTGAAGATAAAGCAAGAATAATACCGTTTGAAAGTCTCGGAGGTAATGGAATTATTAAAGGATTTAAGCCAAATGCAATTAAAATTGATGGAATACAAAAAGAAAATTCCATTTATATTGGTATATGCAACAATGTTTTAAACGGTGACATTAAAGCTTTAATACCTGCTGAACTTGCATATAAAAATTAATTTATGAGGTGTTTTATGTTATATCAAAAGATTATGGTTGTAATTACAAAGTTAAAGTTGATGTTTTTATCAGAAAATGCGATATTTTACATTAATGGAAGTGAAACACTTCCTCCTCCCCTTACTAAAGATGAAGAAAATGAAATGATGCAAAGAATTATTAATGGAGATAATTCTGCCAGAGAAAAACTAATAGTTCATAATTTGAGACTTGTAGTATATATAGCAAAAAAGTTTGAAACACCAAACGCAAGCTCTGAAGATTTGATTTCTATAGGCACCATAGGTCTTATTAAGGCGGTAAAAACATTTTCGCCCGAAAGAAATATAAAGCTTGCTACATATGCCTCAAGATGTATTGAAAATGAGATTTTAATGTATTTACGAAAATCGTCTCAGTTAAAAAACGAGATTTCTATTGATGAACCGCTAAATACAGATTGGGACGGAAACGAGTTGTTGCTATGTGATGTTTTAGGCTGTGAACCTGACACCGTGAACACAAATATAGAAAACGAAGTTGACAGATATCTTGTTCTCGATGCAGTATCAAAGCTTAATGACAGAGAGTGTATGATTATGGAATTAAGATTTGGTCTTAATGGCAGAAAAGAACACACTCAAAAGCAGGTTGCGGATGAGCTTGGGATATCCCAATCATACATATCAAGGCTCGAAAAAAAGATTATTAAGCAGTTAAAAAAAGAACTTGAAAAGGCAGTTTAATTTGAGAAAATCAGCTTTGTGGACTGTGATACTACGCATAGTTTGTCTATCTCTTTTACATAAATTCATCTAAATTAAACATATCTTAGATACTGAAAAAGTGATTTCATTTATCTTTATAAAAATTAGTATAAGCAAAAAGGTGGGTTATCCCCACCTTTTTGCTTATACTTAATAGAAACTTGCTCAAAAATAATCGGGCACTAAAGAACATTTTTATATGGAGCTATCTGCCCAAACAAGTGTACCCCACAGGTTACTTTTTACATTAACTCGTTGTCAGTAGTTTCTTGATTTACGCTATCTGTCTGATTCTGATTGTTGTTGTCAGAGTTTTCGACAGCAGATGTTTCATTGCCCTCATTGCCAATTACTCCGTCAGTATCGGAAACTGTACCGTCGCCTACCATTTCACTTGCTACAGTCTCAATTTGACTTCCTACATCAGAAACGGCTTTAGACGCGTCCTGTACTGCTGAGTTTGTTCCGCTATTGCCACAGCCTACAAAGCAAACTGCCATCATAGCTGCTGCGGAAAGTATACATATTATTTTTTTCATATATTATCACCCTAAATAATTTAATGGTGCTGTAAGTTCAGCACCATTATTATTAGCAATAATCTTAAATTTATTTATCATTTTTTAAAAGCATAATATGAGGATACGGAATTGTAATGCCATTTTTATCAAAAGCTATTTTTACATTCTCCTGCATATAGTAGTAAATAGGATAATAATCGTTTGGATCTATCCAAACCATTACTCCAATCTGCAATCCACTATCAAGATGTTCACCAACATAAATAGTCGGCTGTGGATCAGTTAAAATCTTACTATTATCTTCGATTATACTTGTAATAACTTCTTTAACCTTTTTAATATCATCTTCATAGCTAACAGTATATGTCAAATCAAGACGCCTGTATTCTTCTTTTGTGCAGTTTATGAGATTTTCTTTTGTCAAATGAGAATTGGGTATTGTTATAGTGCGATTGTCAAATGTATTTATAGTTGTTGTAAAAATTTTAATACTTACAACTCTGCCTTTTAAACCCTCAATTTCAATTGTATCTCCAGCAACAAATGGTTTACTTACAAGTATGATAATACCGCTTGCAATATTGCTTAAGGTGTCCTGTAAAGCCAGACCTGCCGTAAGAGCAGCAGCACTTACAGCCGCAATAATTGAATTTACATTAATACCAAGTGTTGACAGAATCGCTATAATCACAAAAATGTATAGAATTACCCTCGAAACAGAGATAATAAATGTAATTGATGTTTGCTCGATTTTTGTTTTGTGTAATATTTTTTTAAAAAAGGAAATTATAAATTTAACAAAAACATAGCCAACAATAGCAATTATAATTGCAAGAAGGATTTGAAAACTAAAATCTTGAGCATTTTCAATGAATTTACTCAATTAAGTCACCGTCCTGTATTACCTTTTCAAGTATCTTTTCACCATTTTGCCAAACTGAAATCACTATATTTCCATTTTCGTCAAAAGAAACACTTTTACCGTTTCTTATTCCATTATTATAATTACAAATATCAAGCAGATTACCATCTGTGTCAAAGCGTGCACCGTAACCGTCGGGTTTGTTTTCAATCCATCTGCCTGCATGCATTGTACCATCACTCAAACGATATCCTACACCTGCACCGCTGCGATTATTTTGAATCCAGTTACCCACATAGTTTATGCTACCTGTTTTATAATATCCGACACCAAATCCGTCTTTTAGATTATTTTTGTATTCACCTTCATAAGCGGTGAGTCCGTCAGGTGTTACCGTTCTGCCTTTGCCGTGACGATTACCTATTTCATCTAAATCACCATAATATAGATATTTCCCAGATGTTGTGACAATTTCGGTATCGTTTTTTAATTCACTGCCGATTTCAAGGTTGTATTCGTCATCATTTTTTTCTATTTCATCAGTTTCAAGTGCATTTTGAACCTCAATAACATCCCCAAACAAATTTTTGTTTGTTTTCTGGGCTTCAATAAGGATATTTTGAATCATATCATATGCCGAGTATCCATGGACTAAAGGATTATCAGCTTTATCACTATTCTCTGTCAATTCATCTTGGTTATTATCTGATGACTGAAGTTTGCTTTCATCTAATTTCAAAAGCTTGCTTTCATCAAGATAATCTGATTTTGTTATATCAAATTCTGCTGTTTCTTTTATATCAAAAGATTTTTCGTTAAAATTGAAGCCTTTTTTAAAAGTTTCTTCAGTCTCTTGATTTTCACTCTCACTGTTAAATGAAGTATCAAACCACATCATACCTGAATTTGTGTATGCAAGAGCAGCAGAATTTTTTGTTGGTGCCAAAGTTGAAGAATACAAATACTCACTTGTTTTGTTGTCTGAAAAAAGATTTCTTTCAAGCTTTAACCTTAACTCTTTACCTTTAAAATCAGGAGAAATTCTGCATATAGGCTTATCAGAATTTTCATAATATTCAGTTTTCAGCCAGCTATGCTTATTATCAAAATACACTCTTTTATATATATATTCACTCTCGGAATAATATAGAACACAATAGAATCCGCCTGTTTCAATTTTTACAGATTGATACGGTCGGTTATTACGCATCACTTTCCATGAAAGCGGTGAACTGCTGTTCATATTATATGACAGATTATATACATTTGAATTAATTTCAACTTCAGTAATTTCCTTTTGAGTTGAGCAATCTGAATTAAAGTAGTTTGCACGAACCCCTGCCAAAGCATCATCCTTAAAATCAAAATTTTCAAAATATGATACAAGGACTGAGTAAAATATAATATTGTTTGTATTTTGTTTTGAGTTTGATAACATGTTTTAATTCCTTTCGGGAAATAACTGAGGATAATAGGTAAATAAAAATTCAGGGCGAACAGCGTTCGCCCATATTAATTAATTTTTTGAAAAATCAGATAGAAATTGACATTGCAACATTATAAAGATCCTTGTCAAATACTCTTTCCATATCAAGAGCCTCATTGATATCAAGGTCAACAATTTTGCCGCCGCGCATAACAACAACTCTGTTACCGATATTTTGCTCAAGAAGTTCAACTGCCTTAAAGCCCATTTCACTTGCAACAACTCTATCACGGAGTGTTGGTGAACCACCACGCTGAACATGACCAAGAATTGTAGCTCTTGCCTCAATTCCAAGACGCTGTTCAATATATTTTGCGAGGTCTTCAACGCCGCCAACACCTTCGGCAACTACAATAATAAAGTGCTTTTTGCCTGTCTTTTGAGTGTTTATAATTCTTGCAATTACATCACGCTCAATATTATATTCAATTTCAGGAACTAAAATTGCAGTAGCACCCGTTGCAATACCTGTCTGAAGAGCAATGTCACCGCAATGTCTGCCCATTACCTCAACGATTGAGCAACGGTCGTGTGACTGTGCAGTATCACGAATTCTGTCAACCATTTGGATTGCAGTATTCATAGCAGTATCAAAACCTACTGTATATTCAGAGCAAGCAATATCATTATCAATAGTACCAGGTACACCAATACAGTTAATGCCTGCATTAGTAAGCTTGCGAGCACCACGGAAAGAACCGTCGCCACCAATTACAACCACACCGCTGATTCCCATACTTCTGCAATAATCAGCAGCCTTCTGGATACCCTCAGGCTTTGGGAATTCAGTGCTTCTTGCGGTATAAAGCATAGTACCGCCGTTACCGATGATGTCGGAAACACTTCTTAAATTCATTTCTTCAACATCACCATTAAGTAAACCGTTGTAGCCACGGTAAACACCGTAAACCTTCATTCCTTTATTTATACCGGCACGCACAACTGCTCTGACTGCAGCATTCATACCGGGAGCGTCACCGCCACTTGTAAGTACAGCAATAGATTTTTGTTCCATAAAAATTACCTCCTAAAGGTTATTAATTTACTTTATTATAATACAATTAGAAATTCTTTACAAGAGTATTTTTTAATTTTACGCATTTTTATATTTTAAGTATTTTCTAGTTGTAAATTTTTATGATTTTACAAAAATTTATTCTTTATCACAATTTATCACAAAAAATATAGAGAAAAAAGTAACAAAAACTGCACATTTTTACAAAAACATAAAAAACAACTACAAAGTTCAATTATTTCGACTATAATTTTATATTTATATTATATATAATGAATATGACCGAGCAACTAATGGTTGTTTAAAATTAACAAGAAAGGTTGGTCAAAATGAAAATTGGACAAAGATGTAAAGTCATTATATCACTATGCTTAGTATGTATGATTTTTACAACAATGCTGCCATTGAGTATATTTGGTACAGCAGCAGCTGAATCTGTCAGCATATATTATGATTTTGCTGACAATAGAGCCGGATTTGCTGAGGGTACAATAACACTTAATGTCAGCGACAGCACAAATTACGGTAACTATAGTATCTACTGGGCAAATGATACTAATGCTTTGCGCGGTTATTATAGTATAGCAGAGTTATCTGTTGAATCAGCAAGCGCATCATTTACATTTTTAGAAAATATTGCTATACCTCCCGATGCAACAAAAGTTATAGCAATTAAAGAAGGATCAGATAACAGCGATAAGACTGTTGAAAATGCTGATGCTGTTTTTACAATTCCTTCCGGAAAAGTGAATAAATACGCATCATCAGATAAAACATTATCATTTATGGCTTTGTCTGATACACAGATTGATTTTCAATCATCTGTATTCTATACATATTCAAGTCAACACTTTGCACAAGCGCTTGAAAACGCTGCTGAACGTAATGTTGATTTCGTTACTATGTCAGGTGACTGTATAAACAACTATGAAAGCGGAACATCTAAAGAATGGCAGATTCATCAAAAAATAATAGCTGAATCATCATTTACTAATCCTATCTATGAAACAAATGGAAATCATAGTATGAAAAGTGATATTGATTATGGTATTCAGGCATATATGTCAGCCACAGGTTTAGGTGTTGATACCGAATCTTTAGGTGACAAACCTTATTATGAAATGACAGCAAAAAACGGAGATCACTTTTTATTTGTAGCATTAGAGGGTTCTTCTTCTGTTCCTACTACTGATGAATTCTCAATGGAGCAGTTGGATTGGCTTGAAAATACTATTCAAAAATACTACAATGACGATAAACATATCTATATTTTTGAACACGCATTTTTCCATGGCTGGGGTCCCGGCGATGACAAAACAGAGCATTACTACTCCGGCGGATTGAGAACAACAAATGATTTTCCGGGAAATCAGCGCTTCAAAAAAATAATTGATAAATATACAGAAGTTTTCCTGTATACAGGTCATTCACATCTTGATTTTATGTACAACTGGAACTATGATAATGAGAATGGGCAAACTGCAAATTTATTCCATATTCCGTCAACAGCTTGTACTACACATGTTACCGATGGTAAATTAGATTATACAATGAATGAAAACGATTCACAGTGTTATATAGTTGAATCATATGATGATTCTGTCATCTCATATGGTATGAATGTTGTTGATAATTTAATTTATCCGAATTATACTTATATTGTTGACACTGCTGATTATGATCATCAGCCTTCAACCGAACCAACAACTGCATTCGTTGAGCCAACAACAGAATCTTCAAATTTGATTGATGTACAGATAGAAAATGCAACAACATATCTTTACAGTGATTCGGCAGCAGTATATTTTTATAATAATGATTCAGGAAACTATTATCAGGTTGATACTAAAACCGGTATCGCTAAAATTCCTGAAAATGCAACAAACTTAACTCTTTACAGATGCAAGGAAACTTGGAACAGCGGAGAAGAAGAAAAAAGTGATGGGGTAACTTCTTATTGGAACAAATACGGTCCGACAGACAGAAGCCTTGAACAACATATTTTCTATGTTGCAGGTTCTTCAAAGTATTACTGGAAAGAAGGAAAAATTATTTATCCTGACGACGAACCAGTTACTGATCCTACAGAAACAACATCTCCTCTTCCGGAATCAAAAGAAACAACAGTTTACTGGGCAGTTCCAAACGGGTCTGT
>JAFLSM010000047.1:0-8720 GCA_022510955.1 Ruminococcus sp. | reverse complement strand
TGCAGGCTGCTGCATCGTCTTCTTCAAGTGCCAAGACATATTTCCAGTATTCTTTTGAAGATAAGACATATACTGTTTCTGAGCTTAAAGATATGATCTTTGTATCTCCTGACGATAATCCGAATGGTACTGTAAGCTCTGATTTTTCTAAGTGGAAGTCATATAATTCAAAAGATGATGAACCTGATACAGAACCCTCTACTGAGCCAACCACTGAACCTGATGATGATAGCATTACTATTGAAATTATAGACTCAACTTCATCAGGTTGGGTATACAGTTCAGGTGCTGCACTATATCTTTATGATATAGATACTGGTGAGCGTTATAAGGTAATTGGAGGTAAGGTTACTGTACCTGCTGAATCTGCAAATTATGTTCTATACAGATGTAACGGTGAATGGGGCTTTGGCACAAAAACCGATGAAATCACAACCTATTGGAATAAATGGATACTCACAACAAGAAATGATAATTTTGATATTTTAAATCTCTCAGGTGACGGAGTATCTTACTGGTTGTCAAGTGACACATATAAGCCTGAAGAAGATGTTGATTATTATCTTGTTGGTTATTTTGATAAGAATGACTATGAAGGCAGAGATTATAAGTTTGATGAAAACGGACAGGTTAGTATTATCTTTAAAGAAGACAGCTATGTTTATGTTATTTCATCATCTAATACATCATACTGGACAAACGGATGGCTTGGAAATGATGTTTACTCAGCAACTTTATACAGAGCCGTATCACTTTCCGACCCTGACAAAATGTATATTCCGTCAGGTAAAGTCACATTTACATTAGTCAAGAATGAAGATGGAACTCTCAACTTATCTTATGTTTATGACAGTATAGAACTCGATAAATCAGAGATAACACCGATATTCGATGATGTTAAGATCGGTGATGTGAACGGTGACGGTATAATTAATATTGACGACGCTACTCTTGTTCAGAAATATTTGGCATCAATGGCTGATTTTGATGAAAAGCAGCTATATTCAGCAGATGTTTTCGGAAATAAAAATATAGCAATAGATAATGTTACATACATCCAAAAATATATTGCCGGATTATCTGAATTCTTCCCTGCTGACGATGATTATGTTCCTGATGTTTCAACACTCGACGCTTTAATGAATATTGCAGCTCAAACACTGAGTGTTGATTACAGATACGCTTCTTATGTAGCTTATTCAAATCTTAAAGCAGCATATTATGAGTACAAGGATATTGATATTGCGGCACTTGATGATGATAGTTATAGTAAAGCTTACAAAAAAATATTAGATGCTTATAATAAATTCCTTACTATGAAAGAAAATAATAATATAGTAACTGTATATTTTTGTAATGACTTAGGATGGCTGTCAGTAAAAGCTTACTGTTATAACAGTGAAACAAATCAGGGAATTAATACATTAGAAACTGCACAAACAATTTCGCGTATCAAAACACTTGATTGTGGTGCTAAAATATTCTGTATTACTATAAATCAGAGTAAATGGGATAAAATAATTTTTACAGATGGTGAGAGTAATACAACAATTTCTCTTGATATACCGACAAAAAACAATATCGGCTTCTATTTTACAGATTCATCTTATGATGATAATAGAATTATCCCTAATAAGTTTAAGTACACATACGACTTAGATATAATTCTATAGTATTATTTATGGCAGATATAGCATCTTAAAGGTGCTATATCTGCTGACGATTTTTATTACATTGGAGCAAAAATGAAATATTCTTACGAAGTAGTTAAATATGATAAAAATGTACTAGGAAGGGTTTTGATGCAGCATAAACCCGGAAAACTGTGTGATACAGATATACACTGGCACGAAGAATTAGAGTTTGTGTATATGATTGACGGAGTTTTAAATGCTAATATCAGTGGCAAAAATATTCAAATATCAAATAATGAATTTTATTTTTGTAACAGCGAAGAAATCCATTTTACATCAACCCCTGATAAGGAGCGTGTAATTAAATATATCGTTGTACTTATGTCATATGACTATTTACGACCATATTTTCCTCAGCTTGAACATATGCAGTTTGAAATAAAAGATTCGCATAAACCAAAGATTAAAGAATTGATTAATAAGTTGATTGATATTAAAGAAAGTGATCTGAATTTTAAGGAATTGTTGCTTAATTCAGTGTTATTAGAAATTTATCATTACTTATTAGAATATTGCGTTACAAAAAAAGAAAATATTTATCCTAAAAATATTCCTGAAAATTTTGTTTACGCCAAAAAGGCTATTGAATATATCGGAAAAAATTATAAAGAAAATATTACACTAAAAGACATTGCTAATCTTGTGGGACTTACTCCCACATACTTTTCAAAATATTTTAAAACGATTACAGAAGTAAGTTTTATTAAATATCTTAACGGAATTAGGCTCGACTATGCTTTAATGGATATTATTTATAGCAATGAAACTGTTACAAACGCTGCCATAAATAATGGATTTGCAAATGTAAAATCTTTCATTGAATGCTGCAAAAATATTTATGGCTGCACTCCAATTGAATATAAAAAGAAAAGGTCATATGAAATAGCAAATAAAAAATAGAAAAAACAACGCAAAGTGTTTATCTAAAACTACGCTTTGCGTTATATTTTTTTATTATAAAACGATATACATAAGAATGTAATTTTATCATCAAAATATTATATTACTGTAATAAAACTTGACTTTATAACAATAATTACTTATAATCTATAGAACAGATATATGCAATTTTAACAGTAATTTACTGCTTTTGGAGGTTGATTGTATGACTAAATTATATTTAGCTATACCTTGCTATAATGAAGAAGAAGTTTTGAGAGATTCTGCTGAAAAGTTGAAGAATAAATATAACCAAATGATCTCTAACGGTAAAATCAGCGTTGATAGTAAAATAGTATTCATTGATGACGGTTCAAAGGACAAGACATGGAGTATTATTGAGGAACTTCATAGAGAGAATCCTGTATTTCAAGGCATAAAACTGAGCCGTAACAGAGGCCACCAAAATGCACTTTTGGGCGGTCTGATGACATTAAAAGATAAAGCTGACGCTGTAATCTCTATTGATGCAGACTTACAGGATGATATTAACGCCTTTGATGAGATGGTAGAAAAGTACGAGGAAGGTTGTGATGTTGTATACGGCGTTCGTTCAAAGCGTGCCACTGACACTTTCTTTAAGCGTTTTACCGCAGAAGCTTTCTATAAAATTCTAAACAAAATGGGTGCAAAGGTAATTTTTAACCACGCTGACTTCAGACTTATGAGTAAAAGAGCACTTGAGGCTTTTTCTCTATATAAGGAAACTAATATTTTTCTTAGAGGCATGGTTCCGCTTATCGGCTATAAATATGATATCGTAACCTATGAACGCTCAGAACGACTTGCAGGCGAAAGTAAATATCCTCTCAAAAAAATGCTTGCTCTTGCCTGGGAAGGCATAACATCAATGAGTATTCAGCCTATAAGAATGATTACATGGTTGGGTGCTATTGTGTTTGCAGTCAGCATTATTATGATTATATATTCGCTTGTCAGCTTCTTTATAGGAGTATCTGTAAGCGGATGGGCCAGCCTTTTATGTTCAATTTGGGCTATCGGCGGATTACAGCTTTTGGCTATCGGCGTTATTGGCGAATATATCGGTAAAATATATCTTGAAACTAAACGCAGACCAAGGTTTATTGTTGAAAAATTTCTTGAAGATTAAAATATATTAGATTAGGGGCGGTTACAAAACGGCTAAATTAAGAGCATTTACTAAAGTATTAAGTCTTGATTTAGCCGTTATTTTAGGACCCCCCTTTCTTTTTATTTGTTATATGAATTTTATAATAAATTATTGTCTTTACAGCATTATAAGTACGGTAATATATGATATCATAAATTTAATTATAAAATTTTATAAAGGAAGTGAATTTTCTTGGATATTTCAAAACTTGAAAAACGAAATCCTGCTCTTGACATTATAAGAATTGTAGCAGCATTCACTGTGCTTTCAGTACACTTTTTCCTGCACAATGGTTTTTACTATGAAACTGTACAGGGTATTCCAATGTATATAATGACATTGATGAGAACACTGTTTTCTGTTTGTGTGCCATTGTTTATGATTCTGACAGGTTATTTGATGTGCAATAAAACATTAAGCAAAAAATACTATAAAGGTATATCAAAGACACTGGTAGTATTTGTAATTGCAACTCTTGCTTGTATGTTATTTAAAACATTCCATGATAACGAAGAATTTTCGCTCATAAAATTTATCTTTAATACATTTGATTTTACGGGAGCAAATTATTCTTGGTATATCGAAATGTATATCGGGTTATTTTTGATTGCACCTTTCCTAAATCTTGCATATAACAATTTAGGTTCTCAAAGAAAAAAACAGGTGCTGGTATTTACCTTTGCTGCAATCGTAATTTTGCCGTCACTTTTTAATATATTCAACTTTGAAAGCATAGCTTGGTGGGGAAATCCGACATCAAGTGATACATTCCAGAAAATAGTTCCTTCTTGGTGGACAGGTGTATATCCTATCGCCTATTATTTTGTGGGCTGTTATTTCAGAGAATACGGAATGAAAATTAAAACGAGGACTTTATTAGCTGTATTCTTTGCAGCAATAGTTTTATTTGGCTCATTTAACTTTTACAGAAGCTACGGTACAACATTTAAGTCAGGCGTTTATGTATATTGGTATGGATTTGAACCGTATGTGTTGTCATCATTCCTATTTGTACTTCTTACAAGAATTGAAACTGATAAGTTAAGTATAAAAACTAAATTTGCACTATGGAAATTGTCTGATCTTGCATTGGGAATTTATTTGATTTCATTTGTTTTTGATAAGCTTGTGTATGATGTTTTAAATAGAACAATCACACCAATGCAAGAAAGATTACCTTTCTATTTTATTACAGTTCCTACTGTGTTTATATTATCAGCTGTCGCATCATATATTATGAATGCTTTGGCAAAAGGAATAATTATACTATTCCATAAAGTTGTTGACTATGTTAAAGTTCAAAAGGAAACCGGCTCAAAACAAATGTGGCAGGATATTTTCTTTATTGCATTAATGGCTTGTGGCATTGTTTTTGCAATGTGGAAAGCTTTCTATGGATTTGGCGGAAATGATGAGGCGTTTTATCTTACAATACCGGACAGGCTTTCTATGGGTGATGCATTTATTACCGAAGAATGGCATCTGTCACAGCTTTCCGGATTTTTGCTTGTTCCATTTGTCAGCATTTATAAACTGATTGTAGGCTCTACAGAAGGAATTATGCTGGCTGCAAGATTTAACTACATTATATTCCACGCTGTTGTTGCTTTTGTAATTTATTCAAGATTTAGAAACAAGGGCATTTTATCGGTTGTTGCCTCTTTCCTATTCTTCATATTCACTCCTTATAATATTATGGCATTAAGTTACAATACAATGGGGCTTGATTTTGTAGCCATTACCGGCGTGCTTATGGGAACGAATTACAAAAACAAGACTTTACCTACGGTAATTGCAGGATTGACTTTTGCGGCAGCAGTTTTGTGTTCGCCATATTTGGCGGCTGCCTATGTTCTGTTTGGAATTTGTGTTATTCTTCATTATATACTCAAAAAAAGAAATTTAAAATTTGTTATTTCCGAGGAAATATTTGGAGTAAAATCATTCTTGAAGTTTACAGTTGGCGTAGTAATTCTTGCTGTTATATTTCTTGTGTTTACTCTTTCAAGAGCAAGTATCAGTGAATTTATAAATGTAATGCCAAACTTAATGACTGACCCTGAGCATCCTCAGCTTTCACTTGATTATAGAATTAGTTTGTATTTTAAATCAATCTTTAATTTCCATGATAAATTTAAAATTGCAGTAATCAGTTATTTTGTAATGCTGATTGCTATGATTATTGATAAAAAAAGAAAAGTACACAGAAGTCTTTATCTTGTGATTTCAGCAGCAATTTCAATTTTTACACTCGTGCTTATTGTGCCTAATATCACATCAAGCAGCTATAATTCTGTAATGTTCCCGATGATTTTCATTGGAATTACATCATATATTCTATGTAACAAAAAGCCAAGAAGCTTGTTTATAAGCCTGTTTGTGCTTGGAATAATTCACTCTATCGCACTTGAAATGACTTCAAACCAGTATTTTTATGTAATTTCTATGGCACTTGCATCATCTAATATTGCAAGTTATATTTTCCTTGCACAACTGCTTAAAGAAATGAAAGAAAATGAAGATAACTTTGACTATAAAGTTTTACTTAAATATTCAGCCTTAGCAATGGTTGTGCTTACAATTTGTGTTCAGGGATTTTTACAGTTGAAGTCAAAAGCAGAGCATTGCTTCTGGGATAGCAGTGTTGAGTTGCTTACATCTGAAATCCCATCAGGCCCTGCCAAGGGAATTATGACAACAGCTGATAACTGTAATAATTATGTTGAAGTGTATAACGACATTGTAAGCTACAAAAATTATGATAATGGCAATATTTTATTCTTAAGTGAAAAAACATGGACTTATCTTGCTGTTGATAATCTTTCATATGGCACGCTGTCGGCTTGGATTACAGAAGGCAACGAAGTATCGCTTCGCAGACTTGAAGAGTATTATAAGATTAATCCCGAGAAGGTGCCTAATTATATATATATACTCAAAAATTCAAAATGGGAATCATCGGTTGTGGATACCATTTCAAAAGAATGGGGATATAATGTTAATGAAACCTATCTTAGCTATAAGCTCGATAAAATCGGATAAAAATATATAATATAAAAATGTATATACCATAAAAGCAATAATTTGCTTGTATTTTTCAGAATAATATGGTATATTAATAAAGATGTGCATTTATTAATATTTTATTGTGATTGTATAATCATTTCTTGGGGGTTATATTATGGATATCAAGCAGATTTATAACGATTGGCTTAGCAATGCAACTGAGGATAAAGACTTGGTTGCAGAACTTGAAAATATTAAAGATAACGAAAATGAAATTTACGAGCGTTTTTATACTGCACTCAAGTTTGGTACTGCCGGACTTAGAGGTATTATCGGTGCAGGTACAAACAGAATGAACATTTATGTTGTTCGTCAGGCTACACAGGGTCTTGCTAACTATGTTCTTGCAAAGTATGGCAAGGGATCTGTTGCAATCTCTCACGACAGCAGAATTAAAGCTGATTTGTTTATGATTGAAGCTGCAAGAGTATTGGCAGCTAACGGCATTAAGGTTTATATTACTTCAGAACTACAGCCAACACCTGTGCTTTCATATCTTGTTCGCTACTTTAAATGTCAGGCTGGTATTATGGTTACAGCAAGCCACAATCCTGCTGCCTATAACGGTTATAAGGCATATGGCGAGGACGGCTGTCAGATGACAGATGACGCCGCAAATGCAGTTTATGATGAAATTACAAAGCTTGACTATTTTAATGATGTAAAGATTGCTGACTTTGATGAGGCTGTAAAATCAGGTATTATTGAATATGTTGATGACAGCGTTTATGATAACTATCTTGAAAAGGTTATGGAGCAGCAGGTTAACCCAGGTATCTGTGAAGATGCAGACCTTAAGGTTGTTTATACTCCTCTTAACGGCACAGGCAACAAGCTTGTCAGAAAAGTTCTTGACAAAATGGGCGTAAAGAACGTTTCTATTGTTAAGGAACAAGAATTGCCTGACGGCAACTTTACTACTTGCCCCTACCCTAACCCTGAGATTAAAGAAGCATTGCAGAAGGGACTTGAGCTTTGTGAAAAAGAACAGCCAGATCTTCTTCTTGCTACTGACCCTGATGCAGACAGAGTTGGTATTGCCGTAAAGGATTATGACGGTAGCTACAGACTCATTACAGGTAATGAAAACGGTGTAATGCTTACAAATTATATTCTTTCCTGTAAAAAAGAAAACGGATCATTGCCTGAAAATCCTGTTGTTGTAAAAACTATTGTTACCACAAAACTTATAAATCAGCTTTGCGATAAGTATGGCTGTGAGTTAAAGAATGTTTTAACAGGATTTAAATATATTGGTGAGGTTATTCTTAACCTTGAAAAGAACAATGAAGAAAACAGATATCTTTTCGGATTTGAAGAAAGCTATGGCTATCTTTCAGGAACATATGTAAGAGATAAAGATGCTGTTGTTGCATCAATGCTTGTTTGTGAAATGGCTGCCTATTACAAAAAGCAGGGCAAATCACTTGCAGAAGTTATTGATGGTCTTTACGAAGAATTTGGTTACTATCTTAACAAGACATATTCATTTGAGTTCAGCGGTGCTGCAGGAATGCAGAAAATGGCTGATATGATGTCAGATGTTCGTAAAAATCTTCCAACAGAGATTGCAGGATATAGTGTTGAAAAGGTTAGCGATTATCTTTTGAAAACAGAAAGAAATCTTGTAACAGGCGAAGAAATCGCTATTGACCTTCCACAGTCAAATGTTATTGCGCTTAACCTTTCTGATAACAATGCTGTTATTATTCGTCCAAGCGGTACAGAACCAAAAATTAAACTCTATATTACAGCAGTAGGTAAAGATAAATCTGATGCTGACAGCGTTTGTGAAAAACTCGTTGCTTCTGCTAAAGAAATTCTTGGACTTTAATATTTTGGCTCTATGTCAATAGTTGGGGTAAACCCGAAAAAAGAATTTTACAAGC
>JAFLSM010000046.1 GCA_022510955.1 Ruminococcus sp. | reverse complement strand
TTACCACGGGCGGATAAGGCGTAAATGGAAATTTAGCCATCGCTCGTTGCCGCTTAAGGCGAACTGAGCGGGCAATATAAATCGTTTCACACTATCTCCAAGAAATTACTTATTTCTTCCGTATTTTTCACGCATTTCTTTTTGTTTTCCACAACACATATTTCCCTCTGGACAAGCTCCAAACAAGCATGAAGGTCCGCAGTTTTTAAACAAATTTGGAGCAACCTCAAGGCACTGCAAAAGCATTTGCTCGGCAACCTCTCTGATTTCCCACTGAGCTCTGTTACAACAACGGTGAGCGAAAAAGTTTTGCAGACTTCTTGCATTAAAGGTACACACAATTTTTGTTGTCGAAGCATTCGGCAGGATAAATCTTGCATCCTCGTTTGCCTTTTTTATAAATGCAGAGCACTGCTTTTTGTTGTCCTCATTGAACTGTTCAATGATATCCTGGTCCGCACCAATATATTCTTTGTCGGCAAATTCGTTAATATACCCCACAACAAGGGCATCTCTAATCTCCTTATACGCCGTTGCCTGCACCCTGAGAGCATTTTCATATGCCTTTAGGGCCTTTTCGTTTTTGGCAATTTCAGGCGGAGTGACAAAATCAAATTTTGTACCGTCAACATATCTTTGTGACTGCTGACTGTATGATGCGATTCTGTGACGAACAAGCTGATGAGAACATGCTCTTGAGATACCCTCAATGCAAAAGGTAAATGATGCGTGTTCAGTCGGACTTGCGTGTCCCAAATCTGCGAGCATATTAATAAAGGAAGTTGTTTTTTCCTCTGTCAGGCCGTCACGAATATCATCAATGCCCGACGGTGAATAACACAGCTTTGCCGCCATTGCAACTGTTTGCTCAGGGTTTGGTGTGTGTGCAAGCAGTTTTACCTTAATAGCCATAATCATACTTCCTTTCTTTAATTCATATTCTTATATACATAGTTATACATAATAATTTATAATCTTAATTATTATATCATTATTCCCCATGCTTTTCAAGTGTTTTAAATGCTATATCAGGGATATCAGGAAAAAGTGTTTTCACCAAAAGATAGCTACCATAAAGAAAAATAAATTGCATCAACTTTTAATAAGGTGTTATGAATTGTTAAATATTAATCGAAGTTTATCTTCGGGTCTTAAAGGCTATATATTCAAATCAACTTATGAAGCGTTTTAAAATGCAAAAAAGGCTGTCTGACGACAGCCTTTTTTGCGATTGTGTGTTTTATGAAAATGAATGCTTCTTTATATGAACCATACATTAACCGAAATTCATAAATGAACGAATTTTGCATAATTATGACTGCAAATATTATTCGTTCATTTTTGTTTATTATACTCTTTAAAATTTAATTTTTCAAGGTTTTATGCCGTTTTTCACCCAATTCAACAGATAAAAAGACAAGTTGCACAAATATTTTTAAAATATTTTGTTTGTTATTTTTTCTAATAAAGAATTATGAAGTTGCATTTAATAAATGTTTTCCTGCAATTTGTTGATATTCAACAAAATTATTTTTATAACAATTCAGTCAAAACAATCAAATATAATTGCATTTTAGAATTATATTTGATTTCAGTCTATTAAGAAAATTGCTTTTACTTTTCTAATTATAACATTTATGCAATTTGCCTTTCAATAAAAATTAGAAAACAAAATAATTTTGTAAAATAGAGCAAAGTCCGTACAATGGGACTTTGCTACTAAAATAGAACATTTTTTAGAACAAATGTTCTAAAAATGCTTGAAATTTAAATTTTTTCCTTTTATAATAATATATAGAAACAGGCAAGCCCCTCCTGTTTCAACGAATAACCAAATGACAATATAATTACGAAAGGAAACAATATGAACTATTACGAATGGTCAAATGAGTACTATCAATCAGCTTTGGAGGTAAACAACAACATTGAAAGGCTAAAAAACCAACGCAAACAGGCTCCAAAGTCAATTACAAAGGAGCTTGACAATCAAATTACCGAATATAAGAAAATGTATAACGATTGTATACATATCGCAAATCATCTTATGAACAGACACTACGGATTAGATTAGGAGTTGATTAATTGAAAACAAAGTTAATACACATTACACCTAAGAATATGAATCAGCTGTTTTTCGGAACACAGTCGCATAACGGTCACACAAACGAGGAATCCAGAAATAAAATGAAAAAAATTCTTTATTCCGCACTACAAACTGAGCTTACCGAAAGGCAACGCACCTGCATTATTGAGCATTATCTGAACGGCAAAAAGGAAAAGGATATTGCCCTTGAGCAAAATCTTAATCCATCAACCGTTTCAAGGCATATAACCCAAGCAAAGAAAAAACTTCGGCACATTGCGTCATACTATATGTAACGGAATTTTATACTGATTAATAATTAAAAATTGCCCTTGTTCGCCATTATATAAGGCTTGTAAACAAGGGCAACTTTTATATCCCGCTATCTCTTTTGCACAGAGAACACATCTTTTTGTATAATTCAGGGAATTTATTTCTGAAAGAAAGGTATGGCTTATAACTTCCGTCAACAGCAAAGAAATGCGAGCTTTCACCCTTATAGCAAATTTGTCCGTTTTCAGAATTTATAATATCATACTCAAACTGCATTTTAACACCTTTAAATTGCACCAATTTAATAGTTACTTTAAATAAATCGTCAAAACGAAGATATGATATAAACTTACCCGACGCTGATGCAGTAGGAATAATTACACCCATTTTTTCAAGTTCGCTGTAACTCATAAAATTGTCCCTTAACCATTCCATTCTTGCATCCTCAATTATTCTCAGATAATTGGAATGATGCACCACACCCATTCTGTCAGTTTCATAATATTTTACTCTGCGACTATACTCCCAGTTCATAATACTACCTCAGCAAATTTTATCTCTATCAATTTTTCTTATATCGGTACGCTTGATTTTACCACTGATAGTCTTGGGCATTTCATCAACAAATTGAAGATACTGGATATGCTTATACGAAGCAACATTTTTGTTTACGAAGTCTTTTATTTCCTTTTCAAGACTTTTACTTGCAACATATCCGTCAGCAAGATGAACGGTTGCCTTTATCGCCTGACCTCTTGCTTTATCGGGTACTCCGACAACAGCACATTCCATTACCGCAGGATGTTCCATAAGAACATTCTCAATTTCAAAAGGACCTACTCTAAACCCTCTTGTTTTGATAAGATCATCAATTCTTCCAACATACCAATAGTAGCCGTCCTCATCCTTGTAGGCTGTATCTCCTGTATGATAAACACCGTTTCTCCATACATTTTTATAGAGTTCTTCATCACCGCAATAACCCATAAAAATACCATACTGTTTTTCTTTTGGATTTACTACGATTTCGCCTACCTCATTGGTAGGAAGTTCATTTCCGCATTCATCAACAATCATAGTATCGTATAAAGGTGTAGGTTTGCCAAGTGAACCCGTTTTTGAAACCGAACCAACAAGATTACCAAGCATAAGCACGGATTCAGTCTGACCGAAACCTTCCATAAGTTTAAGACCTGTCTGCTTATAAACCTGTTCAAAAACCTCAGGATTAAGAGCTTCTCCGGCAGTTGTTATATGCTCAAGAGCAGACAAATCATACTTGCTCATATCTCTCTTAATAAAGTACCTGTAAACGGTCGGGGGTGCACAGAAAGAAGTAACCTTATACTTTTCTATAATTTTTAGAAGCTTATGTGGTGAGAAGTTATCAAAGTCATAAACCATTACGCCACAGCCACAGAGCCATTGACCATAAATTTTACCCCAGCTTGCCTTGCCCCAGCCTGTTTCTGCAACTGTAAGGTGAAGACCGTTTTCATTTACATTCTGCCAATACTTTGCAGTAATAATATGCGACAATGTATAGGTGTGGTCGTGCATAACTGCTTTTGGATAGCCTGTTGTACCCGAAGTAAAATAAATAAGCATCGGTTCATTTGCAAGAGTTAGGACTTTTTCAAAGTGTTCATCAGCTTTTTCGATTTCTTCTGTAATATTAATTGTGCCTTCTAAATTATTCCTTGCAACAAAAATTTTTTCAAGCCTTGGCTTAACTTCCTTTGCCTTCACCATATCCTCTGCCGTGGTACCGTCAGGTGTACAAATTGCAAACTTAATGTCAGCCGTTTTGATGCGGTAGGTAATATCATCCACTGTGAGCATATTTGTTGCAGGAATAACAACAGCTCCCAGCTTATGCAGTGCAGGAACTATATACCAGTACTCATAGTTTCTCTTTAAAACTACAAGAACCTTGTCCCCCTTATTTACGCCATGTTTTTTGAGTGCATTGGCAGCCTTGTTGCTTAATCTGCCAATATCAGAAAAGGTAAATGTCTTGTGTTCATCGGAAGGATTTGTATATTCAAGAGCAATGTCATTTGGTGCAAGCCTTGCCATTTCATCAACAACATCATAACCAAAATTATAGGATATCGGTACATTTAATTTAAAATCTTTTAAAACTCCGTTTTCATCAACCTTTGTTTCGCAAAAATTTTTGAATAACTGCATAATCATTCTCCTTAAATAATGAAATAATTATGACTGTACAGTTCATATCAAGCTGGTCGTCACCAGTCTGTTATTATTATAATATTTTGATTGAAATTATTCAATGCTTGCCATAATGCAAAATTCCAAGTTTATGCATTACGTTATGCACAATATGAATAACAAGCGCATTTCATAAAAAACGGCAAGGTCGTCAAGCACAATATATAAAGTGCTTGACGACCTTATTTTAAATAAATACAAATTAAAAACTTATTATTTACCTCTTTTTACAGCTCCAAGACGAGGACTTTTGAAATCTACAATCAAACCGACAATGATTGCACCTGCAATTAAAATTACTGTTTCAGGCAACATATACGCACCGTTGTATGTAAGTGAATACAGCCATGCAGGCATATCCTCGGCAAATCCGCCCCAAACAGTTACACCACTGATGAAGTGGAATACAAATCTTAGAACGCCTGCCAAAAGAGCGCCACAGCCTAATGCAAAGGCCTGATTATTAATGAACTTTCTGAAAACACCGCCAAGACCTACTACACCGTAAGCAATGAGATAATCAAAAAGAATAATCATAAGCACTGCCATCCAAGAGGTTGCATATGCAAAATTTGAAAGTCCTAAAAGCATCTGAATAAGACCGTAGACAATACCTGTAAAGAAACCCCAAATAGGTTTGTAGCGATAGCCTATTACCAAAATCGGAAGCATACTGCAAATAGTAATACTGCCTCCGAACGGCCACTCAATTTTGAGCATACTTAGCACTGTTGCAAGAGCAATCATAATTGCACTCTCGCACAGCATAACAATTTTGTTGTTTGTTTGAGTTTTTGACATTTTAATACTCTCCCTTAAAAATATTCCTGACAGGATATGCTGATTTTTGCACAATAAAATCAGTCGGTATACTGCACCTATCCTGGCAGATAGAATTTATTTTTTATAAATCTTCAGTACCCGACTGTTCCCAAGCAATTTTCTATAAAAAAATAAAACGCAGATATACCAAACGGAATATCTGCGTCAAAAATCGCATATTTCCCTTCGTTGGCATTATCCAAATCAGGTTAATGGGTCGAAGTCAGCAACTTCCTCTCAGCCCGCACACGAGCTCCCCTTTTTTTTAAATGATAACATCTGTTTCGACAAAATGCAAGTTTTTACTTTCGCTTTTTTTACTTTCGTTTTTTTACTTTCGCTTCATAAGTTTAGTATAATTTATGATGCAGTGTCTCGAAATTTTAACTTTGATTATATGGTAAAATTCATTTTTTCTTCTGCTTTATCTTCTGCTTTATAAGTAAGATATAAATACAACCACTATCACTCCGAATTTTAGACTTTCATTTAATAGCAAATATCATTTTACATTTGTTTATAAGTAAAATATAAAAAGCCGTATCATCAGGTTGTGATACAGCTTTTTAATAAAGTTTAGTTTTAATTTATAAACCAAATGAGATGGATATAGCATCGTTGATTGCACCCATTGAGGCATCATCGATTGAACCCATTTTTTCCTTCAAACGCTTTTTGTCGATTGTACGCACCTGCTCAAGCAGTACAACGCTGTCCTTGGCAAGTCCTGATGTATTTGCGTGCAGTGGTATATGTGTTGGCAAATTCGCCTTGGACTGCTGACTTGTTATTGCTGCTGCAATTACTGTGGGACTGAACTTATTGCCCACATTATTCTGCACAATCAAAACAGGTCGAACTCCACCCTGTTCTGAACCGATAACAGGACTTAAATCTGCATAGTAAATATCTCCTCTTTTTATGTTCACGGTGTTCACGCTCCAAATGTTTGTTACTGATATTTTTGCCCTTCTGAAAGCTTTTATACAGTTATTACATTTTATTTTTGAGCGTAAAAGTTGTGAATAAGATACTAATCTTCCATATAAAAGCGAAAAAACTTTTTTATTTTCTGTGGATTAGTATTAGTCTATATGCTTTACTCAATTAAACTAACATTGCTGAAATTTATGCAAAAATCAATCGCTTCAATTTCGATTTGCTCAATAATATTTTCTCGGCTTTTTATTACTGAATTTCCCATTGTAACCTTTAGTGTACGGCTACACTCTTCCTTGCTGATTGAAACTATTGTTGCTCTGTCGCTGTTTATGCCGTCAAATACTGATTTCAGTACACTCGGAAAACTTGTGCTGGGCAAGTATGCCTCGTCTGCACTTGAGTCAAGATTTTCTCTTGAAATGTGCATTTCTCCGCTGTAATAGCGAACGCTTAAACCTTCAATCGTTTGCGGATATGTAATTTCAATATTCAATACACCCTGCCTATTGGTACTTATCTTCCCTTTGTATTCACTGCCTCTGTATGTTGCATTAAAATCAGCCGAGAAATCCGTTTTCAGACTGTTGTCAACCTCAACGCTCTCACAACCACTCAAAATAAAAAAAGTTAAAACAAAAAAGACACATAATATTTTCAAAAACTTCTTGCACATAGGCACCTCCTGTTTTTGATATATTATATGTCTTTTATTATTTTAAAATTACGGGAATAAGTTATAATCCGCAATGTTGAAATGCAAGATGAATACAGTCAATCAAATCGGTTGGCAGCATTGAGATTTTGCCAAACTTGTCTTTTGCAATGTCACCTGCAAGTCCGTGCAGATATACACCTGCCGCCGCTGCGTCAAGCGCAGACGCTCCCTGGGCTGAAAATGCCGACACAATACCTGCAAGCGCATCACCGCTTCCACCTGTTGCCATTCCTGAATTTCCCGTTGTATTTATAAGCACTTTGCCCTCTTTGTCCGCAATAACGGTACCTGCACCCTTAAGCACACACACAACCCCATATTTCTTGGCAAACTCTACGGCAACTTCTTCTCTGTTTTTGTTTACCTCCTGCACAGTCAGTCCGGTAAGCCTTGACATTTCGCCTGGATGAGGGGTAATTATAATTGATGTCTTAGCACTTTTAAGAATTTCAGGGTTATCACAAATACAGTTAAGTGCATCTGCATCAAGCACCATAGGCTTGGTGCAATTTTGAATAAAAGAAGCGACAAGCTGTTTTGTATCACTGCATACCGAAAGACCGCAACCAATTAAAACAGCACTCGACTTTTCAGCCTGTGACAGAAGAAAGTCTGTATTCTCAACACTTATTTTTCCGTCAACAGTTTCTGAAAGCGGATAGTAGATACTTTCAAGTATATTTTGTGACGCAATCGGATAAATACTTTTTGGCAATGCCATTTTTAGAAGCCCGATACCGCATTTTAGTGCAGACCTACCTGCCATAATCGCAGCTCCTGCCATTCCGTAACAACCGCAAATACTCAAAAGAGAACCGCAACTACCCTTGTTAGCATCATCAGGGCGATTGAAAACAGCTCTCTTTACAAAATTCTTATCAGTTCGTTCCATATTCTTTATACATTCTTATTATAGAAAATTTTAAGCATAATATCTTTGTTGAGATAGCCCTTCATCCCCTGCAAAATCTGCTCGTTAGGAGTGAATACTAAAAGGCACTTGCCATATGCAGGACTATTGAACACAGCATAGTAATTGTCCTCGTCCTTATCAATGTCGGCTGCCGCTATATAGTTCTTCGAAAAACGCATTCCGCTGATTGATTTTTCGCCTTTTTCAAGCTTTTCTATCTCACGGATTTTTACTTTGCACATTCTTTTTCTTTTGCGAAGAGAAATTATCTTTGAAATATCAAGTTCGTCACCTGAAACTGAATATTCAAATTCAACTTTTTGGCTTGTGAACACATACCAGACAAGATAAATACCGATTAAAAACAAGAAAAATCCCACATAAATCAGGTAAGTTGTGATGACATATGCAAGCAATATACAGATAGACGGAATTAAAATAAGTAGCATAACTGCGATTATTTTAATGATTAAATTCTTTGGCTTTTTTGCTCTTTTTACAACCTGTTCGTTAAATCCTTCCACAGCTTTAACTCCTTTTATTATTTTTTACTTAATATGTAATCGTAGTGTCCCGAAAATAAACTTAATATATGTTACACATTATAAAACTCTGTCAAAATTGTATTAATGATTTTATCTTTATCATCATAACATAACTTACACCAAATTTCAACCAAATGGCAAACAAAATGGCTGCTCAAGTTGGCAGCCAAAAGTTTAATAATATTAAATATTACATTATAATTGATGGAAACAATGCAGGAAATGCCGCATTAAAAAGTGCAACCGAACAAATACCGCAGGCTGTTCCGAGCAACGCTCCCGCAATAACATCTGTGAGATAATGAACACGCAGATAAATTCGTGAGAAAGAGATGAGGGCCGCAAGAACGAGAATTGGCAGAAAAGTAATCATTCTGCACCTAATAAGTGCAACACCTACCATAGCAAAGGATGCCGCTGTGTGACCTGAAGGAAAAGAGTAGTAGCGTGGGCGATCAACAATTAAGTCGTCATCATCAAGTTTGTGGCAAGGGCGGACACGCTTAACAATATTTTTTAAAATAATCTGCCCCATAAGGTGTGCAATACTCAGTGCAAGGATAAAATTGATGCCTGTCATTCGCCATTTTTGATTGAAAAGGAACGGCAAACAGATTAACCACCAAATTGTGCCAAATGTGCCTGCATTAGAGAACAAAATCATAATCTTATTAAGAGCAGGTCTATGAATTCTGATAATGCGTTCAAGCACTCTGTCATCAATTCTTTGTAATTTTCCAAACATAAACTCACGCTCCCCTCAGACACATATAATTATAATATAAATATAAAACTATTATAACATAAGAAATCTGATTTGAACAGTGAATTTTAAAAAATATCTGTTTTTTATCTGTTTTTTACATTCACAAGATGAGCAATGGCAGGGATATTAGCACCTTGACCACTTGAGGTCGGACTCATAAGGGCGCCTGTTGCCATAAACAGGATATTTTTCAGTTTTCCGCTTTGCATATCATTTAAAATTTTAGAACAAAAAACTGAGCCTGAACATCCGCATCCCGAACCACCAGCATGGACATCCTGCTTATTTCGGTCGAAAATCATAAGTCCGCAATCATTGTGATTTTTCATAATATCAATTCCCTGCTCATTAAGCAATTTATAAAGCAGATTACTGCCGACTTCACCAAGGTCACCTGTTAAAATAAGATCGTAATCAGACGGCTTTGTGTTTGTGTCGTCAAAATAATTTTTTATGGTATCGGCAGCAGCAGGTGCTGTTGTCAAGGGTAAACCATAAATTCGTTGAAAAAGTTTTAGTCAAGTACGATTTTGTGAATCATACTTGACTAATTCCTTACTTTATTTTTCCTATTATTTTGTTTAAGTTAGGCTTTACGTCATCATAACTGACTTCATCAAACAGCAAACCCATCGTCACACCCTTATAATCCTTCTCAAAATAATCTTCTTCATAAATTTTTATAAGGATTTCTTTTAGATTCTGCCCACCCTTTGCAGACGGGCAGTTTCTGTCTTTTGAACGAATTTCTCTGACTTCGTCAAAGAGCTTGTAGAAATCCTCGCCAAAATCTATCTTTGGCATTATCTTGTACAAATCATAAAGGTGTCTTGAATAACCGTTTGTTTTCTCTGTAAGGTAGTAATCCCCTAACGCAAACAACTTGTCTATAAAAGTTCTATCCAGTGTCTGCACCTTTACATCAAATGGATGCAATCCGTACTGCTCAATTAAATCCTTCATACCCTTTTCTTTCAAAAAGCGGTAGATATATGTATCCGCCTCTTTCACTTCAAACGGGAAAGGTTTCATAAAGGTTGCTGTTTCCACATACAAAAACGGTTTAATATAGCTGACTGATTCTGTGTTTGGATATTCAATCTGATATCTATTGAAGTATGTTCGGGAATAGATATGCTCAGCGTTATCCACAGCAAACCCTAAATCTTCAACCGCAGATAGAATATCATATTTCAGGTTTCTTCTCATTACCTCAGTTGCCTTGTCGGCGTTTACTCCGATGTCGATATCCTCTGAAAATCGATTGATTATCTTGTGACACTTAGAAAGCGATGTACCACCCTTAAATATAATGTCTGGATTCTTTTCAACTATCTTTTTCAAAAGCAACGTTACATAGTAATCCTTCTCAATAATAGCAGGATGTATGCCCGTATCCTCACGGACAGCGAGCAGTATATCGTGAAACAGTTCTTTGTTATTGTGCAAGCTTTCCAATCAGTTTCCCTCCTAATATCTTCCTGGAAACCACATCAGGAAAAAACACACAGTATTTGCTGACATCGTTCAAGGTTATTTTTTTCTTCCTGATATAGTTTTCGAGGTTTTGGCTCTCGGTTTCATCGAGATCGTTCAAATCCACCAGCTTTACTGCTTCGAGCAATTGGAGTACGGCGCAGTTTTTCTCGGTAATCTCTGTTGGCGATTTTATGAGATAAACTTCTTGCTTGCCGATTTTGACCTTCCTTCCTCGGGATTTTTCGTTGTTCGTAACAACAGTAATCATATTAGGCACTTGTGTCGTCAAGCCGAGAGAGTTGAGCAATGCCGTCCCCGAGACATAGCCATAAACCTTACCATTACTTTCAATATACTTTTTGGAAACAACCCTATCGGAATCTAGCAAAGAATCACCAAAGATTGTATTCCTTGGGATATAATATACGCCTGTTGAATATCTTTTCAGTGTTTTCGTATCCACCATTGTTTTCAGCATTTTATCCACCCACTGGCGTGATCTATTTGGAAACATTCGGATAATATCCTCGACCAAAATTGGCTCGTCTGAGTTAAATTGGTTTATTATTCTTTCAGTATTCGTCATTGCTCTCACCTCTCTTTCTATCTATATTATAGATATTTTTACATTACTTGTCAATATTTCATACTAATATTTTATGCTGCCTTTTCCATATTTCTCAGCAATTCTTCCAGTGCATCTATAAACTTTACCTTTATCGTAATCCGATTTCCCTCGTGTATGAGAATACTGTCAATCAATTCCACAAGCATTGGTCGGGTAAGCTTGTCAATATTTTTATACTGCTTAAAGTGTTCAACAAAATCGTTATTTTTGGGTGTAACGTTGTTATGTGAGTGCTTAAGATTCTCTATCATCTCATCGAGCTTTGTTATCTTCTCTGTGAGATTAGCCTTCAACATAAGATATTCATCTTGCGTAATGATATTCGCTTTCCAATCGGGATATAAATCGAGCATAGCTTTTTGATACTTATCGCGTTCTTTTAATTGAGCATCCAACGCTTTTTTCATGCTGTTTGTTTTCTGATTTATACGATTGCTATTAACCTGTTCCATTACACGGTCATACTCTACCGCCAACTTCACCATAGTTTGCAAATATGTCAGCACTGCGTTCTCTAACTTATCTATGCGGATAGTATGGTTCGTACACTTGCCCTGCTTGCGCTTAGTAGAGCACTTGTAGTAGCGGTAGGTGCCGTAGGGCAGTTTATTGGTCTTTTTACTCATTACTGCACCGCAGTCGGCACAGCGCACTAGTCCGGAAAATAAATCAGTCTGCTTAGTAACCGGCGAAGAACGAATATGGCGGTTGAACAACGACTGTGCTTTATCAAAAGTTTCTTTGTCTATAATTGGCTCATGTGTGTTCTCCACAACAATCCAATCATCCTTTGGCACAGCCTTGCACTCATGCACCTTGTAGCTGACAGTCTTATTTCTGCCCTGCACCATATTGCCGATGTACATTTCGTTTTGCAAAATCCGACGCACAGTTCTGTCGCACCAGAGCCCGTCATTCTTGCCGCCTCTGGCATTAAAGTTGTAACCCTTCTGCTGTTTATAGAGCGTAGGATTTGGTATTCCAAGAGCGTTAAGTTGTTTTGTAATTCCAATCAAACTCATACCGTCGATGAATTTATGATAAATCATCCGCACAACTTCAGCGGCTTCTTCATCAACAACCAGCTTGTGGTAATCGTCCGGCGACTTCATATAGCCATAACAGGCGAACGCTCCGATAAACTTGCCTTGCTTTCGATGGTTGTTGAGCGTTCCACGGATTGACACGCTTGTCATCGCTGAATAACTCTCATTGATTACATTCGTCACGCCGATTGAGATGCACCTCGTGGCGGCGTTCATATTGTCATCAGCTGTGTCAACGCCGTTATTCAGAGCGATAAAGCGCACATTCTTCCGCGCGAAGTAGTTGTCAATCAGATCTCCTCCGACAGTGTAGTTGCGCCCAAATCGGTTTAAATCCTTGACGACAACACAGTTGATATAGCCACTTTCAATATCCGCTTTAAGCCTTGTCCAAGCGGGACGGTCAAAGTCCGTACCCGTAAATCCGTCGTCCACATAGATATCGAATAATTCTATCTCAGGGTGCTGTCGCAGATATTCGACCAGAATCTCTCGCTGGTTTGTGACTGACACGCTCTCGTTTTTCTTCTCCAAATCCTCTTTTGATAGGCGGATATAAAGGGCAGCCTTCCAAGGTTGAATTACCTTTTGAGGCTGCCCTGCATAGTCAATATATTTTTGATCCATCAATAAGCCTCCGTTTTGTTATGTACAAAGCGACAGGCTGTTACATCGAATAGATTATACCACACTGCCGCTCTGTTTTCAATATCCAGTACCACTAATTTAGACAGGTAATATTTGGAGAGTTTAGCCGGCATTGAGGATATTTACTAACGCGTCCGAAAATACTTTTTTATTCTCTCCGTATTCCACCTTAACCGCAATATCTCCAACCTTAAACAGATAAGGATTTTTAATCTGTTCGGCAAAACGAATCATACGATTCTCAATCGACTGACTTGTGTCAACTGAAATATCTTTCAAATCCATCAGAAAAGAAAGTTTACAATTACTCGCACCGATCAATTTCAAATTCTGAAGTTGAGCTAAATCCAATACACGCTCACCTGTCCTTTCAAAATTTAGTTTTGTCAGAACAAATTTGTTTATACTGTCAATCGGAAGAATTTTACATTTCTTGTTCAAATAATCACAATCCCTTCTGCCAATCGTCCGCTTCATCAAAGGTAAAAATGTCGTTGGTTTTCTTAACTTCCTTTACGCACTCACCGCGTAAGGTTCTGAGAACTTCTTTATCTACTCCCTGATTGAAAGCAACAATATTCATTGTGATGGCAAGTTCAACAGCCAACTTGAAAATAAGTTTGCTGATTCTGTTATTGCTTTGAGTAAATTGCTTTTTAATTACATCATTAAGAACAGGAGAAAGGAATTCCTCGCTCTTGTTCATATTCAAATATCCGCAGTAAAAATTAACTGCTTTTTCAATAAATTCACTTTTCTTTTCGCAGTTATCTGCACGGTATATCTTCTCAACCTTATCGAAAGTAGAGTGATTCATCCACAAAGTAAATCGTTCCTTTTTGTCCTCGTTATACATTCAAAACCTCTCTAATTTTCCGATTACGTCAGTCAAAGCGCTGTTAGTTTTTGGCTTGAACACTGGCTTTTTCTCAGTTTATCTCTAATGAAAGCGCCGTCAAAAGCGTTAAGCCTCATAATTGACGCACAGTTTTTCAAAATACAAAACCCCGAAAAACGGCTTAACAGTCGGCATTGCCGGCTGAAGTGATTCGTCCGACGCCCAAAATAGGCGTCTGGCTTTCTCCTGCTTTCTTTTCGACCGTGCGAGATTCTCTGATTTTTGAAAATTTTAAAACTGCACATTTTCTTATTCTGCTGTTACTCTATATATAGTTCTATTTATTCTCTTTGGTTGCCAGCAGCATTTACAAAAATATTTTTTATAAGGAATAATCATTCGTTGACGTATGGAGAAATCTTTTGTACCGGAAAACAAAGTCATAGAATTTACATTTAAGTATTTATTTACTTCTTTATACGCTTCTAAGAATATTTTCTGTATTTTGGGGTTGCTCCACTGGGCTAAATATTGCCTAATATTAGTATCGTCAATTGTGACTCCTAAATTTAAACTCAGAGCATTATAGAACAAATCTTTTCTAATATCGTTTTTAAAGTTAAATGGTACGTATTCCCAACTCTTTTTGATTACTTTTATATTCTCATCCCAAATTCTATGAAAAACATCTTCTCCGGAATTTAGAATTCGCACCCTATCCATCTCAGCTTGATTATACAAATCTTGTCTGTTATCATTGCTATTTTCATTTTCCGAATTCACCGCATATAAATTCGTATTAGGTGAAATGTGGCGTATAAACTCGCTTGGATTATCAATTAAACGATAAACGGAATCAGTAGGGTCATGTTTCTTTGAAGTACACAAGTATTCTATACTCATAAGAATTCTATCTTCGGGGTAAGTAAACGGGAAAACTATATTTTTCACATTACAATAGTCCATAAGATATTCTAATCCATTAACATGATCCTCATGCAAATGGGATATGAATACAATTAAAATCTCTTCGTCCTTATTAAAATTCGATCTGATTTCTTTCTTAATATCAAATTCCGGAGTGCTTGAACCACAGTCATAAACAACATTGATTCTTTGATTTTGTGTTTTAAATTGTTCAAGATAAAAAGCACCTTGCCCTATCGGAAAAAAACTTCTCAGCATCATAAAAACACCTCACTTTTTTTCGGCGTTCTGTTCCATAAGTTTCGTGATTTTACCTGCAAACTTTCTGCAAGAAAGCCAGAAAACAACTCTACTGCTTGAGGAGGATGTTGATATACGCTATATTCAGCAAATGCTTGGACATAGTTCTATTACCACAACACAGATTTATACTCATACAAGTATCAGCAAACAAAAGACTATCCTTGCAAACAAGCATCCAAGGAATAAACTGGATATTGGCATATAAAACACACTCCGCAGATCGGACTATCCAATCTGCGGAGTGTTCATTCGTATTTACTTTTTAATAACAGGCACCCAAATCTCGCTTTTGTAATTCGGGTCAGTCATCACGCCTGCGGTGTAGGCTTCGATATCCATCTCGTAGGTCGGTTCGTAGTCGGAGGTAGGAAAAAATTCCGATGTAATTCTTCTCCACAACTCTTGAACAGCGTTAGGCATAGCTCCTACAACCTCAAACACAAGCCAAGTCCTTGCGGGAATTTCGTTAATTCGAAAACCATCCGGAGCAATACAGTCATCGTCGCATTTTGCGCCGATTCCGTACTCAAATTCATTGGCATTGTGCGGATAGTTTGCGTAGCAGATGCCGAAAATATAGGAGTTATCATTTGTCAGACTCAGTAGCTTTGCAACTGTTCCGTCCTGATGGCTCCTTGCCCAAAAATCGGGAATTGTATTGAGATTTTCCTCATTCACAACTCGGTGTGTTTCCACCTTTTCAAGTACCTTAAACGCTTGTTTTTCTACAATCTTGTAATCCATTGCGTTTCCGCCTTTCATTGTAATCTGTACCGAAAGTCGGGTGAAGGACTTCAGCTTAGAGCCATCAAGTTTTGCTTCGCTTGGTGTGATTCCGTGAAATTTTGCAAACGCCCTTGCAAATGCTTCGGGACTTTCATAACCGTATTTGAGCGCTACGTCAATCACCTTTGCTTTGTTGACATTTAATTCTCTGCCGGCAAGAGTCAAACGCCGCTTGCGTATATAATCGCCAATCGACATATCGCACAAAGCGGAGAATATTTTCTGAAAATAAAACATCGAGCAAGTCGATTGCTTCGCGATTTCCTTATAGTCAAGCTCTTCTGTCAGATGATTCTCAATATAATCAATCGCACTTTGTAAACCCTTTACGAAATCCATAACAGCTCTCCTTTCAGTACGACCTGATTATACTTCAATAAAAAAGATAATTCCTGACTTTCTATGTTTTCTTAGGCAAGATTTACTTCATTGAGTCTATTGAATCTTCAAATTCGGCTTTAGGTGAAACCTTATTTATGCTATATCAAAAATCTTTGTCGTCCGTTTCAGTATATCGAATTAGTTATCTAACTTGTGCATCATAATGTATTCCTGTTCATTTTCGTCAACTATTTCAAAGCCAACCCTAAAATACACTTTCAAAGCATAGTTTTCTTTTTGAACAGCGAGAGAAGCTTTAGGATAGTTCAATTCCTTGAGATGTTCTATCATTTTGTTCATCAATGCTGTACCGATACACATATTTTGATAATCGTCAAAAACGGAGATTGCGAACTCAACTGTAATATCTGTAGTATCGTCTATGCTGCCATAGCCGTTAATATTCCTAACCCATACCGCTCCGACAATCTTATTATCCACTTCTGCACAAAAGCAGTAATCATCCTTCTTTTTTCCGAAATCCCTAATATAAACCTGAAGTTCAGGCTTGTTGATAATTGACCTCGGCGCTAAGTTTGTTTTGTCAGGCTGATAGATCGCCTGATATAAGAAATCTTCAAGCAGATAGTATTCGCTTGCGCGCATTTCTCTGAAGATGTAGTTCATATTTACTTCAATATTATTTTAATCTACCATACGCATTTCGGATAACTCCACCCGAAAGAAGGTGTTTCTTCATATTCCTTTGAAGAAATGTGCTTTCGGGTAAGGTCGCAAAATCTGTTGATTTTGTGTTGAAAAGCCACTC
>JAFLSM010000045.1 GCA_022510955.1 Ruminococcus sp. | reverse complement strand
CAAGGCAACATTCTCTCCAAAGAGCAGATTTACAACTTTGTCTGGAACGGCGAATATCTCCGGGATGACAGCAACATCACTTCCCACATTCACCGCCTCAGAAAGAAAATAGAGGATAATCCAAGTAAGCCTACATATATTGAAACGGTAAGAGGAATTGGTTATCGGATGAACTCGGTCAAAAAGGAATAAGCAGTGATGAAAGCGTGAGGCTTCGGACACTGCTTATTTTTGCGTGATTCATATGATTTCGTATGGTGTAATATCTGCGGATATGTTAATAATACTATAAAGCAGATTGGAGGAATTGAATATGCAGAACAGGATATGGGAACAGGTAGGAGAATTTCTAAATAAGCTGCGCAGTGAAAACATAACAAGAGCTACCTCAGTTGAGATTCCGGGATATAAGGACACACAGCAGGAACTGGAGGCAATGCGCGAAAGATGTGAAAAGACGTTACACGGCCTTCCGGATGAAGATCAGCAGATGATTTTGGAGTGGATGGCGAAGCTGGAGGATATGAATTCGCTGGAAGGCCAGAAAGCATACTGCCAGGGATATGTGTATTGCATCCTTCTGTTATGCGGGCTGGGACTTTTCCGGCAGGAGATTTCCCCTGAAAAATTTATGAAACTAATAGAACGATAAAAGGCTCATTCTTGCAAGGTGATTCCGATGCAAGGATGAGCCTTTAAAATACAGGAAAAAAGTGATGAAAACACCGCCTGATCACCGCCTTTATCTGTTACTCTGATTCTGAGGGCTTTTCACTTTCAGACAGTAACGCTTCTGTGGTGGCAAGGATGACACGGAGCTGTCCTTCATCACAGCGGGTCAGCAGACGTTCAATCTGCTGATATGTACTATCGTTCAGATTTCCATTTGGATAGATAACGGTATCCGCTGACAAGTTGAAGTAGCGTATGACTTTCTCAAATACCTCGTAGCTTGGATTATTCCGAAAACGTTCCAGGTCTTTGAGATATGATAAAGAAATATCCAGTATTTCAGCTAATTCTGCTTGTGTGAGTTTTTTGTCCATTCGTGCATTTTTCAACACTATACCGAACTGTTTGGGATGAAGAGTCATTGTATCACCTCCTATAAGTATGTTAGTACCATACCCACAAAAAGTAAAAATGGACACACAATACTTTTTGGAATGGTATAACCATACTAAATGGAAGAATGGAGAGATTTCTAATGGACAGAGGAGTGGCTTTGCGGTAAAAAAAATTCAGGCAGTATCCGTAGAGAATTACACCATCGAAGGTATGGTGGAGCCATACTTTAATGAAACTATTTTGATATGGGGAAAAGGCGTAAATGCAGTGTTATCTGCAGGAGCGCCTTTTCCCTATTTTGCGTTTCAGAGGAAAATGGTTGGATACCGCATTGTAGGAAAGGAGTGAAGGAATATTGGGACCTTAGAAAATGGGGATCTGTCATGCGATTACATAAAATGGGACAACCACTCATTGGGTGGGAGAAAACTGTCATGAAAGGAACAGAGAAACATGGAAACTGATTTGTTTGAATTTGCCTATGTGCCGGATTGGTATGGGCATTTGGATGAGCTATCGAAGCTGGCTCTGCCGGAGCCGTGGAGATTTAAGAAACCGATGTATAAGACGAAGAATGAGTACACCCCCATACTGGAGCGGTATATCCATACGATCTTCCGCAAACAGAGCATTGAATTTAATTCAGAAAGAGATGACTTAAAAGCAGCAAGGTATTTCCACGTGGAAAACGAGAGTGCGTGTTTTCACACAGGCTTATATACCACCCGTTATAAAGGGATTTATGCCTGCTTTGACAGGAACCACAAGAGGGATTCTATAAAGAATTGGTATTTTAAAGGCTTCTGTGATGAACTTTCGCCGCGTCTGAAATATGTGCAGCCGTTACCGCAGATGCCGTCCTATCATATGGCGCAGAATGGCGCAGGCTTTCATCCGGGCTGGCCCATAAGGGTCAACGTGGAACACATATTGGGAGATGAAGAAAACCTGGATCGCATTCCAGCAAAAATACGCAAGGCCAAGAATCTGCCGCTTTTATTTGAGACGGCAGTGGAACTTGGCAGAAGAAAAGCTGTTGTCGAGCCGGGAATCGTAGTGCCGCAAGGATACCAGGGCAAGATGCAGTATCTTCTTCCCGTATATCTGACAAATGGGAAGAAGCCGGATCTCACTTTGACCTTGACGGTTATGGATGAATACTATTTGGGAAACACCTGCCTGACACTGGAAATGGCATATTTAAATGCTAGGGTGATATCAAGACCGATTGCTCCCTGGCTAACGGAACTCGTAAAATAGGAAAATTTATGGCAATTCATATACTCCCAATACCTGATCGCCTAACAGCAGCCAAGAAAGGGGTGTATAAGATATGCGCAAAAAGAAGGAGGAACACGCCGATGAACTAAGAGAGAAAAGTCATCCGATTCTCTGCCCTGTCTGTGGGTGGCGGATCATGGATGCATCGTGGAATACCAGGAAACAGTTGATTACCCCGACCAAGGACCGGAATCCCGATTATTATTTGAAGTGCGGGCACTGCGGTGCGGAAATCGGGGTAATAAAAACTGAATAGAACACTTGATCCGCTCCGAGCCAACCGGCCGGGAGCTGACCGGGGCGTCACGGCAATACGGCAATCCCATAAGGAATGTATATGGGACAGGGAAACGGATGGCTAAACCGGGACAAGGATCACTCGTTTGTTTGAGCATGATGCACGAAGGGGCGATTTCATTCCTTAGAAAGCGGTCAAACCTTCACGATACCACCTGAAACATGGTGGAGACGACATTGAGCCTGGCAAGCGGCACTTTGTGCTGCTTGTCAGGCTCTTTTTTTGTTTTCAGCGGCATTCGTGCCGCTTGCCGGGCTCCGAAAGGAGAACGGCAAAATGAAAATCAAGTATGAATTCCAGGATGGCGAAGTCATCGAAAGCGAAGTGGAGGAACAGATCGGTGAGGTCATCATCGAATCCAGGAGACTGGAGTCCAATGTGGACAGGAAGTAGCGGTATCACTGCTATTCCCTGGACGCTATTGTGTATGAGGGTGAGGCGTATGGGACGGAGGATACTCCGGAATCCCTGCTCACTGAACTGGAGGATAACCGACACCTCTACGAGACATTCCGGAGGCTCTCCGAGACACAGCAGCGGCGGCTTCTTCGCTTCCTGTTCGGGGACTTCACACAGGTCATTACGAAGTCCATTAGCCGATTTGCCAGAAACACGCTGGACTGCCTGAAATACATCCGGCAGCTCAAAGAGCAGAACATCCCTGTATTCTTTGAAAAAAATATCAACACAATGGATTCTAAGGGAGAAGTTCTGCTGACCATCATGGCATCGCTGGCACAGCAGGAAAGCCAGTCCTTGAGTCAAAACGTGAAACTCGGTTTGCAGTACCGATACCAGCAGGGACTGGTACAGGTCAATCATAACCGGTTCCTCGGATACACAAAAGACGAGGATGGACGGCTGATTATCGAACCGCAGGAGGCCGAGATTGTAAAGCAGATTTATCGGGAATACCTGGAAGGAGCCAGTCTCCAGCAGATTGGTAAGGGGCTTGAGACCGATGGGATTCTGACGGCGGCCAATAAAAAGAAGTGGCGGCCGGAAACACTCAGGAAGATTTTGCAGAACGAGAAGTACATCGGTGACGCTCTTCTGCAAAAGACCTACACGGTGGATTTCCTCTCGAAAAAGAGAGTCAAGAACAACGGCATCGTTCCACAATACTATGTGGAGGGCAGCCATGAGGCGATTATTCCCCGTGACCTCTATATGCAGGTGCAGGAGGAGATGGTGCGACGAGCAAATCTCCATAGCGGAGCAAAGAGGAAAAAGCGGGTATACAGCAGCAAGTACGCATTGTCGAGCATCGTTTACTGTCCGAGGTGCGGAGAGATTTACCGCCGGATTGCCTGGAACAACCGTGGCAAGCACTCCATTGTCTGGAGGTGCTGCACCCGCGTGGAGCATGGCCCGTCAGCGTGTGACGCGCCGACCATCCAAGAGAGCGACCTGCAGAACGCGGTGATAAAGGCTATCCATGAGGTGCTGGGTGAAAAAGACGCAGTCTTTCCCATTTTGGAAATGAACATCGTTGAGGCACTCAACAACGACAGCAGCAGTGAGGTTAGTGAGATCGATCGCCGGCTGGGAGAACTACAACAGGAACTTCTGCGACTGGCGAATACTAAAAACGACTACACCGAAGTGGCCGATGAGATTTACCGCCTGCGGGAAGAACGCCAGGCGATACTGGTGCAGGATGCCGAGTGCGATGGGAAGCGCCAGCGCATTGAGGAAATGAAAGCCTTTCTGGAGGAACAGGCCGACCTACCGGCGGAATACGATGAACAGCTTGTGCGGCGGCTGATTGAGAAGGTCACAGTTTTTGATGAAAAGATAACGGTGAGGTTCAAGTCTGGCGTGGAGATCGATGTGGAAAAATAAGATGAATACGGGAACGCCCTGCAGGTTCAAATGAAACTTGCAGGGCGTTTTTCAGATGTGTGGCATCTTGTATTTATCAAGCATCTGGTTTATAATAGAAAGCGTGTTAGTGGAGGTAAATCATGACAACATCGGATATGGTAAGAGAGTTGTGTGAGAAACAAAATATAAGTATTGCAGGGCTTTGCAGACGTATTGGGCAGACTCCTCAGAATTTTAATAAGAAACTGAAACGTGGCACAGTCTCTTTTGAAGAGATGATGGAGATTGCAGAGGCACTGGGCGTGGAGTATGAGCAAGTGTTTGTTTTGCCGGATGGTAGTGCAATAAAGATGGGAAGGAACTGAGAGGAATGACTATGATAACAAACCAAGAGGCAGGAACATTTCTGATGTTGTTTATTAGAAATGGATATGTTTTGAATTTTACAACTAATGATTTTGACGTATTTACGACAAACAGTATTGGGGAGGCACTATGTACAAAATATGGTCTTTCAAAGGGAAAGTCCCTTAATGCATATTTAAATAGCGCATCCGAAGAAAATAGACTTAAATTGATTTCTGATTTATTCCATTATTATGAAGATAATATGGAATATGAGTACAATGAAAATTATGAAGATGATCTGTATTGGGGTAGTGGTATCTCAAGGTACGATGAAAGATATGCCCGAATTTATCAAAAATGTAAAGCCATTATGGACCGGTTGGAAGGGAGTTCTTCTGTCATTGCAAAGACGGCTGATAATTTAAAAGATAAGTTCTCAAGTGAATATATGTCTCAGCAAATTGAATTGATGGTTTCTATGCAGTCAACAAATCCGACAAATGCTATCGGAATGGCAAAGGAACTTATCGAAAGTTGCTGTAAAACAATTTTAGAGGATTTGGGTATTGCGTGGAGCAAAACTGACGATGTTCCGCAGCTTACGAGTAAAACAATGGATGCATTGAATTTGTTACCAGCAAATGTACAGGAAACGGATCAGGGTGCAGATGCAATAAAGGCGGTCTTGGGGAATTTAAGGGCGATACCGACAAAGTTGGCCGAGATTAGAAATCCATTCGGTAGTGGTCACGGGAAAAGTGCTTCTTTTCAAGGCTTGGAGGAACGCCATGCTAAACTGGCCGTAGGAAGTAGCATCACTTTTGTTGATTTTATTTGGAGTACATATGAGAACCAAAAGAAAACAGGGACAAAGGTGATATAGCTTCTTTCATCTGACAGGTATTGGTTTACCGTGAGTATAGTGCGGCAACTGTATATCAGTTTGGTGGAGTTGGACAGGCACATTGGGCAGACATTTATTCTGTCGAATGAAGAAAGTATTGGCCTTTAAACAAAAAGTAACAGGGGTAAAAAATATGGAACGAAATTTATTAGTAGGAAACGGTATTAATATTCAGTTCGGCGGTCTCGATGTATACTCTGGTTCTGCTACAATGAATAGAGTCGTTGAAAATATCAAAGCAGGAAAATATGCAGCATTAACAGAAAACGCTTTGTCCATAGATGAACAGCTTGAAATCCTAAATGGACTGGTGAAAGTAATAGATCAAATCAAAGCAGGAAAATGTTGGGGCAAAGCTGACGGGCTTTTTATGCTTATGGAGTTAGATAGGATAAAGAGAACCTATCCTGAACACAGCAGTATTACTTCTGTGTTTTTAGAGGATTTTTTTTCTGGCATTTGAAATATTCAATAATGGGTTTAAGGCTCAAGATGGCGATAAACAAAGTGAGTTCTATAGGAAAATAGGATTTACGTGGCTTCGCCAGATGTTGGTCGATGGAATTTATAATGATGGTGCCATCAACAATGTTTATAAAAATTATTATTCTGGGATTTACAAATATCTGGAAGGGTTTTCTAATATATTCACCACAAATTATGATTATAACTTGGAGAACATATTAGGAAGTGCGGATAGGGTTTGTCACCTACATGGAGAATTTGGAAGATTAGCTCCCGAATATGATGACAAAAGTTTATATTATGCCGCATGTAAAGCTGAATGTGACGATTTAATTTCAAAAAAAGTTCCTAATATGGAGCATGTCTACAGCAACGCAATTATGAGTTGGTCTTGGTTGGATAAGTATGGGGAATTGATTGAACCTGATACAAAACAAAAAGAAGAATTGTTTAAATCTATCAGTGGACAATTGGAAATAGTAGGACTGGCACCGGCAAATGATGAACATTTATTCCTCTTGATAAACACTAATCCTAAAATCCAATCTGTCGTATATTATTATTTGAGAGATGAGGACAGAGAAGAACTACCCCATCATTTAAAGAAGCCAGTGACCTATAAAAAAGTTGCTAAACTTTGGGCTTCTATGAAATAAAATTAATCGAAATAGGAAGATATTTGTTCTGTCGAATGGAGGAGTATATCAAAATAATCATAGAGTGCGAAAGGATTATCGCCTTGCCCAATATGGAAAGTAAGTAGGTGTTACAAATGTGCATTTATTTAGGTGATTTAGCTGGATTAACCTACAACACACAAGAACATGTGCTGCCCGCAGCATTAGGATGTTGCACAAAATTAGAAAAAGGTGTTGTTTCAGATCAGGCTAATGAATATTTTTCTCCAATAGAACGAGATGTTCTTGAACATTCTCTTATTCAACTACCGAGAATAATAATTGGTCCTGGTAAGCGCGGGAAATTATCAGAAAAGTATGCTACGACTTCAGGAGTTTCTGTAATAAATTTAGATGGAAAAAATGGTCTTGGGTACATGAAAGGAAGGAATGGGTATCTATTAAGTCAATTTGTTATTGATAGGGAACGTAATGTGCGATTTCGTTATCAACAAGATGATAGGCTCAATGCGAGAAACGAAATTGAACAGCTGAAAAAGAAACTTCTCTCAATGGGAAAAAAATATGTGCCTGTGGAAATGCCACGAGATGATGATTGTATATACATCGCATTTTTTAAGGATAAAATCCATATTGGTTCTTATAATGCATTGTTAGATAGTGAAATCGAAGAAATCAAGGGCTTGTTTTCTGGAAAAATTTCCGAGAGTAATGCAACCACTTCGTGTGGGCAGTTATCAGCTACCATAGAGATTAAACATAATTTCAAAAACATATGTATTGTGGCTATTAAATCGGCTCTGAATACGCTTGCGTACCTCAAGGGAGAAAAGTATATCACACAAGCAACAGAATTTAAGACTATTATTGATCAAGTTATGTCGGGAAATGATGAAGTATTAAATTGTGTAGTGGGAATTGGATTTGAAGCGCTCGAAAAAATGCGTCAAAGTCTACACCTCGATAATAATCAACTGGCATGTATATTAAACAAGCAAGGAAACAAATTGAAAGCATGGCTTTTTATCTATGAACATGGGTATGAGGTTTCCTTATGTGATTCTTGTGCTACCTCTTGTGACCTTTTATTAGATGGAATTGTATGTGATTGGAAAAATCGTAGGGACTATCGGTTTTTAGATTATTTAAAGACAAAAAAGATTTTATGTTGATATGTTTCCGTATACGGAAGAAATGGCAAAATGGCGGTCGATAAGTTTCCGCATACCGAGAGGGGGATTAGACGTACTTTCTATCCTCTCGTGCCATGTGGAGACGATTGTTTTATTACGACGGGAAAAATGAATCAAGAAAACCACTTCATAAATGTGTCTTTGGATATTTCCAATCTTCAATACGATGAAACAAAGGTTGAGTATTGCTCAAATGTGAAGTATGGTATGATGTAGTAATGATATATAAATATGAAATTATGGAGGCAATATGAGGTTACTATTTGAGATGGATAAAAAAGATTATGGGGAATGTACGCATTCATTTGTTCGCAATTCTGCCAGAAGTATAATCATTATAAACAAGAGAATTGCCATGATCCATAGCTTGAAATATGACTACTATAAATTCCCCGGTGGAGGGATAGAAAATGGAGAGAATCCCATAGATGCCATGATACGAGAAACACGCGAGGAATCAGGGTTGGTAGTTAAACCAGAAACGATAAAAGAATATGGATATGTCCACCGCATTCAGAAGAGTGATTCGGGTGAGACTGAATGCTTTGTCCAAGATAATTATTATTATCTTTGTGAAGCAGAAGAATGTGTGGTTTCTCAAGACTTAGACGAGTATGAATCTAAAGAAACATATACCTTAGAATTCGTTGACCCTCAAGTCGCAATAAGAAAGAATCGCAATGTAGCACAAACCCCTTATAATAAGATGATGTTTGAGAGAGAGGCAAGAGTTCTTGAGTTGTTGATGGTCGAAGGATTATTGGATTGAGAGCTTCCAGTTTGTATGTGAAAATTGCAAGAGTATTGTATAAGTCTATGGGGATTTCTCATAGACTTTTTTTATAAGGAGTTTTCTCAAAGCCATGTATCTTTTGTACCATTGTACTTATTAGTATGAAAACCCTTATATAACAAGTAGAGCGACACCATTGGGTTTGGGGTGTCGCTCTTGTATTGTGATGTACATTTTGTACCTTTTTCCTCACAGAAGAGGTACAGAAAGTACAATGCTTGCAGAAAAATCCTCTTGTATCTTGTATGTTAAGACAAGCCTAATTTTGCTTGATAAAACTTATATTAATAGCTCTTATTTTTCCTTGTGTATAGAACCCCATTCGCACATATTGTCAAGAATGGGTATAAGCGATTTGCCTTTTTCGGTAAGGCTGTATTCAACCTTCGGTGGTATTTGCGAATATTCTTTTCTGTTCACAAGTCCGTCTGCTTCAAGCTGTTTGAGCGTTGAACTAAGAGTTTTGTATGTGATACTGCCTATGTATTTCTGCATTTCATTAAAACGTACAATCTCAAACTCCATCAGCGTATACAAAATAAACATCTTGTATTTTCCCTGAATTAGCGACATTGTGTAGTTAAAGCCTGTTTCCTCTAATTTGCAATTTGCGATACATTCTTTCTTCATACTTTCCTCCAAGATAGTATATATCTTTAATGTGCGTATTTGATTTTAAAACAATGTATGTTATAATTATAGTATTAGAATTTATAATTGTCAACGGAGGTTGTTATGAGAGTATTTATAGCAGGAGCAACAGGCAGAGTGGCTAAATATGTTATAGATAATTTGACGGTGGATGGACATACAGTTTACTGTGGCTCACGTCATTCAGAAAATATTAAGGAAACCGAGCAGATAAAGCCTGTTAATTTTGATTTGCATTTGAGTAAGGATGAAATGGCAGAGGTAATTAAAAATATGGATGCAGTTTATTTCCTTGCAGGCTCCCGTGGAAAAGACCTTTTGCAAACGGATGCTTTCGGTGCGGTAAAGCTGATGCAGGCGTGTGAGAAAGTAGGTATTAAACGCTTCATTATTCTTAGCTCTATTTTTGCATTAGAGCCTGAAAAATGGGCAGAGGAAACCTCGCTCAAGAACATCACAAACTATAATATTGCAAAGTTCTTTGCAGACAATTATCTTGTTACATCAACTAATCTTGACTATACTATTATTCAGCCTACACTGCTTAGAGAAACAGACGGCACAGGTAAGGTTGAACTTAATCCCGAACACGATGGTGAAAATCCGATTCCTGATGTTGCGGCGGTTTTAAGTTCTGTGCTTAATATGGAAAGCACCTATAAAAAGGTTATTAAAATGCGTAGTGGAGATACTCCAATAGCAAACGCATTAGCTGAAATATAATACGAAAGAGGTAATTCAAATGAAAAAGAATTTAGGCACCTTTCCCGGAGTATATCCAATGCCTGTGCTTATGATAGCGGCATATGATGAGAACGGCAAGGTTAATGTTATGAACGCAGCGTGGGGTATGATTTGCGCAATGGATAAAATCGCCCTTTTTATCGACGAAGATCACAAGACAACACAAAATCTTCTGAAAACTAAGGCTTTCACCGTCAGTATTGCCGATAAAGAGCATATGGATGTGGCTGACTTTTTCGGTATTGCGACAGGTAACAAAATGACAGACAAATTTGAAAGAACAGGCTATCACGCTGTTAAAAGTGAGGTTGTAAATGCTCCGATTATTGATGAATTTCCTTATGTGATGGAGTGTGAGCTTGCCGAGGTAATCGACACTGAGAATATGTATGCTATTGTCGGCAAAATCGTTAATACTCAGGCTGAGGAAAGTATCCTCGACGAAAAGGATAAGGTTGAAGTTGAAAAGCTGAACGCTCTTATCTTTGATCAGTTCAAGCACGGCTACTATGTTACAGGCGAAAAGGCAGGTAAGGCTTGGAATGCAGGCAAGGATTTAATGAAATAAATCTATTTGAATTGACTGATAAAATTTTTAGAAAACAAAATAATTATACAAAAACTCTGATTGGGATTTCCGATCAGAGTTTTTTATACGGTCGGAAGAACTAAACTATATTCACCTGTGAATACATACATATCAATTGCAGACTCATTGTGGCGAAAAGAGTGTAGGCAAATAATGATGGACAAAGCTAATTCTGTTTGATATAATTTATGTAGATGTATTAGAATTTAGTGGAGAGATGTATGGGAAAAGCATTATCTGATATGACATTGGAAGAATTGTGGGAGATATTTCCCATAATCCTTACCGAGCATAAAGAAATATGGGATAAGTGGTATACTGAAGAACAAAAAAGGCTTGTCAGAACTTTGCCGACAGAGAATATAAAAATCAGTCATATTGGAAGTACTGCAATCAAAAGTATATGGGCAAAACCGATAATTGATATCTTGGTGGAAATTCCTGCATCCCTGCCTATGGATAGAGTCAAAGAGCTTTTAATCCAAAACGGCTACATATGTATGTCGTATCAGCAGAACAGAAGCTCATTTAACCGAGGCTACACAAGCGAAGGATTTGCCGAAAAAGTGTTCCATCTTCATCTTAGATATGAGGGAGATAACGACGAACTTTATTTTCGTGACTATTTGAATGACAACCCTCTATTAGCAAAACAGTATGAAGAATTAAAAATCTCTCTTTGGAAAAAATTAGAACATGACAGAGACGGATATACGCTTGCCAAAACAAGTTTTGTAGCTGAACAGACTGATAAAGCAAAAAAGTACTACAGACATAGATACTAACAAAGCTAAATTCAGTTTGGCGAATTGAATAAATACCTTTAATTGGTTTCAAAATATAAAACAGAAGAATTATAGTGATGATAATAATGAAACAGGAGTGATGGAATGAAAGCATTAATAACAGGAGCAAGCTCAGGAATTGGCAGAGAGATTGCACGCTATCTTGCATCAATGGGCTACGATTTGATTGTGATTGCACGCAGCACAGACAAGCTGAATGCCCTCAAGGATGAACTTTCAGGCGTTAATGTGCGTGTCATCACACTTGACCTTTCACGGGAACAGGATGCAATAGATTTGTATGAGCATACAAAGAACGAGGATATAGATTTTCTTGTTAATAATGCGGGCTTTGGTGTGTATGGCAAGTTTCTTGAGGTTCCTCTTGAAAAGGAGCTTAATCTGATTCATACAAATGTATCGTCTCTTCATATTTTAACAAAGCTCTATTTACAGGATATGGTTAAGAAAAACAGCGGTTATATTCTTAATGTAGGTTCATCGGCAGGTTTCCTTGCAGGCCCAACATTTTCGAGCTATTATGCTTCTAAAAACTATGTTGTCCGCCTTACCGAAGCAATACACGAGGAATTAAGACGGGATCACATTAATGTCAAGGTGTCAGCACTATGTCCGGGGCCTGTTAATACTTCGTTTAATGATGTTGCAGATGTCAAGTTCAGTATTAAAGGCTTGAATGCAAAAGATGTTGCAAAATATGCAGTCGACAATACACTAAAAGGCAAAATGGTTATTATCCCTGGATTTATGATGAAGGCTACAAAATTTGCACAGCATTTTGTCGGCGAAAATATGCTTACTCGTTTGTCATATAAAGTTCAGTCCAGAAAAAGCGAAAAGTGATTTTTTAATATGAAATATAAAATAAACGATTGTGTTGGAAACGATGCAGAATATATTTGCGAAAAGCTTGTAGAATACAATTTGTCACAAGTTCCTCAGCGGCAGGAAATTGCCTTTGAAAATCTTGACAAAAAGCTTGTTGATGACAACGGCAATATTATTGCAGGGATTGTTGCAAAAATGTACTGCTGGAATGTTGTTTATCTTGACATTTTGTGGGTGAGTGAGGAGCACCGAGGTGAGGGCTTAGGTACAATGCTTTTAAAAGAGCTTGAACAAATATCCAAATCAAAGGGGGCAACGCTTATTCACCTTGACACCTTTGATTTTCAAGCCAAGGATTTTTATATCAAAAACGGTTATGAACTGTTCGGTACACTCGATGAATGTCCTCAGGGAGGTCACTCAAGATACTACTTTAAAAAATACTTATAGCGATAATACGAATGGCTAAGGTTTCAAAAAGAAATCTTAGCCATTTTTTTCCTATACTAAGTCTGCAAGAAAAAACTGTACCTATAAAAATATTAAAAATTGTATATTATAAAATATACAGATTAAGTGTATAATCGAACTGTACTTAATATTTGGATTAAATATTTAATTATATGCAGTACAATTTATGGGGGTGACCAATATAAAAAGAGTTGCAGTCATTAACGACCTATCAGGCTTTGGCAAATGCTCGCTCACAGCCGCAATCTCTGTCCTGTCGGTAATGGGACATGAAGCTTGTCCAATGCCAACGGCTGTACTGACAAATCAGACAGGATATAAAGATTTTTTCTCAGTTGATATGACAGATACACTGCCCAATTATGCTCGAATGTGGCAAATGCTCGGAAAAAGTTTTGACTCAATTTATTCGGGTTTTGTTTCAAGCGAAAGGCAGATTGAGATTATATCTGATTTTATAGATAAGTTCAGAAAATCTGATACACTTGTTTTGGTTGACCCTGTAATGGGTGATAACGGCAAGTCATATGCTACATATACAAAGTCAATTTGTGATAGAATGTGCAATCTTGCAAAATCAGCTGATATTATCACTCCAAATCTGACAGAATTTTGCATTATCACTGAAACAGATTATGCATATTTGAATTCTTTTGAACAAAGTGATTTGTACCTTGAGAAAATTTCAGATATTGCAATGTCATACCTTAAGAAAACAGGTCAACAAATTGTTGTAACAGGCATAAATACTGATAACAAGCTTTATAACGGTGTTTTCTCAAAGGATAAACAGCCAATCTTTATCAGCTCTGCACAATACGGCAACGGATTTTCAGGTACGGGCGACCTTATGGCGTCGGTAATTTGCGGTTCTGTACTTAACGGTCTTGACCTTGTTCAGGCTGTAAAAAAAGCATCAGTTTTCATAGAAAATTCAGTTGTTGATACAATTCAAAATCCATATGACCGAAATGACGGTATAAATTTTGAAAAATATCTCCATACACTTGCTAATATATAGGGAGGAGCATAATATGAAAAATACAGCAGCAAAAAATACGCTTAAATCACAGACGGATGTCAAGATGATTGCAATTTCAGCTATGTTTGCAGCACTTATCACAGTGACAACAGCATTTATCAAAATTCCGACGGCACTTGGTTATTCTCACGCAGGCGACTCAATGATTTATCTTGCATCATCAATTTTGCCAGCACCTTTTGCAATCATTGCCTCTGCAGTAGGCGGAGCACTTGCTGACCTGCTTTCAGGTTATGCAATCTGGGCAATTCCCACTGCTATCATTAAGGCACTCAATGCAGTTCCTTTTGTGATTTGCAGGCTTTTTCTTAAAAAGCGTGGAAGGGATGAAAAGATACTGTCAGTTCCAACTATATTAATGTTAATCCCGACAACAATCGTAACAGTCGGAGGTTATTTTGTTGCAAACGTTTTGCTCTATGACTTTCCTGCTGCAATCGCTGAGCTTGCAACTTGGTATCTACAGCCAGGTATCGGTGCTATAATCTTTTTGGCACTTGGTGCAGGACTTGATGCAATGAACTTTAAGAAAAGACTTTACAGATATTACTAATTGGAGGACAGTATGAATAATTTAAAAGACATTTTATATACATATAAAGATAATGTATATGTAAACATAACTAACAAATGCCCTTGTGCCTGTACATTTTGTATTCGCAGTCAAAAGGATGCAATAGGCAGTGCGAATAGCCTTTGGCTTGAGCATAATCCCGACTTTGATGAGGTCAAAAGTGCGATTGACAGCTTTGATTTTACAGGCTACAATGAGATTATTTTCTGCGGATATGGCGAACCTACAAACGCATTTGAATTGCTTATAAAGGTTGCACAGTACATAAGAAGCAAAATGAATATTAAAATCAGGGTTAATACAAACGGTCTTGGCAGTTTAATTAATGAGCGTGATATTTCCCAGGAGCTTTGTCAAAATGTTGATGCAGTTTCAATTAGCCTTAACTGTTCAAATGAAGAAGAATATTACAAGGTTGTCAGACCTAAATTTGGCATAAAGTCATACTCAGAAATGCTTGATTTTGCTGGTAAGTGCAAGCAGTATACCAACGATGTAAAGCTGTCTGTTGTAGATGTAATCGGTGAAGAAGAGATAGCAAAGTGTCAAAAGATTGCTGATGATTTAGGTATAGAGCTTCGTGTCAGAAAATTCAGTAATTAAATATTGTCCGTTTCATAAGTGGATTTAATATGTAATCTTATAAACCCGAAGATGAACTTTAGTTTTATTATAAGTTTCATCTTCGGGTTATTGTATATTATTTTAAGAAATTATAGCTTTCAATGCTTAATTAAGCAATAAATACATATATATTAAAGGTTTACATATTCTAATATGGGATGTGAGCAAATGAAATTTATTAAATGGGTAATAGGGTGTGTCAGAAAAATTCTTGACAAATATGACCCAATCATCAGCAAGTGCAGTCATGACAATGTTTTTGCAATAGCAGGTCAGTCAGCTTTTTTTATTATTCTCTCGGCAGTACCTCTTTTAATGTTTATTGTGTCGCTATTTCAAAATCTTAAAATCCCGATTGAATTAGTTGAGGAGGTTTTATCGGGAATATTTGCTCCAAGAATGATTGACCAAATCTCTACTTACCTTACAGATGCCTATCAAAGTGCCGTAGGAATTTCATTTATCTCGCTCATAGTTACACTTTGGTCGGCCTCCCAAGGTATTCATGCAATCACAAACGGACTCAATCGTATTTATGATGCCTATGAAAATCGTAACTGGCTGTTTTTGCGAATCAGAGCAATGATATACACAGTAATATTATTTGCAATTATTTTAACTTTAATTATAATTTTAGTGCTTGGAAAGTCAATAAATAACCTATTAAATCCTTATCTCGTCGGATTACCTGATTTTGTGTCGGTAATTTACAATATGCGTTATCTGATTATCTTTGTAATGCTAATGATTTTGTTTGCATTGATTTATCGCAATTTTCCGAATATTAGCCGTGAGCAACACAAGGAATATGGAATCAAAAGCCAATTTCCCGGAGCTTTTTTGTGTACAATCAGCTGGTTTGTGCTATCACTTGGAATATCCGTTTATGTTGATGATTTTAACGGATTTAGCATTTACGGCGGACTTACCAGACTTGCAGTAGTTATGATATGGATATACTTTTGTATGGTGTGTCTGATGATTTGTGCGGAGATAAACTATGTCTATCACGACAGAATCAAAGGTCATCACCTTAAAAACGCACTAAAGCGAATTTTTCAATAAAGCTAATTTTTTTCTCCGTTCGGGTGATACTAATGTTATCTGAACGGAGGTTTTTTTATGAGAAAAAAGTTAAAAACTCGAATTATATCAGCTATTTTATCTGCCATTACAGCAGTTTCACTTACGGGCATTAGTGTTCTCGGTGCATCGGCATTTGATAATGAGTATATCAGCAAGGACGGAATGGAACTTGGATATAGCATACTTAACGGATATACAAAAATGAGAATGAAAAGCAATCCGCAGAAAAACTCAGGTAATATTGCCGTTTATTCGGGCGTTGATATTACAAACCCTTATGTGCTTACAATGGGTGGTGTGTATATTTTGTCACATCACATTGATTTTGATGATTTTTTTTCGGACAATGATTATGCAATGAACTTCATTTCAAAGTTTGATTCCTATATGGGCAAGGTCGGAATAAAAAATGAGAATTCAAAGAAGTTTGTTGATAGTGTGAGCGACAAAAAAATAAATTTTTCAACACAGCTTAACACAGTAGGAATTTATATTTTTGAGGCAACCAACGATTACGCAAAAGACCTTATGGAGAATAACCCTTATGTTGATTTTGTACTTGTTGACGGCAAAGTGCCTTCCAATATGAAGGATTTGAATTTTGACGGAGTTACTGACCTGAAAGACGCAGAACTGATGCAGCACTATCTTGCAGGTGATTTGGAACTTGCAGATGATGATGAGGCGTCATATGCACTATATGCTACTGATTATAATAAAGATAAAGAAATCAATATTGAAGACGTGACTGACCTTCAAAAGGACTATTACAATAATAAGGTAAACAGTTAAGATGTAGCCGACAACAAAAAATCTAAAACTCTTAGCACCGTATTTTATGAAGGTGTAAAATGAAAGTAGACACGAAAAAAGTGTCTGCTTTCTTTTTTATGC
>JAFLSM010000044.1 GCA_022510955.1 Ruminococcus sp. | reverse complement strand
CAGGGGTTCGCTTAATTGTACTTTTTTATTGTCTACTTTTACTTGACAGATTCAGCACAGCTGTGGGGCTAATGTTTTATTCAGTTATAATCAAACTACCTGGCAAACAGCATTAATTGACTCAGGAATATCTGCCTCGTCAGCAGAAACAAGAAGAATAATATTTGTTGATGCAGTTTCTGAAAGCGTCTGAAGCTTCTTTGTAAAGCTTTCAAGACCGTCAATACCGTCAGGACAAATCTTGAATGTTGAATCAACCAAAATGTCAGTAACATCATAGTTGCCTGCACAAATACCGCTGATAAAGCCGAAAAGCATATCGTAACCTTCAATAAGATACTGCTCTGTATCAACAAGTCTTGCCTTGTGAGTTACATCATAAGTAAGCTTTGAGCCTTTCTCAACAACAACAACGTTGCCTGAAGATGCAGCTACAGCCTCGTTTGCAAGAGCGATAAGCTTTTTTGTTTTTCCTGTACCTTTTTTACCAATAAGTAAAGTAACCATACTAAGTCCTCCGTTTTATTTTCATTTAAAAAGAAATTACTTAAGTCTTGCCTCAAGAGCAGCCTTCTGGTCCTCATAACCCGGCTTGCCGAGAAGAGCAAACATATTCTTCTTATAGCTTTCAACACCAGGCTGATTAAATGGATTAACACCAAGCATATAACCTGAAATTGCACATGCCTTCTCAAAGAAATAAATGAGGTAGCCAAGTTCAGACTCGTTCATCTCAGGAACATTAAGAACAATGTTAGGTACTCCGCCGTCATTATGAGCAAGTACTGTGCCCTCAAATGCCTTTTGATTAACAAAACCCATTGTCTTGCCTGAAAGGAAGTTCAAACCGTCTACATCAGTTTCGTCTGTGCCGAGAGTAACTTCTTTTTTACATTTATCAAAAAGAACAACCGTTTCAAACATATTTCTTCTGCCGTCCTGAATATACTGGCCAAGTGAGTGAAGGTCTGTTGAGAAAATAACGCTTGCAGGGAAAATACCCTTGTTATCCTTACCCTCACTTTCAGCATAAAGCTGCTTAAACCACTCTGACATCATAGTATAGGCAGGTTCGTAAGAAACCATAACCTCCATAGTCTTGCCCTTGCGGTAAAGAATATTGCGGATAGCAGCATACTTGTAACAGTCATTAGTTTTCAAATCATCATTGTCGAACTCTTTCTGAGCAGTTGCTGCACCCTGCATAAGAGCATCAATATCAGCACCTGAAACAGCAATTGGAAGAAGACCAACAGCTGTCAATACAGAAAATCTGCCGCCTACATCATCAGGAACTACAAATGTTTCATAGCCTTCCTTGTCAGCCAAAGCCTTTAAAGTTCCCTTAGCCTTGTCAGTTGTGCAGTAAATACGCTCTTTTGCGCCCTCTTTGCCGTACTTTTTCTCAAGCATTTCACGGAACACACGGAACGCAATAGCAGGCTCTGTAGTAGTGCCCGACTTTGAAATCATATTAACAGAAACATCCTTGCCCTCGCAAAGCTCCATAATTTCAGCAAGTGCAGATGAACTGATAGAATTACCTGTAAAGAAAATTTGCGGTGTATCCTTGCAGGTAAGGTTGTAGTTTTGTGATGTCAAAAATTCAATCGCAGCTCTTGCACCAAGGTAAGAACCGCCGATACCGATAACGATGAAAACATCAGTATCTTTCTTAATCTTCTCAGCAGCAGCCTTTATTCTTGCAAACTCTTCCTTATCGTAATCAGTTGGAAGTGAAAGCCAGCCTAAAAAATCGTTGCCAAGACCTGAGCCGTCATGAAGCATCTTGTGAGCAGCCTTAACCTCAGCAGCCACACCGTCATACTCGTGCTCGCTAATAAATCCTCTTAAATACTTATCAGTAAGTTTTGTTGCCATTTTTTAATTCCTCCAAAATTCTTATTTGGAATAATACTCCATTACAATTACCTTTGTGGTATTATTATACTATAATGCAATGGTTTTTGCAAGGAAATTCGTCATGTTTTTAAATTTTTTACTACGCTTCATAAGTTTAATATAAATTAAAATACAGCGACCCGAAGGAAAGCTTACGCTGTTCGGTGACAATCCATAATCACTATCCAACCTTTGATAGTGATTATGATGTTTACCATACAAGATAAGTATATCTTCGGGGCGGTAGTGACCGCTTTATTAATCACTACTCAAACTTTAATAATGCTTTATGATGTTTACCATATAAGATAAGTAAATCTTCGGGATACAACGGTTACATACTAAAACAAACTTTTGAAGCGGAGAAAAAATTATAAGGCAAATAATGATTCAAATACTACTGCAAAAACTGTTCCGAACTCTGCCTTTGGCACATCATATTTTGCCACAATATCACACTCCTCAAACGCCTCGTCACCAGTGCTATATGTAACCTTTCCAAGCTTTTGTCCCTTTGTAATCGGTGCCTCAACAGTTTCGGGCAGTTCAATATTTGTCACAATTTCCGCCTTTTCGCTTTTATCCATTACAACCTTTGACGATACATCACACTGAACATCAACCGAATTTACCATACCCTTTTCAATCTTCACATTTTGCGGCATATCTTCGGGTAACGTTAATTCTTTTACAGAAATATTTGCAAAGCCGTAATCAAGCAAGATCGCTGCATCAGAAAATCTTTCCTTACCTGTCTTACAGCCAAGCACTACAGAAATAAGCGACACCGCACCTCTTGTTGCAGTTGCTGACATACAACAACCTGCATCATCAGTTGTGCCCGTCTTAAGTCCTGTAATGCCGTTGTATGTTTTAAGAAGTTTGTTGGTGTTTACAATCTGCGTCTTTCCGTCACGCAGGTTATCAAGCCAAATTGATGTATAATCAAACACCTTTTCGTGCTTTATAAGTTCCCTTGACATTATAGCAACATCATTTGCTGATGTAACATGCCCGTCTTCATCAAGTCCATTGCAATTCTTAAATACAGTGTCATTCATTCCAAGCTCTTTGGCTCGTGCGTTCATCTTCTCAACAAAAGCATCCTCACTGCCACTGATATGCTCTGCAAGTGCAACTGCCGCATCATTTGCCGATGCAACTACCGTAGCTTTAATCATATCATCACAACTCATCTCTTCGCCGTCTTCAAGCCAGATATCACTGCCACCCATTGAAGCAGCATGCTCTGATGCAGTAATAGTATCATCAAGACTCAAATGACCGGCATCAATTTCTTCAAACACAAGCAAAAGCGTCATAACCTTTGTAACCGATGCACAAGGTCTTTGCTCGTGACTGTTTTTTTCATAAATAATCTTACCTGTTGAGCTTTCCATGAGCACGGCTGACGGAGCTGTCACACTATCATCTGACAACGCCGACACGCTTGCAGGAAATGCCAAAACACATATCATATTTACCACAAGAAATATTGAAACAAATTTTTTCCGTAACATAAAAACACCTCGTTCATAAATATGAACAAGGTGTCAATTTTATGTAGTTGTGCAAAAAATATTACAAATTCTTATTTCAAAAATCCTAAGCTACTGATAATTGGAGGTTCAATAGACTTGTTTCTGAGTGTCTGTATAAAGCAAATAATCTCAACCACCAAAAGAATAGCAGCGCAGATACTACCTGCAATAGGAACAATACAAGTCCAGCATAAAACAGCAGAACCAAAAGCAACAATCAAATCAGTAATAAAAATCTTCAAACCCTGCTTTATGTGGAACTTAAGATAATCTGACTTATTATTAAGATTCGCAAGCAAAGCAATAACAATACCAACTATGCTGAGTGCGTAAATAAGGGCAGCAAACAACTTGTTATCGGATACATCAGCAGGAGAAAAGTCAGCTGTATGGTCAGTTGTTTTCACAACAGGAGCAGCAGGCATTGGCTGTGCATAGAAATTCTGCTGTGGCTGAGCATTCTGTTGCGGATTTTGATTGGCACCCAACTGTGCACCGCAGTTCACACAAAACACAGCGTCATCATTAAGCTGTGCATTGCAATTAGGACAATTTTTCATCACAAATAACCTCCAAAATTTTATATATATTTTATCATACAAACATTGCATATAATTTCTAAAACAGAATTATATTTGTCTATAATAGTTTACATTGCAACAGTCATATTCATACTAATTTCAGTCTTAAACTTGAATAATATCAATTATTAAGATTAGAAGTAAGCATCATTCAATCAAGCAAACAGCGTGGGCAGAAATTCCCTCAAGTCTGCCTGTAAAGCCAAGATTTTCCTCAGTGGTTGCCTTAACGCTTACAAAATCAACATCAATTCCGCATACATTTGCAATAACCTCACGCATAATGCCAATATGCGGTTTTAGCTTTGGCTCTTGTGCAATTATAGTTGAATCAATGTTTACTATTTTATAATTATGCTTTTTAAGGAAATTACATACCTCTTTCAGCAAAAGAGTGCTGTCTGCACCACTGAATCTTTCGTCTGTATCAGGAAACAGTTTGCCGATATCTCCGAGTGCCGCTGCACCAAGCAGTGCATCCATAATAGCGTGAATCAGCACATCAGCGTCCGAATGACCAAGCAGTCCACGCTCATAAGGAATCTCTACTCCGCCCAAAATAAGCTTTCTGTTTTCTGCAAACTTGTGCACATCATATCCATGTCCGATTCTCATTATTATGCCTCCTTAATTTTAATTCTTTTATACCCTCTTGACATTCTTACTTCACCGTTTATGCAGGTGTGTTGAAACTCCTTAACAAATTCAAATCCACACTTTTCAATTACTCGTCTTGACCTGTCATTATTAATCCAATGACTTATCCATAGATAATCTAAATGCAAGTCATCAAAGCAAAAATCAATTACCCTCTTTACAGCCTCGGTCATAAGCCCTCTGCCCCAGTAATCCTTACTCAATACATAGCCGATTTCCCTGCCATACAAATTTTTGTAAGGGTCGTTCAGTGGGTTAATCTTTTCAATTCCGATAGAACCTATAACCTTTTTATTATTCTTAAATTCAAGTGCAAAGGTTTTATGCTCATCAATAAACATATTCAGGATTTCTTTGCTTTCTTCAATGCTTTTATGATGGTTCCAACCTGCCATTTCTCCTACGCCGTCAACGGAAGCGTATTCAAAAAAGTCATCTAAATCACTATGTTTAAAAGGTCGGATAATAAGCCTCTCCGTTTCAAGTATATAACCGTTGATATTCACTTCGGGATTCATAATCAGGCTCTCTCCCTGAGAATACTCTCGGCAATAACCACATCAATCGGTGTTGTCAGCTTGATATTCTCCTCATTGCCCTTGACAACTTCAACCTCACCGCCCATATGCTCAATCAAAGAGCAATCGTCAGTAAAGTTAATCATATTATCGCCTGCATTTTCAAGAGCAAACTGATACAGCTCTTTCTCAAACACCTGCGGAGTATGAACTGCACGAAGCTGAGAACGAAGCGGAGTACTTTCAATTTTGTTATAGCCGTCAACAATCTTGATTGTATCCTTAACAGGCACACCAAGGGTAGCCGCACCTGTTTCAAAAGCTGCTTCCACAACTCGCTCAATTTCCTCAACTGTAATCAGCGGACGGGCACCATCGTGAATTGCAAAATACTTTGACTTATCACTTACAGCTTTAATGCCATTCCTAACACTCTCGGCACGGCTTGCACCGCCCTCTACAAGAGCTTTGACCTTTGTAAAACCGTTTTTATCGGCAATTTCTCTGATACGCTCCTTATCCTGTTCACGGCATACCACAATAACCTCTTTTATAAGATAACATTTTTCAAATGCCTTTAAAGTGTATTCAATCGCAGGTCTGCCAAGCAAAGGGATAAATTGCTTGCTGTCTGCAATTCCCATTCGCACTGAACCTCCTGCCGCAACAATAATTGCAGAAACAAAACTTGTCATAAATATCCCCCTATGATTTTTAAGTAAATAAAATTATATCTTTTCAAATGCCTGTTTTAAATCATCAATCAGGTCATCTACATTTTCAATACCAACAGAAAGTCTTATCAAATCAGGTGCAACGCCTGCCTCAATCAGTTGTTCCTCTGTCATCTGACGGTGTGTATGACTTGCAGGATGCAGTAAACAGGTTTTTGCATCGGCAACATGAGTTGCAATCGTACACAGCTTAAGGCTGTCCATAAATTCTATCGACTTTTCACGACCGCCCTTAATTCCAAAAGCAAGCACACCGCAGGAACCGTTTGGCAGATATTTTTTTGCAAGCTCATAGTACTCGTCACCCTCAAGATTTGGATAGCAAACCCAGGCAACCTTGTCGTTTTCTTTCAAAAACTTTGCAATCGCTAAAGCATTTGAGCAGTGTCTTTCCACTCTGACATGCAATGATTCCAAGCCGTTCATTAAGTAAAAAGCATTCTGCGGAGACTGAATTGATCCCAAATCACGCATAAGCTGTGAAGTAGCTTTTGTAATATAACCGAGCTTACCAAACTTTTCGGCATATACAATGCCATGATAAGATTCGTCCGGTGTAGTAAGTCCCGGATACTTTTCAGCGTGAGCCATCCAGTCAAAGTTTCCGCTGTCAACAATAGCACCGCCAACGGCAACAGCATGGCCGTCCATATATTTTGTTGTTGAGTGAGTAACAATGTCAGCACCCCATTTGATAGGCTGACAGTTAATCGGTGTTGCAAATGTGTTGTCCACAACAAGAGGAACACCGTGTGAATGAGCAAGTCTTGCAAATTTCTCAATATCAAGAACCGACACGGTAGGATTAGTGATAGTTTCGCCAAACACCGCTCTTGTATTAGGTTTAAATGCCTTTGCAAGCTCCTCCTCAGTCAGAGTCTGATCAACAAAAGTAACCTCAATCCCCATTTTCTTCATAGTAGTACCCAAAAGATTGTATGTACCACCATAAATTGCAGATGAAGCAACAATATGACTGCCTGTTTCGCAAATATTAAATAGTGCAAAAAAGTTTGCAGCCTGTCCGCTTGAAGTCAGCATTGCGGCAACTCCGCCCTCAAGGTCAGCAATCTTTGCAGCCACAGTATCGTTAGTAGGATTTTGCAGACGGGTATAAAAGTAACCGCTTGCTTCAAGGTCAAACAGCTTGCCCATTTCATCACTTGTAGCATATTTCCATGTAGTGCTCTGATAAATAGGCAACTGTCTTGGTTCTCCGTTTTGCGGTTCATATCCTGAGTGCAAACATTTAGTTTCCTGCTTCATTATTATTCCTCCGTAAATTAATTACCAAACAGATATTTAATAAATTCCATAATATAGTCAGTACCCCAGATAACCATACAGAATATCACAATCAGTAAAGTTGCCGATATAACTCTGATTGTAGTTCTCTTTACACCGCTCATTTCTTCAAATTCTTCTGTTGCAGTCTTAACATTCTCCAAAGGCTGTCCGTCATCATCCAAAATTTCAGCCTCGCCCTCATTGATTGCACCTATTCCGACACAAATATCATAAGCCTTTTCATAAGCAGAATAAGGCACAAGCAAGTCGTATTCTGAGCTGTCATAACCTGTTACTGCCTCAGCAGAAATGTTCTTTTTCTTTGCTGACACATCACAGGGCACACCGTTGTCCTCAAGTGCCGTGCGAACTCTTGAAAGTTCAAAGCCTTCTGCCGACAAGATATATACGGGAGTGTTTTCGTCCTCAATAATCTCAAGAGGTCTTTTGCACTCATTGCACATTAGTTCTTCGTCATTATGAATATGCTTACATTTATTACAAATCTTCATTTCTTATTCTCCTCAATATCAAATGATGAAAAAAAGCAATATTTCTGAATTCATCAATATCCTGAACTCTGTGTTCAAGCCCAAGCATATTTTTTTGCCATTGCTCGCTCTGTTGAATTTCTTGATTTTGTTGCAAATCCCAAAATACTCTCTGCCCCAAAATTTTCTCAACTTTAAACTTATCTGACCACTTCAAAATATCGCTGTCATTATAATAATTAATAGTGCCATACTTTTCGGCACTGCCGTTTTTACCGTCAAGCAACATATTTGCACTGTCAAAATTATTAAGCAAAACTGCCATTTGCATAACTCTGCCAACTACATTGTGTTTTACAATTGACAGCACGCCGTCTGATTTAAGTACTCTTGCAAACTGCTGAACAATTTCCTCTCGTTCCATTGCATATTCAAGCACATTATGGCAAATTATCACATCAAAAAATCCGTCATCAAACTGTGTAAGTTGCTTAATATCTCCGCAAATCTGTACAACATTTTCCGAAAGACTGCTCGGCATAAACTCACGATTCGGCTCAACGGCATACACTTTGTTGTGCCTTGCATAATGCTCGGCTGTCACACCGTTGCCGCTGCCAAAATCAAGTATTATTTTATTTTCAAAATCTCCAAGCTGTTGCCAGACCATTCGCTTTTGCAGCAGCTCCCAAACTCCGATTTTCTCCATTTAAGCTATACCTTTTATAATGTAACATATAAAATTTTTTACTATTATACGATAATATTACCACAAAAAAGCGGCAAGGACAACACCTCGCCGCAAAATATATTTGTATTTTATTATTTCAAATTATTTCAAAACAGGCTGTATCTGTTCTCCCTTGAGCGCCGCCTCAACGCACTGCGGAATCACATCAAAATCCGCTACCAATGAATTTGGCTTTTTAATACAGTCATCCTGACTGAGCGGTACAAAGTAAATATTTTTTGTATTTAACAGCCTGCCAATATTCTGAGCTGATGCACCAAGTGCGTCATTTGTAGCCAAACACAACAATACGGGACGCAAAACTCTCAAGTGCGACTTTGCCGCCATTGTAACAGATGTATCAGTTACGCCCAAACATAATTTTGCCAATGTATTGCCGGTGCAAGGTGCAATCAACAACAGATCGCACATTTTCTTTGGTCCTATTGGCTCTGTCATCACCGAGGTGTGCATCACCTTTTCTCCTGTTATTTCTTCTGCCCTTTTTACCATTTCCTCAGCTTTGCCAAACCTAGTGTCGGTTTCGTATGCGTTTTGCGACATAATCGGTAAAACCTTATAGCCGAGCTCAACCAACTTCTCCATTTGTGACAATGCTTTTGAAAAGGTGCAAAAGGAACCGCACATCGCAAAGCCTATGGTTGCTTTTGTCACCTGTAAACCTCCTCAATAGTGTTGAAAACTGTTTTCTTGATTATTTCTCCTGCAGTTTTCGGAGCACATTTTCCCGGCAAAGCCAATGCCCTTAGGGCATCAATGCCAAGTGAGTGTGCTGCTTCAAAGTCAACGCCTCCCGGTAAAGAGGCAAGGTCAATGATAATCGTGTTTTTATCAGTGTTTAACAATAATTCCCTGTCAAAAATCAGGCTCGGAACGGTATTAAATACAAGGTCAAAATTTCTGACATCAGAAAGCTTGTTTGTATTTACCTTTTCATATCCAAAAGCGTCGGCAAACGCCAAATCACTTGACTTTCTGGCACTGACAGTTACTTCAGCCTTAAGATTTTTAAGCATTTCGGCAAGCACCTTGCCTATTCTGCCATATCCTACAATAAGACATCTGCTGCCTGCAATAGTACCTTCAAACTGCTTCATTGCAACCTCAACTGCACCCTCCGCTGTAGGCAGAGCATTAAGAATTGCAAACTCATCTTTTGCCGCATAGTCAAAAATTTCTGCATTTTTAAACTGTGGATATGCCTTCAGAAACTTATCTTTCATCGCAATAAAAATAGGTCTTTTAAGCATAATTTTGATAAGTTCATCATCAAGCACAGTACATTCATTTGAAAACGGAGTATTAATACTGCCGTCTGCTCTGACTGACGGAACAGGAAGTATCAGTACATCACTTTTTGCCGCCACTGACTTTATATCGCCCAAAGCGAAATCTCCTGTACTTTGAAGTTTGTCAAAGCCGCCAAGCATTACGGAATATCCGCTGTCGTGAATTGCTTTTGCCAAGAATAGCTGCCGCTTATCTCCGCCGATTATACCAAAAGATTTAATGTCAATCATCTTCATAAAAACACCCGAATTTTGATTCATTACATTCTCATAATATGCAAAGTGTATTTTAATGTGCCGAAAATGCATGTTACTGTAATCACTATTTATTTTCCTTTCAAAATATGATAAAATCAAATCAATACATTTGGAGGTTTGCAGATGTTTAAAATATCAATCACAGAAATTGATAAAGACCGTGAGGAAGAAGTCATTATAATGTGCCACGAGGTAAATGATGAGGTTTTATCAATTGTACAAAAATTAAAAAAGAATGAAAATATAATACTCGGCAGCAGTGGAAACGAAGTTTTCAGAATTTCAATCAAGGACATTTTCTACATAGAATCTGTTGACAACAAAACCTTTATCTACTGTCAGAATCAGGTTTTTGATACCAAAGCAAGACTTTATGAGCTTGAAGAAAAACTGACAGGCACCAAAATGTTCAGATGCTCAAAGGCAATGATACTAAACCTTGCAAAGGTTCGCTCAGTAGCTCCGTCAATTAACGGCAGATTTGAGGCAAGGCTTACAAACGGCGAGAGCGTTATTATTTCCCGTCAATATGTGCCGAACCTAAAAAAAAGACTTGGAATGTGAGGTATTAAAATGAAAGACGCAATAAAGCTTGTAATAATTCACTTTTTTATAATCACTGTTGGAGTACTGTTTGTAATCAGCCTTGCAAATACATTAAGTGGTGTAGAGTATTATACCGCTGATTATCCGTGGGGCATAATGCTTGTAGGGGCAATTACTGCATTACCTTCACTGATTTTTTACAGCAAAAAAGAGATAAGCACAAAGCAGATGAAAATAAGATTTATCATACATTTTTTTGTTGTCGGAGCCATAGTATTAACACTTGGCTATTTGGGGAAATGGTACACAACAGTCGGTTATGCAGTTCTTGTATTTCTTATGTATGTGTTCGTTTATGTAATAGTTTTGGCATATTCATTTTTCATACAATATAAGACTGCCTTATCAATTAACAAAGCACTCCATGAATTTAACTCTGACGAAAACATTCAATAACAGAAAATAATAATGCTCTTGTTGTTTACGGTCAATGCATTTCACATATCAAATTCGGCATCTTGCATCAGGCAAATTACCTCTTGATGCAGGATGCCTTTTATTATGTTTTTTAGTATGCTATGATAGGCTCACGACAGGAGGAAAACATATGAACAAGATTATTGAAGTTTCAAATCTTTCAAAAAATTATAAAAATGTCAAAGCAGTAAATGACATCAGCTTTAATGTAAATGAGGGAGAATTTTTTGCATTTCTCGGCATTAACGGTGCAGGCAAATCTACAACAATTAACATTCTCTGCACGGTGCTTCAAAAAACTTCGGGCAGTGTAAAAATCGGCGGATTTGATCTTGACAAACAAAGCGATAAAATTAAAGATTTAATTGGAATTGTATTTCAAAATTCAGTTCTCGACACTCAGCTTACAGTCAAGGAAAACCTGATTTCAAGGGCATCATATTACGGACTTTCAAAAACTCAGATAAAAGAGCGGGTGAAGTACCTTGCCAAAATATTTAATCTTGATGAGATTATGAACAGACGCTATGGTAAATTGAGCGGAGGTCAAAAACGGCGTGTTGACATAGCAAGAGCTCTTATCAATGAGCCAAAAATTCTCTTTCTTGATGAGCCTACGACAGGTCTTGACCCGCAGACAAGAGTTCAGGTTTGGAATATCATTCACAAACTGCGAAAAGAAAAAGGACTTACTGTATTTCTCACTACCCACTATATGGAGGAAACTACCGACTGCGATAATGTTGTAATAATTGACAACGGTCAGATTTTCGCAAACGACACCCCGAATAATCTGAAAAATACTTATGCTCAGAACAGCCTCTTTTGGTACACAGAACAGAACAGTAATACGGAAAATCTGCTTGTTCAGAGCAACTTAAAATTTGAATATTCAAATTCAGCATACCACATAAAAATTGAAAAAAGCTCGGAAGCCACCGAGCTTATAAAGAAGTTTAAAATTGAAGATTATGAAGTAATCAAGGGTAATATGGACAGCGTATTTCTTAATATTACGGGTAAAAGGCTTGGTGAATAGTGTGAAAAATCACACTATTCCGAATTTCATAACTAGTTATTATCGAAGATATATTGCACTCTCAGTTTGCCGCAAGCGGCAACGAGCAATGGTTAAATTTCCATTTACGCCTTATCCGCCCACGATAAGGTTGTAGAAATTTTTAACTTCTATGTATGTGGGCGGAAAGGCTATGAAAATTAATATGATAAAAACAATTAACTCATACAAGGGTATGACCCTAAGAAACATCAGAGTATATTTAAAGAACAAAACCACAATAATAATGTCACTTATGGCACAGATTATCATTCTCGGTCTGTTCCTTTTATTTCTCAAAAACAACTACACCGACGCTATTATTGCACAACTCGGAGAGCTTAAAGAGTTGCTTTCGGACAAAGATATAAATGCCATTGTAAACAGCTATCTGATGGCAGGTGTAATCGGTACTTCTGTTGTTACGGTCGCACTCAACTCACTGTCTGTCATGGTATCTGACAAAGAGAATAAAATCAATTTTGATTACGGTGCCGCCCCTGTAAAGGATCATACAGTTGTGCTATCATATTTCTCGGGTGCCGTTGCTAACACATTTTTGGTATCGGCTATACTGACAACAGCAGGATTTTTGTTTCTCTGTATAGGAAGTGAAATCAACTATACTCTGCTTGATTTTCTAAAGATTTACGGACTTGTTGCACTCGGAGCAATATCTGCAACTTTGGTTCTCATGGTGTTTGCATCATTCTTTAAAAAGTCATCAACTCAAGGTTCATTTGGTGTACTTGTATCGGCTGCAATCGGATTTATTACAGGTGCTTATATTCCTGTTTCGCAGTTCAGCGACACTGTACAAACTTGTGTAAATCTTGTACCAAGCTCACAAATTACAGGAATGATAAAGCATGTGCTTATTACTCCGACTATTGAACACGCAAATGATGCGTTGGGTGGAATTGACAACGGTCAATTTGCAAAGGCTATGAAAGAAATTTTTTCAGTCAATATGAAAGTTTTTGAAAATGATATTGATTTTAGCTTTATGCTTATGTATTCAATTATTGCAATCGCTGTTTTCCTTATTATTAACCTTGCAATTTACAAATTCACTTCAAAGAATAAATAAAAATTAAAGTAAGTCCCCGATTAAAAAACAGCAAATAAGCTTATTTAATCGGGGATAAATTTTATTTTTTATTCGACACAATAATTATTTAATTTTTCTTCTGTACCAAGCAAAACCACCTGTTGCAAGTGACGCAAGAATTAAGAATATAATAACAGCGATTGAGATTGCACCTGTCTGTATTGTACCGTTATCAGAGTTACCTTTATAATTTGAAATTGCAGAAGTGCCTTTATTTGCACTGTCTTTTGTCGCTGTATCACTTGTTGATACTTTTGATGTAGCATTAGTAGATGCTGTTGGATAAATCTTAGTTGATGTTGTTTCTTCTGATGAAGTTGTTTCATTTGTAACTTTAGTTGAGTCCTCAACTTCTTTAGTTGGAGATTCAACAGATTGTGCTGTTGTAGGAGCCACAGTAGGTTTTACAGTGGGTTGTGTTTGTTCTTGTGTTGGTTTCTGCGTTGATTTCTCTGTTGGTGTTTGTGATGTAGGTTCGGGAGTTGTATCCTCGCTTGTGAAATAAGCGTTATCTAATACTATACGACCTCCGTATGCTATATAACTACCGGAATAAATATAATAACTTATTTTAAAAGTAAGTTTATTAACATTTGAAACATCAACATAAATATCCTCATATGGTGAATCTCCGTTTATTCCTCTTCTGAACAATAAATTATTATCTCCAAATATTTCAAGAACAAATGCATGGCTACTCATATTATAGAGATGTGTAAGTCCCGCATAAAATCCATTATATTTACCATTCAAATCATAAGTTAATGAGTAAAATGTTTTTCCCTTTTGTTGTATTTCACTTGAATAATTTTCTGCCTGATCACTTAAATCGAATAATACTGCATTCTTACATTGATAAGTTCCAACCGCTCTATCTGAATAAGAAGTAAATTGGTTTTCTTTGGCATAATTATTAATCTCTGAATATAACATCTGCATAAGATATGTCTTTTGTGTTTCTGCTCCTACGCTAACAACTGATGTCCCCACCATAAGTACCGCAATCATTAAAATTGCAACTATACTTCGTTTGATTTTTCTTGCTTTCATTTTATTTTCCTCCTAAAGAATTAAAATTATTTATAACAACTTTGCGAATAGTCTTTACAACTATTGCAAAAAATGTTATCATAGGCAATAATAAATTTGAAAAATTAATTTTCGTGAAATATGCCATTACAAGAAAAACTGCTGTAAAAGTCCATTATAATTGGGTTCTTACAGCAGTTTGACCATTTAATTGACCATTTTAATTTTTAAAACGGTTTTAGTTTATTTATTTGTTTTCGTTTTTGCTCCATTGTAATGTGTACATATTTTTCAAGGGTCATTTTAACGGTTGAATGTCCTAAAATCTCGCTTACACTTTTTACATCCATTCCGCTCTCTATTGCTTTTGTTGCAAAGGTATGCCTTAATGCGTGGAAGTTTATATTTTCTATATTAGCTTCTTCAAGATATTTTTTGAATTTATTCTGTAGTGTTCTCGGTTCAATATAATTTATATTTCCTGTTAAGAAATATGTGTTATTAGTACTTATAGGCTTATATTTTTTTAAGAGATTTATAATATACTTAGACAAAGGTATATCCCTAATTGAAGTGTCAGACTTTGGAGTTTCAATTATTATCTTTGTTTTTGAATTGATATTACCATTTATATTTTGTATCCTTTGCATTGTTTTGCTTACTCTTAGCATTTCATTATCTAAGTCAATATCAGACCATTTCAATGCACAAAGTTCACCTATGCGAAGCCCTGTATACAGGCATAAATATACACCTAATTTTGATAGATCAGTTTGCCTTAGTAAGCATTTTTCTAACTTTTCTTGCTCTGATGTCGATAATACATTATATCTTTTATCAGATGTACTTGTAAACTGATACTCCCTTAATTCTATGTTAAAATCATACTTTTCATTTATATAACCCACTATTGACTTAAATATAATAGATATATGTTTAAGCGTTTTTTGTGAAAGTTCTCTATTACTTGCAATCAAGTCACAAAGAGCGTTTTTATTTATTTCATATAACTTACAATTTCTAAACTGAGGAATAATGTATCTTTCAATTTCAAAGCTGTATTTTGCATAAGATGATTGTTTAATACTGTTTTTCTTGTTTTTAATCCATTCATAGCATACATCTTTAAAATCAACATTTATATTCTTTTCTGGAAAATTCAAAAGATTAGGTACAATGCTATTTAACTTAATCTTTACTTCATTATATGTTTTTGCATAGACAGAGCCGTATTTTATTTTTCCCTTACTGTCATATTCTTTAAAATATCTGCCCTCCCATCGACCGTCCTTTCTTTTGTAGATATTCCTTTGTGTTCTCATATAATCACTGCCTTTCAAGTTGATACTTTTAAGAGGGCATACAGACCATAATTTTGACCATGTAAACCTCTATTAAAAGGCAATAATGAGATAAACATTGCTTAAAAATATACAAATTAAAATAAAATATAAAAAACAAGTTGACATATAATGTTGATAGTGCTATTATATATACAATATTTGACACTATATTACTTTCGTTGAATGGCATATTTCACGAAAATACAGGTGATAATTTTACTTTATGTAAGGTTATTGCCTTTTTTGTATTATATGATAATTTTACACATTTCGTGAATACACTCATTTACTATATACACTATAATCGGGCTGCCTTTTGTAAAGACAGCCCTTGATTTATTATAAAAGGTTATTTAATTTTTTCAGTATAGTCAAGAGCAATCCAGCCTGCGCCGCTCTTTAGCTTGCCCCACTTGTTGGCGCCTGCACCTGTTTTTTCCTCAACAATCGTATAGGCACCGCCCTTTGGAATTGCACCAACAACTGCATAATTTGTACCTGCACCCTTTCGGATATTGACACCGTCTGATGGTGTGATGCGTACAATGTAGCTTTTAAAGCTACTTGATGTGCCGGTCGAAGAACTGCTCGATGAACCACTCGATGTGCTGTCTGTTTTATAAGTCACGCCGAAGTAATCGCACAAGCCGTGGCAGATAGCCTCACCAATCTTTGAAACATTGTTAATAATCCAGTTTGCACCTGTTGTTGTATCGTGGAACTCACATTCTACATACACAGTAAGTGCTTTTGGAGAATTAATCTCATAAAGGCCTGTTTCATATTTTACACTGTCACCTGTACCGGGAGAAATTGCACCAAGATACTTAAGAACCTTATCGCAGGCGCTTTTGCCGTTTGAATTAAGGCAGAAAATGCGTGTACCTCCTGTAACCTTACCATTGTAGGCGTTTGTGTGAATAGGCATATGAATGTCTGCACCAAAGCTGTCACTTTCCGAACAACGATTTTGCATTGTGTCGCCTGACTTGCCCACCTTTACCTCAAAACCACAGCGTTTAAGTGCTGTGGCTGTTGCCGCCGCAATTTTGTCACACTGTGCCATTTCGTTGGTGCCACCTGCTGCATATGAGTTGCTATATTGGTTAGAGGGACTTAAATATATTTTTTTAGCCATTTATTTTTCCTCTCCCTCACTAATCTTTTCATTTCTGTTGTCTTTGTTCTCATCTTCATTTTTTTCATCAGAATTGACTTCCTTATCATTTTGTTCTACTTTTTCAATATTCATCACTGCGGCAGAACCTGCTGAAAAAGCAGCTAACGCCATGCCAATGGCGGCGTTGCGCAGAATACTGCCATCACCAAAGTCAATACCTCCAAAATAAAGCGTTATATTTGTGATGATATAACCTATTGCCGTCTGTAAAAAAGTTCTGAACACTTTTTTCAGACAATTTTTTGATAAACACACTTTAGGTATTTTCAAAATGCTCAACTTCCTTTACTATTTTGTACTCGTTTTCAAGATCAGCTATTCGATGATCCGAAGTCTTTATTTTGTTGTCAACAACCGCCTGATGCTCTTCAATTTTGTAAACACGCTCTACAAGATTGTTGTGCTTGTCAACCTTTTTTTCAAGCTGTTCAATGCGATAGTTAGACAACCTTGATGTTGCATAAACGCCTGCAAGTGAACCCGCAAGCGTGCCTGCAAAAGATATCAGTGCGAGAATTATTTCACTCGTCAAACTATACCTCCTTACATTTTATTCAGACACCAAATTAAGGTTCTCTAAAAAAGGTGTCCTCACTTATACGCACAAAAAAAGAAGAAATTGCATAAAAGAATGCAATTTCTTCTTTTTTTACTTTCGTTTTTTTACTTTCGCTTCATAAGTATAGAAAAATTTATAATGCATCATCCCGAAATTTATACTCTCGTTTTACGGTAGACTTCATTTGTAGATTAATTCTATAAATTAGATATAACCTTATATTCAATCCTCCGTCACGCAAGCGTGACACCTCCTTTTCTAA
>JAFLSM010000043.1 GCA_022510955.1 Ruminococcus sp. | reverse complement strand
ACAAAATCTGCTCTGAAATCTTATCTCACTTTCAATTAGTGTTTAGTATAAGAGGAGAAATACATTTTGAAGCTTTGGACAGTTGCTCCGCTAAACAAGCAGGAGGCTAATGAAATTCAAAGTAAATATGACTTGCCCTCAATTATTGCAATGCTTCTCAGTATCAGAGGAATTAATACAAGAGAGGCGATTGAGAACTTTTTGGGAGATGACAGTCAGCTTGCATCTCCGTTTGAAATAAAAGATATGGACAAGGCGGTTAATCGTATTAGGCGTGCTATTGAGGAATGTGAGCCAATTTGTGTTTACGGTGATTATGATGCTGACGGTGTGACCGCAACAACACTTATGTATTCATATCTTGAAACTGTCGGTGCAAATGCTATGTACTATATTCCGTCCCGTGAAGATGAGGGATATGGTATGAATAATAAGGCAGTCGACTTTTTGAATGAAAAGGGCATAAAGCTGATAGTAACTGTTGATAACGGCATTGCCGCAATTAACGAGATTGCATATGCAAAATCACTTGGTATTGATACTGTGGTTACTGATCACCACATGCCTTTATCCGAACTTCCGAATGCTTGTGCAGTGGTTGATTTGCACAGAAGTGATTGTAATAGCAAGTTTAAACATCTGTCGGGTGTCGGAGTTGCTTTTAAGGTTATTATGGCTATCGAGGGCGAATATTGTGATACAAACTCTTTGCTTGATAATTATGCAGACTTGCTTGCAATCGGTACAATCGGCGATATTGTTGAGCTTACAGGTGAAAACAGAGTATTTGTAAAAAGAGGTCTTGAAAGCATTATTAATTCCGACCGAATCGGAATTAATGCGTTGATTGAGAATTCCGGCCTTGCAGGAAAAAATATTTCTGCGAGCAATGTATCTTTTACGCTTGTTCCTCGTATAAATGCAGTAGGCAGGCTTGGACTTTCTCACAAATGTGTGTCGTTGTTTATGACAGAAGATTTTGAGGAAGCTAATGAGATTGCGTCTGAGTTGTGTTCCGATAACACTGACAGACAGAATATTGAAAAAGAAATCCTAAAAGAGATTGATAATAAAATAAAGGAAAATCCCTCGCTTGTTCTTGACCGCATTATTGTAATTGACGGTGAAGACTGGCGTCAGGGTGTTGTTGGCATTGTTGCATCAAGAGTAAAGGAGATTTACGGAAAGCCGACAATAATAATTTCCAGAATCGGTGATGTTGCCAAGGCGTCAGGCAGAAGTGTCGAAGGTTTTCCGCTTTGTGATGCGGTTTTTGCCTGTGCTGATTTGCTTACTCACTATGGGGGACACCCTATGGCTGTCGGACTTGCACTTGAAAGTAAAAAAATAGAATTGTTCCGAAAAAGAATTAATGAATATGCTTGCAGTTTTGGTAAAATGCCTTACGACAGCATAAAAATTGACTGCAAATTAAACCCTGCATACATATCCACCGACATTGTGTCAGATATGTCATATCTTCAGCCTTTTGGAGCAGGCAATCCTACTCCTTTAATAGGTTTATACAATATGACGCTTAAAAATATAATTCCGTTATCGAATAATAAACATTTGAAGTTAGTTTTTACAAGAAACGGCACGGTTATTAATGCAATGAAGTTTTCTACTTCTTGTGAGGAGTTTCCTTATACAGTCGGTGATGTGCTTGATTTGGCTGTAACATTGTCGATTAATGAATATAACGGCAATCAAAGTGTATCGGTTATTATTAAAGAAATTAAAGCAAGTGACGATGACAATATGCGTCAGCTTGAAAGTTTGCGTTTGTATGAGGACTTTTGTCTTGGAAACAGCCTTTCAAGAGAACAGGCAATATCAATTTTGCCGACTCGTGACGATTTTGCTATACTGTACAGATTTTTGCGTCAAAACGGAGGATATAACTTCCAGATTGAAACGCTTATGCACAGGCTTTCAAATAAGCTTGATTACGGTAAGATTAAGGTTATTATTGAGGCTATGAATGAGCTTCATTTGATTGAAATTATTGAGGGCATGAATTCCTGCAAAATAAATTTGCTGAATGTTGAAAATAAGGTTGATATAGGCTCTGCAAGGATTATTAAAGCACTTTTGGAGGTGGCAAGATGAGCAAATATTCTAATGTGGCACATTACCAGGATTTTAGCGAGTTAGAAAAGATTTTGGCTCAGTCCAATAATCAATATGATATGGAAAAAATAACTCGTGCATATGACCTTGCCGAGAAATCACATGGAGACCAGCGAAGAGTATCGGGTATTCCGTATATTCTTCATCCAACCTCTGTTGCGTGTATTATTGCAGAACTTGGTATGGATACCGATTGCATTTGCGGTGCAATTTTGCACGATGTTGTTGAGGATACGTCAATAACTCTTGAAGAAGTTTCAAAAATATTTGGTTCTGATGTTGCAAAGCTGATTGATGGTGTGACGAAAATTTCAAAAATTCCGTTTTCATCCCGAGAACAGCAACAGGCAGAAAACATTAGAAAAATGCTGATTGCAATGGCTGATGACATTCGTGTTATTATCATCAAGCTTGCCGACAGACTGCATAATATGCGCACTATGGATTGTATGCCTGAGCAAAAGCGCAGAGATAAATCACATGAAAATATGCAGGTGTTTGCACCTATTGCTCACAGACTCGGTATAAAAACCATTAAGGATGAGCTTGAGGACAGGTCACTGCAATATCTTGATCCAATTGGATATAAAGAGATTGAAGACGCACTTTTGCTGTCTGAAGAGGGCAGAGATAAGTTTATAGATTCAATAAAGACTCAAATTCTTGAAAAAACTAAAGATACAATAGGTAATGTATACATTAGCGGTCGTGTTAAGAGTATAAACAGCATTTATCGCAAAACCTTTATGCAGGGCAAAACACCTGACCAGATTTATGACATTTTTGCTGTAAGAGTAATTGTTGATACTGTTGCCGACTGTTATAATGTTTTGGGCGTTGTTCATGATGTTTTCAAACCTATTCCAAACAGGTTCAAAGACTATATTTCAATGCCGAAGCCTAATATGTATCAGTCGCTCCATACCACTGTATTTGATAATAATGCAATTCCGTTTGAAATTCAGATAAGAACCTGGGATATGCACTACACCGCTGAATACGGTATCGCTGCCCATTGGAAGTACAAACTCGGAATGGGTCCTGAGGGCAATAAGGACTCAAAGCTGAACGAGAGCATTAAAAAGGTTAAGGAGATGATTCTTGACCAACTGCAAACCGAGGATGTTACGGAACTTGCACGCAATATAAGAAATGACTTTGCGGAAAATGATGTTTATGTATTTACCCCAAAGGGTGATGTGTTTAACCTGCCTCAGGGCTCAACCCCTGTTGATATGGCTTATCTTATTCACACACAGGTTGGTCACAGAATGATGGGTGCAAAGGTCAACGGCAAGATTGTGTCAATTGACTATAAGCTAAAAACAGGCGATATTTGTGAGATCATAACACAAAAGGTAGAACATCCCAATAAGCAGTGGATTGATATATGTAAAACAGCATCTGCAAAATCCAAAATTCGTTCATGGTACAAGCGTGAAAAGCGTGATGAGAACATTGTTGAAGGCAAGCAGATGTTTGAAAAGGAGCTTAAGCGAAACGGAATTCACCTTACTGAGGAAGAATTTGAAGAGTTTTCCCACAAAATACTTCTTAAAAAGCAGTACAGCACAATGGATGATTACTATGCGGCAATCGGATATGGCGGTGTTCAACTTTGGAAGATTATGCCAAGGCTTAAAGAAGAATATCAAAAAAAGTATGCGCATAATATTGAGGAAATCAATGTCCCTCAGGCTCCCGTAAAGCGTCACAAGGCAACCTCGGGAGTTGTAATTGACGGCGCTGACGATATGCTTGTAAAGTTTTCAAATTGCTGTAATCCGCTTCCCGGAGATGACATCATAGGCTACATCACAAGAGGCTACGGTGTGTCAATTCACAAACGCAGTTGTACAAATGTTCCAAAAGACATTTCTGCAAGCGAAGAACCGCAAAGGTGGCTGTCATGCTATTGGGAGGACGAGTCAGGCGAAGCATTCAGAAGTACACTGCAAATTACTGCAAATGACAGAACAGGACTTTTGGCTGATGTTACAATTAGACTTTCTAATATGCATATTTTTATTCATACACTCAATTCCCGAGAAACCGGCAACGGCAGAGCGGTTGTGACAGTTACCATTGATGTTACAGGCAAAAATCACCTGCGAGGTGTAATTTCAAAGTTGTCTGATATAAACGGAATTGAAGAAATTAAGAGGTTGTAGTGTGAAAAATTACGCTATTCCGAATTTATATTGCCAGCTCAGTTTGCCGTAATCGGCAATGAGCGATGACTATATTTACATTTACACCTTATCTGCCCACGGAAAGGTTGTAGGAATTTTTAACTTATACTTGTGGGTGGAAAGGTTATGAGATTTAAAATGAAGGCAGTTTTACAACGCGTTTCATATGCACAAGTTGATGTTGACGATAAGACTGTAGGCAAAATTGAAAAGGGATTTCTAATTTTGCTCGGAGTTGAAAACGGTGACGAGCAGAGAGATGCACAGGTGCTTGCGTCCAAAATTGCAGGACTTCGGATTTTTACTGATGACAACGATAAAATGAATTTGTCGCTTGCTGATGTAGACGGTTCGGCGCTTGTTATATCAAACTTTACACTTTGTGCTGATTGTTCTCATGGCAGACGCCCAAATTTTATGCAGGCCGCTCGACCCGATATCGCAGAGCCTTTGTATGAATATTTTTGCGATGAACTTCAAAAGAACGGTGTTCAAAGGGTTGAAAAGGGCATTTTTGGTGCTGATATGAAAGTTTCACTCCTGAATGACGGACCTGTGACTATTGAGATTAATTCAAAGGATTTGAAAAAATGATAAATATAAAAATTTATAGTGTTACTGAACTTGCAACAAATTGCTGTTTGCTTACAGACGAAAAGACAGGAAAAATGGCAGTAAGCGACCCCGGCGATAAATCAGACAGTCTAATTGCTGACATAAAGGCCAACGGCAACAAACTTGAATATGTTATGCTGACTCACGGTCATTACGACCACATCGGATTTGCAAAACAGCTTGCACAAATGTTTAATGCAAAAATTGTATGTGGAAAGGCAACTAATGAATTTTTGAGCAAACCTGAGCTTAATTTAAGCGCAAAGCACGGACTTGAGTTTGAGCCTTTTAATGCTGATGTTCAGCTTGCTAACGGTGATTCTTTTATGCTCGGTGAAACTAAAATAAAATATATTACAACGCCGGGTCATACATCAGGATGCGGCTGCTATATTTTTGATGAAACCATTATTTGCGGAGACACACTGTTCCGTAAAAGCTATGGAAGAACAGATTTGCCAACAGGTAATGACGAGCAGATGATTCAATCCTTGAAAAAACTAAAGGAGCTTGAAGGGGATTACACATGTATTCCGGGACATGGTCCGTTGACAAGTCTTGAATATGAAAGAAGCAATAATTATATTATGAAAAGAGTATAATATGAACCTGTATGTAAAAAATCACACCTTCTGGTTTGAACTTGAAAATGTAACTCAGCTTTTCTTCCCGAATGAAAAAATTAATGTTTTCAGAGAATTTGATGAAGCAGAGGAACCTTATATTTTATCTGAGATGTCTGATAAGCTGACAATTAAAGTTAAAATCGGCGATTTCAGTGCTTGCAAAAGCGTTGATGCTTCAAGCGAAACCGAAAATAACGAGCTGTTAGTATGTCAGATGCTTTATAAAATCTTGTGTGAATTTGCAGGAATGGAACAGCCGTGGGGAATGCTTACGGGCGTGCGTCCTGTAAAGCTTTTGAGAAAGCTTTCGCAAAAATACGGGGAAGAGGTGGCAAAAAATAAGTTACTGAAAGATTATTTTGTAAGCCAAGAAAAGCTCAATCTTGCAGAGCAGACAGAGATGAACGAAAAGAAAATTCTTGACTTATCACGTCCGGAGTCATTCAGCCTTTATGTTGGTATTCCTTTCTGTCCGTCAAGATGCAGTTATTGCTCCTTTGTTATGTCATCAGTAGAGCGTGCAAATGAGTTAATTGAGCCTTATGTTAAGCTTCTGTGTGATGAGATAAAAGCAACTGCTGAAATTGCAAATTCCCTGGGATTAAGGCTTGAAACAGTATATTTTGGCGGAGGAACTCCGACAACTCTAAATGCCGAACAGCTTAACAGGGTACTTGGTACTGTTAATTCAAGCTTTGATATGTCAACCTGCCGTGAGTTTACAGTTGAAGGCGGTCGCCCCGACACGATTGACAGTGATAAATTATATTCTTTAAGAGAAAATAAAGTAGATAGAATCAGTATTAATCCACAAACCATAAATGATAATGTGTTAAGAGAAATAGGCAGAAAGCATACTGCACAGCAGTTTTTTGATGCATTTGCGCTTGCAAGAAAATGCGGATTTAAAAATATTAATGCAGATTTGATTGCAGGATTGCCTACAGATACCTTTGAAAGCTTTGCAAAATCGCTTGATGCAATCAAGGCTCTTAATGCAGAATGTATTACAGTACATACGCTTTGTATGAAGCGTGCATCGACACTAACTACAAACGGTGCAGTTTTGAATCGTGATGACGCTTCAACCGCACGAAAAATGCTTGAGTATACAAAAGAACAGCTTTTAAATGACGATTATATTCCGTACTATCTGTATCGACAGAGCAGAATGGTGGGCAATCTTGAAAATGTCGGCTGGTCAAAAAAAGGTTTTGAAAGTCTTTATAATGTATATGTAATGGATGAAACTCACACGATTCTTGCCTGCGGCTCAGGCGGAGTTACAAAATTGAGGAGAGCAGGGGCAGAAACCGACTATCTTGAACGCATTTTTAATTTTAAATATCCATATGAATATTTAAACCGTTTTGATGAATTAATTAAAAAGAAAGAAGCAATTTCAAAATTTTATTGTAAATAATACTGTTGATTATTAATATGAACAGTGATATAATCTAATTTACAATTATTCACAGACATAATTTGTGAATTGATTTGATAAATTTTAGAAAGGTCGTATTATTATGGGAAAATTTGACGAAATTCTTGATGATGTTCTTGTAAACGCAAAGACTGCTGCCTCTGTTGTTTCAAAAAAAGCAACTTATGTTTACGGTTCTTCAAAGCAAAAGCTTGCTGCTGCCGAGATTAGAGGCGAAATTAACAAAAAACTCAAGGAGCTTGGTGCGTTGACATATAAATCACATACAGCTTCCGTTGACTGTACTGACGAAATTTTAAGTATTGTTAATGAGATTACTGAACTTAAGGAAAATCTTGATACAATCAATCAGAACTTAGCTTCTGCAAAAAATCAGAAGAAGTGCCCTCAGTGTGAGGCAAATGTACCTAAAAACTCACTTTTCTGCAATATTTGCGGTGCAAAGCTTGAGGATGAAGTATATGCAGACGATAATGAGAATCAGGTTTCAGAAGAAACTGTACAGGAAGTTACAGATAATGTAACAGAAGAAAATGATTCTGTAAACGAATAATAAACTGATTAGGTTTAGTAATTTAGGTGATAAATTTTGGCAAAAAAATATAATGCAGTAACCAATTCCGAAAAAGATGTTTCACAAACATTTCTGAAAGGTGCAGCAGTTTTGACAGTAAGTATGATTATTGTCAAGGTGTTTGGTCTTATTGACAAGGTTTTGCTTACAAATATCTATTCAACCTTTGGTCAGGGATATGCAACAATGGGTACAGGGCTTTACAGCAATGCCTATGAAATCTTTGTTGTTATTTTCACTGTTGCCACCGGTGGACTGCCTATTGCAATTTCCCGCCTTGTTTCAGAAAGCATTGCACAAAAACGCTACAATGATGTAAAACAGATTCACAGGGTTTCAAAGCCCTTTTTTATCGTAGTTGGCATAGTTTCTCTGCTTATAATGTTTATAGGCAGCTTTTTCTATGTAGGGGTTATTGATTCTCCTTATTCAATCTATGCTATGATGTGCCTTGCGCCGACAATTTTGTTTGGCTGTTTTGTGTCAATTTATCGAGGTTACTTTGAGGGTCAGCGTAATATGATTCCGACAGCAGTATCCGAGATTATTGAGGCTGCTGTTAAACTTGTTATAGGTGCTTTGCTTGCATATTTTATAATGCGTTTCGGTATTGATTCATACGAAAGCACAGGAATATTCTTAGGTTTTACCTTTAAGAGTGAAATTGAAGCACAAAACACAATTCTTGCGTTTTCTGTTGCAGGTGCAATTTGCGGTATTTCTCTTGGAAGTTTGTGTTCGTTTATATATTACTATCTGCTCTTTAAGATTAAGGGCGACGGTATTCCAAAGGAATATTATGAAAACTCAATTGATGCAAGAACTGCTAAAGAAACACTTATACGCATATTAAAAACGGCATTACCTATTGCAATGGGTGCTTTGATTATGAGTCTTGGTTCGTTTGTTGACCAAACTATTATTCAGCGTGTATTATTAGGATTGGTTGAGTCAAATCCGGATGCACTTGAGTTGCAATACGGCGCATATTTCCCTGAAGATGTGTTCCATGGTGAGAAAATCACCTTACATACTCGTCTGTGGGGTTGTTATTCTGCATCACTTACATTCATGCAACTTGTAACTGCTGTAACACAGGTGTTTGGTTCAAGTGCAATGCCTAATGTTACAAGTGCATGGACAAAAGGCAATAAGGACGAGTTGAAAAAATCTATTGAAACTGTTGTAAGAATGACAATGCTTTTTACACTTCCAATGTCACTCGGATTAAGCGTGCTATCCCATTCGATTATGCAGTTTATATATACAGATGAAGCGATAGTTGATATCGGTGGCAATGTTTTGATGATTATGGGCATTACGACTATATTCACAGCTGCCGTAACACCAATTTGCAGTATGCTCCAGGGTGTAGGTAAGGTAAATGTTCCGATGAAGCTTTATACAATCTGTATGCTGATTAAAATTGCTATTACATGGATGTTTGTCAGCATTCCTGAAATTAATATTCAGGGTGCAACAGCAGGTTCGCTTGTAGCATATGCAGTTATACTGATAATCGGAACTTTCCTGCTTATCAGATACTCTAAAATTAAGATTAATTTCTATACAACTACAATTAAGCCTCTTATTGGTGCGGTTTTTAGTTCGGCAGCGGCTTACATTGTAAACTATTTTATGTGCCAAATAGTATCTCAGCGTATTTCAACAGTACTTTCTATTGTTGCAGCAGTAGTCGTTTATATCATTTCTTTGTTGATATTGCGTGCTTTTACTGCTACGGAAGTGAAATTTTTGCCTAAAGGTGAAAAAATTGCAAAAGTACTTGAAAAATGGCATCTAATTGGTTAAAATATCTATTGTGCGATGTGCGGAGCCATTTATTCTGCACAATATAATATATCTTTTATTGCATGATAATGGAGAGCAAAAATGGATTTTGAATTTAAATCACAATATAATTTTGATGACCTTATAAAAATAGTTCGTGTGCTTAGAGCACCCGGTGGTTGCCCTTGGGATATGGAGCAAACTCACAAATCCATTCGTGCAAACTTTATTGAAGAAACTTATGAAGCAATAGAAGCTATTGATACAGAGGATCTTGAACTTCTCAAGGAAGAACTCGGTGATGTAATGCTTCAGGTGGCAATGCACGCAGAGATGGAGCACGAACAAGGCACTTTTGATATTAACGATGTAATTGACGGAGTGTGCAAAAAGCTTGTAGTGCGTCATCCGCATGTGTTTGGCGACCTTAGCGCAGACAATACCAAAGAGGCTTTAAGTAATTGGGATGCAGTCAAGATGCAGACAAAATCTCAGAAAACCCAGACCGAAGCAATGCAAAGTGTTTCAAGAGCTTTGCCTTCTCTTATGCGTAGTGCAAAAATTCAGGGTAAGGCCGCAAAGGTTGGTTTTGATTGGGAAAGCGTTGACGGTGCTCTTGATAAACTCTATGAAGAGTGCGACGAACTCAAAGAGGCTATCATAAACAACGACAAGGCTAATCAGCGTGAAGAACTGGGCGATGTGCTGTTTTCAGTGGTTAATGTTGCTCGCTTTCTTGATATTGACAGCGAACATGCGTTATACGATGCCTGCGATAAATTCACGGACCGTTTTTCAAAAGTTGAACAGCTCGCTTGTGAGCGTGGCATTGATATGAAAACGGCATCACTTTCAGAACTTGATTCTCTTTGGGATGAAGTTAAATAAATATAAAATTAAAACGGAGGTTTTTTAAATGAAAAAGACAGAACTTATTGCTGCTGTTGCAGAGAAGAGCGGCATTTCAAAGAAAGATGCTGAAAAAGCAGTTACTGCTGTAATTGATACAATTATTGAGGCTGTTGCTGCAGGCGACAAGATTCAGCTCACAGGATTTGGTACATTTGAACAGCGTACAAGAAATGCAAGAACAGGTTGTGACCCAAGAACAGGTAATAAGATTGAAATCCCTGCTTCTAAGGTTCCTGCATTTAAGGCTGGTAAGGGCTTTAAGGATATCGTAAATAAGTAATTTTATTTGCAATTAGAGTCGATGCTGATACTGTTCGTATCAATGTCGACTTTTTATTTCTTTAAAGAAAATTGTTTGTTAAGAGTCAGATACTAAAGTTAATAAACTTTGTCTGTTTGGATATGTGTAGTCCATCGGCTGCTTTTAGTTTTCTTTATAGGAATTTACTTATACATAACAATCGGGCACTAAAGTTTTATAATAAATAAACTTTATCTGCTCGGATAGGTGCAGCCCACCGGCTGCTTTGGGAGGAAATATGCGACTTGATAAATATTTAAAGGTTTCTCGTCTTATAAAACGCAGAACTGTTGCTAATGAGGCTTGTGATGCAGGAAAAATCACGGTCAATGGCAAAGTTGCTCGTGCGTCATATGATGTGAAAACAGGCGATATTATTGAAATTACACTTGGTGCACGAAGTGTAAAGGTTAGAGTTACAGAGGTCAAGGATGTTGTCAGAAAGGAAGAGGCAACAACAATGTATGAGGCTGTAATTTGATACTAAACTTCAATACAATAGTATGAGGTATATTTTAAAATACTCCCTCGTATAATTTAGGGTAATCTTTAAGTTATACGGGGGTATTATTATGCCGGATGCAATTAAAGGAAAAAATCACACAATGATGCTTGACAACAGACAAAAACTTGTTTTAACAGGTGCAGAGGATGTTAACGGATTTAATGAAGAAACAGTTTCTGTACAAACATCAAACGGACTTTTGATAATAAAGGGTCAAAACTTGCATATCGACAAACTTAATCTTGAAACAGGCGATGTTACTATCGACGGTAAAATCAATGCAATGCAGTATTTGCAGTCCGACAACACTCGGTCAAGATTATCAAAGTTGTTTAAGTAAGGTGGGGTATAATGGAGCTGACATTTGCACAGCAATCTACGGCATTTTTATTCTCGCTGTTACTGGGTGTGGGCTTCGGGATTTTTTATGCTCCTTTTAAGATGTTCAGACTCGCCTTCTGCTCAAAAAAGTCTTCAATTATAGCAGTCGATATAATTTTTATGCTTCTTGTTTCGGTTGTCATATATTACTTTTCAATAGTGTTTATAATGGGATATGTAAGAATTTATATTTTTGTCGGCTGTATTGCTGGATTTCTTGTATACAGGCTCACTTTAGGATCGTTACTTTCACGAGTGTATGTTCCGATTATTACATTTCTCAAAAAAATTACTAACAAAATTATGCAAAAACTAAAAAAATTTACGAAAAAGCTATTGAAAATTACTCGCAATATATTGTATAATATCATTAAAAGAAGCAGTAAAATTAAGGCAAAAACGCACGATTAACTGCTAAATCTTTTTTAGCACACTTAATGGTGAGGTATTGCCTTAAAAATAAATTGACAGATAAAGCTAAAATTTAAAGGGTTATAGTTAATGATGAAAAATGATGAAAAAAATGCAGAGGCTATAAAAACAAATGTTTCCAAGCCTGATGCTGACATCAAGGAGATTGAGCCCAAAAAAGTTCGCAAGAAAAGACATATTTTGCTTTATATTGCAATTATCGGTTTTGTGTTTTATGCTGTAATTACTATTATAAATCAAAGTGTAGAAATTTCTAAAAAACGAATTGAGCTTCAAAATCTTCAGCAACAGATTAATGTTGTAGAAATTCAAACCCAATATCTTGAAAAAGTTCAAAACTACACAGGTAAAGAGCTTGAAGAATATATTGAAAAAATTGCAAAAGAAGATATGGGATATATCGGCGAGGGTGAAAGAATTTTCATTAATGTTGCCGGTGAATAAAAGGGTAGAATATTTTTAAGGGGTAATAAAAATTTATGTCGATTGAAGTCGGAATGATTTTAGAAGGTAAGGTATCAGGAATTACAAAGTTTGGTGTATTTGTTGATTTGCCGGAGTCCAAAACCGGCATGGTACATATTTCGGAGGTAGCTCCGACATTTGTCAACGAAATTAATGATTTCGTTAAAATGGGGCAAACTGTTAAGGTAAAGGTGTTGTCAGTTGAAAACGGTAAAATCAGCTTGTCAATCAAGCAGGCGTTGCCAAAAGAACAGCAGCATCCCAAAAAGCCGAGAGGCGACAGAAATGACAGAGGCGACAGGGACGATAAGTCGCAAAATCGCAGAACAAGACAGCCTTACAAACCTGCACCGCCTGTTACATCTCCGGGGGATTACGAGTGGCAGAGCTCACGCAAAAGTGCACCGTCGTCCTTTGAAGATATGATGTCAAAATTTAAGCAGACAAGCGAAGACAAGATGTCCGACCTTAAACGCGGAGGAGAAAGCCGTGGTTATAGCCGCAGAGGCAATGGCAACGGCAGAAAATAAAACAACTTAATATAGGGAGGCATAATTTATGAAGATTACTTATACTGCAAGAAAAGTTAACCTCAGAGATAATTTCAAAGAAAGAGTAGAGAAAAAATTACTCAAATTTGAAAAGCTTTTTTCTGATGATGCAGTTACAAATGTAGTTGTCACCCTCGAAAAAAATCGTCAGACTGTTGAAATTACTATCAGAGATAATGGTATGGTTTATCGTGCAGAAAGCACAATGCCTGAGATGAATGATGCTCTTGATAAAGTTACAGATATGCTGATGCGTCAAATCAGAAAGAACAAGACAAAACTTGCTAAAAAAATCAAGTCCGGAAGTATTGATGATTTTGTTATGCAGACTGCACCCGAAGTGTCTGATGAAGCTGAGGATGATGAATACAAGATTGTTCGTAAGAAACAAGTAATAATTAAGCCGATCAGCGTTGATGAGGCTATTCTTGAGATGAATATGATCAATCACAACTTCTTTATGTTTATTAATGCAGAAACTGATGAGGTTAATGTTGTGTATAAGCGTGCAAACGGTGACTATGGCGTGCTTGAGCCTGCTGCCGATTAATGTTTAATTAATCTAAACACAAGTAAAGAATGTTTCTCTTTTAATCAGATTTATTTTTCAATCGGTGTTTAGTATAAACGATAAGGGTATCGGAAAAACCGATACCCTTTTTTGTCGTCGCTTCATAAGTAAGCGAAAAATGTAACCTATGCGACCCGAAGCTACACTTATGTTGTTAGGTTAACATCATAACAGCCAATTAAAAGTTAATTTGTTTTTGTTTTTATTTTTATTTTACAGGAAAATTACTTGTACATAACAGTCGGGCACAAAAGGTTTTATAAAAAATATACTCTATCTGCTCGGATAGGTGCAGCCCAGCGGCTGCTTTACGGAGGATTTATGAAGTTAAAATTTTCAGCACCCTGCATTTTTGGCTTGGAAGGTATTTGTGCAAACGAGCTAAGATTTTTAGGTATTGATGATGTTGTTGCCGAAAACGGAAGAGTTTTGTTTGGCGGTGACTGGGGTACGCTTGCAAGGGCAAACATCAATTCACATTACGCAGAGCGCATTCATATTTTGCTTGCAGAGTTTGAAGCACATACTTTTGAACAGCTGTTTGAGAGGGTCAAAGAAATCAAATGGGAGGAGTTTATCGGCGTCACCGAGGCTTTTCCTGTAAAGGGCAGATGCTTAAGTTCACAGCTTATGAGCGTACCCGACTGCCAAAAAATTATAAAAAAGGCAGTTGTAACAAGACTTTCCGAAAAATATATGTTGCCATGGCTTGAAGAAACTGGCGCAGTTCATCAAATACAGTTTCTAATAATGAATGATAAAGTCAGCATTATGATGGATACCTCAGGTGCAGGACTTCACAAGCGTGGGTACAGAGCGGAGTCAAACGACGCACCAATAAAAGAAACTCTGGCTGCTGCTATGGTTGAGCTGTCAAGGGTAAGGGCAAACCACTTTGTTGTTGACCCTATGTGCGGAAGCGGTACAATTTTGATTGAATCCGCAATGAAAGCATTAAATATTGCCCCCGGTCTTAATCGCTATTTTTCTTGCGAGAGGTGGAATTGTGTTCCGAAAGAGCCTTTTGAAAGTGAGCGTGAACTTGCAAAAAGCAAAATCAGAACTGACTGTGAATTTAGGGCAGAGGGCTTTGACATTGATGCCCAAGCCCTTGAAATTGCCAGACATAATGCACAGCTTGCAGGTGTTGCCGACAGAATAACTTTTGCACAGCGTGATATAAAAGATTTTACCTTGTCAGACGGATTTCAAACAGTGATAACCAATCCGCCGTACGGAGAACGCCTTCTTGATGTAAAATCAGCGGAGGAACTGTATAAGATTATGGGTGAAAAGTTTTCACAGCAAAAGGGTAAAAGCTATTCAATCATTAGTCCTGACGATGACTTTGAAAAAATCTTCGGCAGAAAAGCTGATAAACGCAGAAAAATGTACAACGGCACATTAAAATGCCAGCTTTATATGTATTTCCGATAAATTTTTTACTTACGCTTAATAAGTTAAAATGGACTTATGTTGTATTAAACGGGTTGATTTATTGCCGTAAATATAGTATTATAATATCTATAATATAATTAGGAGGTATTCCTGTTGGACGAAAATAAAGAATTTTTGACTTCTGAAAACACAGAAGAAACATTAGAATCTAAAACAACTGATGTTGAGGATGCTGTACAGGAGAACTCAGCAAGTGTATTTGCTGATGAGCTTGCTGAAATTGGAGAAGATACTGTATCACCGGTAGAGTACAACGCAGATAATCTGCAACCGAAAAAGAAAAAGCATTTTATTCAAGTTCCGATTATTATTTCGTTTATCATTGTTGTTGGTGTTGCACTTGGATTCTTGGTATTTAAATGTTTCTTTAACACAAGCATTATAGGCACTTGGGCTATTGAAGATCCAACTGAGTCAGAGACTACAGCTGATGAGGCGTCCACTGTTAAAACTTACTATGTCTTTGAGGATGACGGTGTTCTTTCATTATCTTACGGCACAATGAAATATGTTGGTTCATACACGCTATCAGGTAACGAGGTAACTATGGAAATCAATTCAGCAAACCTCTATGCAACATTTGAGTTTTCTGTAACAGGCAATGTGTTCACAGGCAGAACGCTTACCTTTGAGGACTCAACATATGATACTGAATATACTTTCCATAGCACAAGTATAAAAGCTCCGAAGTTGAAGGTCGATGAGGATTTTAAGCCGAACGACAAACTCACAGGCGAATGGAATTATTATGACGGTATTTATGATTTTGTATATAAGTTTAATAGTAACGGAACTGTAAGTATCAGTCAAAATAACATGTTGTTTGTTGATGGTGTGTATAGCTGCACGGATAACATAATAACAATCAGATACTATGCTGATTCAGAGCAGACAATGGAGTTTGAATACGAAGTTGATGATGATTCTTTGATTATAAACGGACTTCAGTATTTAAGAGTCGGTTCAGCAAGTGCTGACGAGGCTCGCAAGACAGTTTCAGAACTTGCTTGGTAAATTTAATGAATTTAGGCAACAGCTTTTTGGGCTGTTGCCTTTTTGTATTTTATAGGAGTAGTGAAATCAAATCACTTAGTTTTAGATGATGAAACGATTTTTATGTTTGTTGCTTTCAAGTTTAATAATTTTCCTTGCATCAGTAGATGTTGTGGCATTCAGCAATTATAGTGCCTATGATTTGGAAAAATGCAACTCTCTTACAGCTAACAGTAATTCATATGGTGGGTTTGTGTATGGTTTTAGCAGAAAAACACTGTATTCTTCGATGTTACTTCCTAATCATAACAATCGTTATGTAAATGTTCCGTATAATATTATATCGTCTTGTCAAAGCGGAGAATTGAGCTGTGCAATGTATATTTGTAACAATAGGACATTTAGATATGGAATTACAACAATGAATATGAACAGTGGTGAGATTTTAGATTATACATTTGATGGCGTTAATGATGCTTTGAATAAAATGTTTTCTTTGTCGGGAAGTTATGCCTATTTTGTAAGGTTAGATAAAGCATACAGTTATGTTGCTGTATATGGTCTTGACGGCAAGCTAAAAAAGAAATGCAGCTTTAGTACGAGTATTTATTTATTGTTTAACAATAATTCCATAACCTACGCAATGCTTTATGACGGCAGAATTTACCGTTTTTCAGGGACAAGCTATACACAGGTTGCAAAGCTCGATAAGTGTGTAAATATTTTTGATGCAGGTGCTGGATATATTTGCACAGAAAGCGGAGAGATTGTTTCACTTGAAAATGGCGAAACTTTGGAAACAGTAAGCTATAGCAAAAATTGCGTTGTGGCGGATAGTGGCGGCACTTATTCTGTAAGCAATAACAGACTAATGTTTTCACAGAAAAACGTTTCTGACCGATTTATTGAGCTTTCAAGCCCAATCAGATGTATTGTTGCACATAATGGAAGAGTGGCTACGCTTAATTTTGATTGTGACTATAATGATATTTCTAAATCAGAATTAAAATCAAATTACGATCAGTATATTAGTTCAATTCAAGGGAATAATTCTAATAGTCGCAATGGAAATCAGAACAGTAATACACAAATTCCAAACGAATATAGGGTAGAGCAAGGAAAGTATATTGTTGGAGTTGCTCCGTCAACTTCGGTTAAAGAATTTAAAAAGAAGTTCTCTGATGATGTAACTATTTACAACAATGATGGGAATATTGTTTCAAGCGGTAATATCAGAACAGGTTACACCGTGAGCATTTACGATGATTCATACATAATTATTATTATCGGCGATGTGACAGGTGAAGGAAATGTAAAGTCTAACGATATAAATATGTTGATGAGTTATTTAGTTGGTTCAGTGAACTTTAATGACCTTCAAATGCTTTCTGCTGACTATGACTGCAACGGTGTGGTTGATAATCGTGACCTTGTTATAATGGCAAGATATTCTTCTTCCGCTCCGTAATTTTGTCTGTTTCAAAAGTTTAATTTAATTATATAGTTGCAGTGAACTATTGAATTTATTTTCTAATTAAGAATAAATATCGTATTTACTGATGTATAATAAAGATAGAATTAAATTGAGGTGCATTATGGCAGAGGTAATCAAAATTGTACTCACAGGCGGACCTTGTGCAGGCAAGTCAACGGCAGTAAGATATGTGTCACAACAGCTTGATAAACGCAATATTAAGAATATTGTAATTGATGAACGTGCAACAAAACTTTTTTTAAGCGGGAAATCACCGAAAAATATGGGAAACTATGATTTTCATAAACTGCTTTTCAAGGAACAGCTTGATGAAGAGATGGAAAAATATGAATATGCCTCAGCACTTCCGTATGATAAGGTTGTTATAATTTCTGACCGAGGTTTGCTTGATAACCGTGCTTATGTCACACAGGCTGAATTTGACCGCTATACGGCCTTGTACGGCACGAACGAGGATGTGTTGCGTAATTCATATGACGCAGTGTTTCACCTTGTAACAGCTGCAAAAGGAGCCGATAAGCACTATACGCTTGATAATAATTGTGTAAGAAGCGAGAGTATAGATGAGGCTGTAAGGCTTGATGAAGATATTTTAGCAATATGGACAGGCACGCCTCATTTGCGTGTAATTGATAATTCAACAGATTTTGAGCATAAGCTTTCTCGCCTTATGACAGAAATTCTGGGATTTTTAGGAGAGCCTGAGCCGTTTGAAATTGAGAGAAAATTTCTTATTGAATATCCTAATCTTGATGAAATAAACAAGCTCAAAACCTGTCGTAGGGTTCCAATCACACAGGCTTATCTGACAACTCCTAAGGACGGTAATTTCAGAATTCGTAAGCGTGGTGAAGGTGATAGGGCGGTATATATAAAAACAGTAAAAATTAAAATTAATGATATCAAGCGAATTGAGATTGAAAATTATATTTCTGAAAAGGAATATTATGAAATTCTTTCACAAAGTGATTGCGTTCAGGGAATAATTTCAAAAGATAGATATTGTATTATGTATGACAATACTTATTATGAGCTTGATGTATATCCGTTTTGGAATGACAAGGCGACACTTGAAATTGAACTACTCGGAGAAAATCAGTCTTATACTTTACCACCGTTTGCAAGGCTTATTCGTGAGGTGAGTTTTGAGTCGGAGTACCGTAATTTCGCTTTGGCTCAAAAATATGGTCAGAAGCATTTATAAAAATAATTATAATATTCATCAAATAATTGTTCAAATAACCATTATATTACTTTTTTAAAAAAATTTTGAAAAAAGTGTTGACAAATTACCATATTGTAGCTATAATATAAAGGCTGACTTAATTATACAACAGTTTGCAAATGCGCCAATAGCTCAGCTGGATAGAGCAACTGCCTTCTAAGCAGTAGGTCAGGGGTTCGAG
>JAFLSM010000042.1 GCA_022510955.1 Ruminococcus sp. | reverse complement strand
AAGATGTGCTAAAACATTTTACATCTTCACAGCACAAAATCCGAAACAAGTGGCGGTCAAGGAATGTTACTAACTATACTGAGGCTGATATGGAAAGAGTGCTTGCTGATTTTCAATCTGCTTTTGCCTCTTTGTGTGAGTAATGTTCAAAATCTTTGTTGACTTATGTCTCTTTTTGTTGTAATATTATAACAAGTTATTATTTTTAACAAGGAGAGTAGAATATGAAAAGTACAGCATTTAAGTCGATAACAGCAGTTTTGGGAATAGTCGGTGCAGGTGCAAGCATTATTTTAGGATTTGCAATGCCGACATTTTCATATAATCCTATCACAGAAGATTTTACTACCAGTACTTTCAATTTTGGTCTTATGTTTAGTTGCTTGGTTGGTGTTGCTATACTTTGCTTGATTTTTGCAGGTATTACAAGTATTTTAGCTTATCTTGAAGAGCTCGGAGCAGGACAAGAGACAACCGACGAAGAGGTGATTACGCCTATCAAAGTTGAGCGAGCCCCTGAACCTATTGAAAAAGGAGATTGGATTTGCCCAAAGTGCGGAAAAAGACATAAGAAATATGTTGGTTCTTGTGGTTGCGGTTATTCAAAAAATCAAAACGACCTATGGGAATGCCCAAAATGCAATGTCCTTACACCGTATAATCAGGATAATGAGTGTATGAATTGTCATTGGAAAGCGTAATTAAATAACAAGGAGAGATTAATATGTATTGTAAAAATTGCGGACAACAAATTGAAGATGGTGCAAAGTTTTGCGACAAATGCGGAGCACCACAGGATAATAAAGGCGATACACAGGTTCAGCCTATAGAGTTTCAAAATCAATTTGAACAACAAACTAAGCCTAAAAAGCCAATTCATAAAAAATGGTGGTTTTGGGTAATTATAGCTGTTGTTGCGATTGGTGTAATAGGTGCAGCAACGGGCAATAATGGAAATAATGCTGCTAAAACAGATTCAAAACAAGCTGTAACAAATGTTGTTGAAGAAACAACAAAAGAGGAAATTACGGCGGAACCTACAACAGAGAAACCTACAGAACCTCCAACAGAAAAACCAACAGAAGATCCTACAAAGTTGGAAAACGAGTTTAAAGATAGTTGCGATACTATTGATTTTAAAACATTATCAAGAAACCCTGATAAGTATAAGGGAAATAATTATAAGTTTACAGGTGAAGTTATCCAAGTACAGGAATCAAGTTGGGGTGATACTGTTGATTTGAGAATAAACATTACTAAAGAGGAATTTGAATATATTGACGATGTAATGTGGACAGATACTATCTATGCAACTGTAGAGATACCTGACGGAGAAGATAAAATTCTTGAAGATGATATTTTGACTTTTTGGGGAACTTGTGAAGGTAATTATACATACACAAGTGTTTTAGGAAGTAGTGTTTCACTCCCGAAAATTTCGATAAAGTATTTTGAGCTTAGTGAATAAAAAATTATATTTTTATAGCGTACATCTTAGGGTGTGCGCTATTTTTATACTCAATTTTACTGAAAGGGGGAATTTTATGGGGACCACAACAGTCGGTACAATTGGTCTTAATATGGTACTGAATTCGGCTGGATTTAAACAGTCGTTACAAAATGTGCAGTCTCAGGCAAGCACCGCAAGTCAAAAAATGAATGCTTCATTTAAAAAGGTAGGTTTAGTAGCAGATGATGATAAAGCAATCACTAATGACAATATCGTTACTACTTGCATTGATGTGCCGTCATCTGACATTGACAAATGGAAAGATTGCGACATAGAATAAATTACTGAATAAAATTATAAGGCAAGGGAATTTAAAATGAAAGAAAATATTTTAATGTATTGCTTATACCTCTCATTGTATTGTTAGTGGTTATGATTATAGACTATGGCGGAGACATACACTAACAAAACGATTAACAATATGGGTAATCATCAATGAATTAATTTTTATGCTTAAAAATCTCGGTGAAAGGGGAATACCATTGCCCGATTTTCTAATAAAAATTGTCAGGCGGCTTAAAAATACCATAGACAAAACAGCAGAAAGTGAGGAATAACTATGGCAAAAGTAACGTGTATAGATGTATCTACATTTCAGGGAAATATTGATTTTCAAAAAGTTAAAGCAGCAGGTATAACCTCTGTTATAATTCGTGCAGGTTACGGCAGGGAAACATCTCAGAAAGATACACAGTTTGAAACATACTACAAAAACGCTAAAGCAGCAGGGCTTAACATTGGTGCATATTGGTACAGCTATGCAGACAGTGAGACAGATGCTAAAAATGAGGCTGCTGCTTGTCTTGCTTGTATAAAAGGCAAAACATTTGATTTGCCTGTCTACTACGACATGGAGGATAGCAGTCAAATACAACTTGGTAAAACAACGCTTACGAAGTTTGTAAAGGCTTTTTGCGAAGCGATCAAAGCAGGTGGCTATCGTGCAGGAGTGTATGCAAATCTTAATTGGTTCAACAATTATCTTGATTATACCGAGCTTAGAAAGTCATACAGTATTTGGCTTGCGCAATACGCAAGCAAGAATGATTTGGAATGTGACATTTGGCAAAACAGCTCAACAGGAAAAATCAACGGCATAAATGGCAATGTTGATACAGATGTTATCTGCAACAGCAATGTAATTTATAATTCATCAGACAATAAGGAGGAAGATGAAATGATTGAATACGGAGAAACAAACAATGCAATTTGGATTTACAAACAGCACTTAAGAATCTTAAAAACCATGGGAGTAATTTCTCAAACAGTTGATAACAACGGTGGTTTCGGTGACGGAACACTAAAGGCTACAAAGGAAGTTCAGAAAGCCGCAGGAATTACAGTTGACGGTATTGTTGGTCCTGCCACTATTCAAGCGGTATATACACTTGAAGCTAAGGCTTATAATGCACTAAATACCAAAATTGCCAACGCTAAAAAGGCTTTAGCATAAACAATTAGATTAATCACACAACATCAAAAAATTATCCCCGAAACAGTCCTTAAAAATCTTGTTTCGGGGATTCCTTGTTTTATTATCGTCATTATATATAACTGCTTCATTCGCATTAAAGACGGAGTAGGTAAAATCATAAGTTGTTAAAGCACAAATATTAGAATATTGTAAGCCCCATTGACTGATAAAAAAATAGAAACTCCAATTTTTTGTTGAACGGCATTTGTTGTGTACTTAATTTTATGCAGAGTGCTGTTATAATCAAAAGGCTGTTTAACGAACTTGTATTTGATATTCGTTATAGTGAAATATTGCCACGAAATAATATGCGCTAATAATAATTGTGAAACTGTCATTATAACGACAATTTTCGAGTATTAACGACAGATTTTTTTTAAATAAATTCTTAAAAATTACAGTTAAAAATAAAATAAATATATAGTTTTTTGTTATATACATAGATAATTATAGTAATAATGCTAAAAATATTCCAGTATGATAAGCTGTAATCTATGGTAAATTAACAATAGAATAAATAAAATCCATTAAGCTTTTTTATAGTTAAAGATAAATAGAGTTCAATAATATTATAAGAATTGGAAAATAAAACTAATAATGTGAACAGGTGTTAAAAATATTTATTCTGTTATAATATAAATATACAAATATTTTATTACTTCTATAAAAATACTTATAATATTAATATATTTAAAATTTTGTTTTACTATAACTTTAATTATTAATTATTGCAATAAACGGTTAATAACGCGTAGAAAACTCATTCATTAAAAGTGTTAATATTTCTTGTTGCCTTTCTGATAAACCATTAGTTAAAGAAGATTTTTCTTTAAATTCTAAAAGTATAATATTAATTATTTTCTTTTGTTTTTCTGTAATGCCTTTAACAGATACCATTTCTTCTTTATCTATGCCAACAAGATAATCTAATGAAACATTAAAAACAACCGCAATGTTTGTGAGGATTTCTAACGGAGGAATTTTCAAATTATTTTCATAGCTACTTATTACTGATTTACTTCTTCCAACTTTTCTTCCTAATTCTTCCTGAGAAAACTTATGGCTTTCTCTAAGTTCTCTAATACGCAAACCAAAATCAAACATAATGTTCCTTCCCTTCATTATAAGTTTTCTTACCAAAAACATTTTACAGCACATAAGTTTTGTTTTCGGAAACAAAGAAATTATAATGTTTTATAAATAAAAACTTTTTATATAATTGAGTATTAAAATTAAAGAATTTTAGAATAAAGCTAAAAATATTATGCTGAAGTCCAAGAATTATAAAAATAACTTATATTAGTTTTTACGCGAATTTAACAAATATAAGTAATCGGGTTAAGCAGGAGGTACATTAATGAAATTTATTACAGCAGAAGAAGCAAGTAAAAAGTGGGAAATAGGATTAAGAACGGTTCAAAGAATGTGTGCTTCAGGAAAAATTGAAGGAGCTGAAAAAATTTCAAATGTTTGGATGATACCGGAATTTGCAAAGCCATACTCTGATAAAAAAACAAAGAATAAGGTATCAAAAGAGGAAATAGTAGAAGCATATAATTGCTTCTTATTTGATAACTTTGATAAATATATTAGTTTTTACAGTAAAGAGCACTCGTGTAAATCGCAAATTACAAAAGCTTATTATTGCGCAGTTGAATCTTATAGATGTTTTCCGAAAATTGATAAAATGGCTGCCTATTGGAATGAAAGCAAAAAGTTTTTAAATAATACTAATTCAAAGATTCCTGAAATTTCACTTACTATGGGAAGTCATTTTACATTAGGTATTTTTCTATATAAAAAAGGCATTGCAGATAAAGTAAGCAAATTGATTTCAGAGAATCTTCCTGTATTTGAATATATTACAGGACATAAAAGCGGATTGGATTTATTGTTTCAGGCAGAACTTGCATATCAAAGGGGAAATGTAAGGGAAGCGGAATTATTAGGATATAAAGCTTTGTTTTTACATGACAACGATCCGGATATTAAATCAGGCATTTCCTCAATTCTTGCGCACATTGCACTTCACAAAGGAGATATAAAGGGGTGGAATACAGCGTTAGAAATGATGGATAGCATAATAAATAGCTGTGAAAATGAATTAACAAAAATGTCAGTAGAAATAGCAAAAGCAGAGCTGCTTTTGTCGGCACAAAAGGTGGAAGAAATTCCTGATTGGTTAAAAAAATTTGATTTTACAGGAAAAAAGCTTACAGTTACTTCACGAGTTAATGCTTTGTTTGTTCATCTTAGCTATTTATGGAGAAATAAAGAATATGCAAGAGCTATAGCGTTTTCAGATATGCTTATAGAAAATTCAGGGCAATATTACTACACTTCATCATACAGCATGCTATATCTATATATAATTATGGCGTTATGCTATCACAAATTATTTATGGACAATAGTTGCATAAAGTATATAAAAAAAGCTATTGAAATAGCAAAGGCGGATGAGCTGTATTTGCCGTTTTCAGATTATGCAAATTTACTGGACGGTGTTAGCGATGCGTTTTTAAAGGAAAATGAACCTGAGATTTATGAAAAAGTAGCTAAAATTAAAGAGGGCTTCACAGATAATTATAAATCTATAATTTCGTTATTAAAGGCTTCCGATTTGTCTGCCAGCTTATCGGACAGAGAAAAGGAAATCTCATGGTTGGTAGCAGAGGGGCTGTCAAATGCAGAGATAGCCGAAAAGCTTTATATTTCAAAAAGTACAGTTAATTATCATATACGCAATATATTTAGTAAATTAGGAGTAAATAAGCGTTCAATGATGATAAAACATCTGTATTTTAATGATAAATAGATAAAATGTCGTCAAAACGACTTTTTTGACGCGAAAAGACTATATTTTGAAATGTTAAAGCATGAAAAAATATTTAAATAAATAAACTTTATTTTTATTTTGGTAAAAGAAAACTAAAAAGTTTGTTTATATTTTATAAAACAATCTTCTTGTGTTAATGATTTATTGTGTGATTAATTTTTTTATTCTAATGTGAGAAGTGCAAATCTTCGAATGAAAAACAGACATTTTACACAGGTGATAATAAATTGTTGCTTTGTTATAATTATAATTGTAATAAAGAATTGAATGCTTGTAATGTTAAAGTGGAGAGATTAGTATGAAAAAACTAAATAGAATAGTTCATAAAACAAATATTAAAAGATTATTATATAAACTTGAAAGAAATATGCCTAAATCAGTTGTAAGACTTACTGCTGTTATTCTTGTAGGTATTATGGTTTTTTCACTCTTTCCTGTAATTAACTTTAATGCGGCGCAAAATAATAGCCAGACAAAATATGAAAACATTTCTGATTTTCAGGATTCAAGATGGGGTCAAATACAAAGCGAAATTTTTGATGGCGTTACCGACATTCAAAAGGATGTTAAAGTTTTATGGAATCTTGGCATCAAGGATAACGACTATTTTTATTGGAATACAACAGATACGGCCGGCTTAACAAAATGGGATGGCAACCTTTCCGCTGCAATGACAGCAAGCGGAACGGAAAAATACAGCTATAAGGACATTTATGTTGACGGTGGGGACAATTCAGAACAAAATGTTTTGGCAGAAGTAACCTATGACGTTTTTAATGTAAGCACACCGGCGCAATTCCGTTGGATTATGCAGAACTGCGTATCATCAACTACTTATAATGGTAAGCCGTTTTATAACAGTCATATTAAAATAAATATAACAAAAGATCTTGATTTTAACGGAATGAAATGGGAGCCTGTTAATAGCGGAGGAAGTGCAGCGGTAAAAAGAGAAGGTAGTATTTATATTGAGGGTAACGGACACACTCTCTATAATTTAAAGATTGGCGGAGGAAATTCTAATAACGGTTGTGGCTTATTCGGTACCTTTAATGAAAAACTGATAGTGAAAAATCTGGGCTTTAACTCAACCATGATGTTATCAGACAGTGGTATCTCAGGTCTGATTTACGGTACATATGGCCGTTCAGCGGATGGTACTCCTCATAATGCAATGGCTTACATATATAATGTTCATTCTGACCGTGCATATATGCAAAGTACGAAGGGAAAGCTGGGAGGCTTAGTAGGTCAGACATATGCTATCGGTAATGTTTTCATTAAAAACTGTTCAACAAAAAATTACTATGCATATGGTACTGACCATATATCAGGCTTTATGTCGTACACTCAGCTTGCGACAACAGATTTTAAGCCGATTGTAAAATATAATGCAAATATGCCGGAAACACCTGAGGCTTTTGTTTATCAAGAGGATACAATATTTCCTATTGTAGTTGAAAACTCATATTCAGTTGACTGTGAATTGTTTTCCACAGGTTCCGACTCAGGCTCTTTTATTTCCTGCGGACAATCAATTATAGCAAGAAACTGTTTTACCAATAATACAATTTATGCAACTTATAATACAGGCGGTTTTATCGGTCGTTGCGCATATCCTGCCGACTCACGTCCCGGAAAGATGTACGATGATGCAGGACAGTATAAAATAGGCAACTATTTTGAAAGCTGTTACTCCACCGGACTGGTTGAGGGACAGACTGCAATGGGTGGTTTCACCGGTCTTGATAACACATACAGAGGACTTAATGATATATATGCAGATCCTAATGATGTTGATACGAATAACTCGCTGACATGGCCTCGCTTCGGTACAACTGCGGATAGTGCTTCAAAAGTAAACGACAGTACAGACGCAGGAGCAACAGTTTACAAAGACTGCTATTCAACTGCAATGGTAGGTATGGATTATGCAGGAAAATATGTAGGCGGCTTTGTTGGCATGGATGAAAATTATACATTAGATACAACCGTAAACATTGACGGTAAAAATGTAAAAGCTAACGGCTCATTTTACATCAACTGCTTTGCAGCAGGTGAAGTAGGCAACATATTGACTGTTACAAACAGAACTACTGCGGCGAAATATGAAACTGAGTACGGTAAAAATGATGAGGGTAGAAATGCAACCTCAGAAATCCTTGATTATTATCCTACAGGTGGATTTGTCGGTGTTATTGCTCCTGATATATATTGGTATGATAAAACCAGAAGCAATATGCAGGAGTTTAACGGTAAACTGACTACAGGAAGCAGAACCTTTGTTACTGTATTGCCGGAAGAAATTAAAGAATATGGCTTTGGCTATTTTGATAACTGTTACTATGACAAGCAAACGACTGCCATGCGTGAAATGGAAATCGGAATGGAAGAGGGTATTTCATACAGAGATGTATATGAAGCCAAGGAAACAGAAACTTTTTCCATCAATGGTATAACAGGTGTATATACCGAGTCATCAGATGTCAAGGAGGTTGAGGGACTTACTGATTTCCCTGACGGTTATTACGGATATGCAATGGACAGTGCCAAGTCAAACAGCAGTGTTTGGAAATATGAAACTGGTTATTATCCGCAGCTCAAGGCATTTATGTTATTTGATTTCGATGCGGACGGCAAACTTGCTACTCCGGACAGACAGTCAGGAGTACAGTTAAGCAGTTCACCGTTTTATATTCCGGAAGTCAAAGGAGCAAAAGACGGCTCAGAGTCACATGAAGTAAAGGGTTTTGACAGTGAAACTGAGATAATAACAGCATACCGTTACTCTCAGGCATCTTCGGCAACTGTTTTTCTTAACCATTGGGATTACAAAATGAATACTGCAACCGGTGGATTATCAACTGATAACGACTGGGCGTGTGCAATTGAAAGTAATGAATTGAAATTTAATGAAAAAACCGGCTTCTGGGAGAAGAAATTTACAGGACTTGAGTCGGGTTTATACAATTTTAAGATTCAGGCAAATGATACCATGACCTTTAATTATGGTAAGGATAAGTTTGATGGAGAAAATTGTCAACTTCAATTACCGTACGATAACTGCACTGTAGTAATAAAATTTAAATATACCGGATTGCGTTCAAGCAATTATCAGATTCTTGCTGACATATATTCAGAGAGCGGTGAGTTGCTTCAAGAGAATATTTTTCTCGGCGGAAGCGAGGATGTGGAACCGGAGAAATGGACATTAGCCGGTGATTTTCCGGACGCATCATGGGATCCGTCAAATACAAACTATGATATGCAGCAGAGCAACGATGATGTAAGAGTTTACACTCTGACAAAGGACTTTACTCCGAAGACTGACGATAACGGAGAATATGTTCCAACACCGTTTCAATTCAAAGTAACAAAAGACCATGGTTGGAATGAAAGCTATGGCGTAAGCGGCGGATCAGATAATATGGGCTTTACAATTATTAAGCCGTGTAAGATAACATTTGAGTTTAACAGTAAAACCCATATTACAAAAATTACAGGAGTTCCTGAGGATAGTATTACAGACATTTCTACGGAAAAAAAGGTGACCTTTGATTTTGAGGGATATTCAGTTATCGGTCAACCTGAGTTAACAAAATTTAACTGGCTTGAATCAGGCAAGGAGCTTGCGGCAGCCGAAAATGGTAAAATGACTGAGACGCCTAAGGACTCAGGTATATATAAGGTGACCTTTGATAATGTTAAAATGGGCAATAACTATGCATTTAAGGTTATTAAGGATGCCGTTGATGAAGGCGCAAACAGCTATTTTTATCTTGCACCTCATCCTGATACCGAGGACGCCCAATGCAGTGTTACCTTTACATATGATTCAGTGACAAAAGAAACAAGTGTCAGTGCAATTATAGACAGCTCAGGCAGAAACTACGCACAATCTGCGATTGATGCTCAATTTTTCAGCGTATTGGGTGCAGAGGGTCTTACAGGATACCATTGGTTGGGAGATAAAGATCATCCAACTCCTCCTCAGACTGATGAATCAGTCGCTGATTATAAGCAAAAGGCCATTGCTAACGGCAGAATGGAAGCAATTCCTGAGTCTTCGCTGTATAGAAAGACATTTAAGAATATTGAACCGGGTACCTATGGATTTAAGGTAGCGGCAAACGGTTCACTTGACTTAAGCTTCGGCGATAATGCAAGTAATGAAAATTATATGATAACGCTTACCGAAAAAGCGGATGTTGAAATTACTTTTAACAAAGAAACTGAAACAATTTCGGTAAGGACAACTCCTGAAAGCGCACTTAAAACTATAAAATATGTTGTTACGGGTACAGAAAATCTGATGGGTAAAACCTGGGATTTAAATGATGCTGTTATGACATATAACGAAGCAGAGGGTGTATATGAATATACTCGTGAGGGTGTCAGCTCCGGTTCAAACTATGCGTTCAAGGTTATAGAACAGGGTAAGGACAGCGGAGATAACATATCTTTCTATCTTGGAGGTAGTAAGTCTAAATATAATATCAGATTTACTTATAATCCTAAAAACGGGGTTGTGTTGAAAGAGGCATATGATATTGAATCTGGAGCTGATGTAACAGACACCGTTATTCAGGATGTCCAGATAAGAACTTATTCTGTTTTAGGTGAAAAAGGTCTTACAGGTCATAACTGGTTAGGTCTTACAGATAACGGAAAACCGGGTTCGAAAGTCGATGAATCTAAAGCAACCAGTGATGGTTTAATGTCAAAAACCACAAACGGAACATATGAAAAAACATACAGAAATATCCAGGTTGGCAGAAACGGCGATATAAAATCATATTCCTTCAAGGTTGCTGCCAACGGTAACTGGGATTCCGGTATTTCATATGGTGACGGAAACGGAGGCAATTATATTCTTAGTCTTAACGGAGACCAATCAAAGGTATCTGTATGTGATGTTACTATTATCTTTGATCCTAAAACTGAGAAGATAACGGTAACAACCTCGCCTGCCGACTGTAATCTGTCCGAAATTGATGATACGAAATTCAAATGGTATGTAGTGGGTGACTATCAGCTTGTTTCATATGATGCATTTATAGCCGGAAACACGGTTTATGATACAGTACGAGACATTACATCTGTTTTTGAATTCACCTCTGGCAAGAACAGTGGTGACAGAGGAATTTCATGGTCAATAGACGATGAGCGTAATAATATCAACAACTTTTATGAAAAACTGGGAGACGGAACCGGATTTAGCCTTGATTATACTGTAGACGGAAAGTCTACCATGACAGGAACCTTTAATAATTCGGTAGTTGATTTATCCGTTGAGGTTATAAAGGATGAATATAAGGGAGCAAGACCCGACGATTATATCTCCCATTACTTGTGTACCGACTTTATGCCGGGTAAGCAATGGGTATCAATCTCAGCAATAGGATACGGATACAACACGGAATTTAATAAGTGGAAAGAGAACTATATTAAATATGCACAATATCTGAGCGACTGTTCAGAGTACGAAAAATTAGAAAAGAAGTACTTTAAGGTGCTGGGTGGTGATTTACCTGAAAAAACTACTAAGTCACTTATAGAGTATATGGAAAAACTAAGAGATAGCTCAGATGCTGAAGAGATAAGTTATTATAGCGATCTCGTTAATGACTACGGCGATATTCTGAAGGTTTACTATGCAATAACTGATGCGAATAAAGTAGAAAACCCCGGAAAATCTCCGTCTATTAAGAACGAGCAGGTAATAGGTACAAGATTCCTTCGTCTTATACCTATGGCTTATCTTGAAGCAGGAAATGATGCGGAGATAAATGTATTCCAAGACAGCCGTGATTCCGGTGAAAATGCAAGAAATATTGTTAAATATGATAAAAACTCATCTGCTGATGTTACATTTACCGGAATAGAGGATGTAGGATTTTCATATTATAACTTTGCATTTACGTCCGGATATGCAATAACAGATAAAATCGGACTTGGTATTTTTGATAACTATATTAATCAGAACCGTTCCGACGGAAAATACGGCGTTAAGAAATATCTTGAGGAGAGCTTAAGAGAAAAGGATACAAAAAAGGACCGTACATACGGTACATATTTCGCTATGACCTCTGCTTTTACTCAATGTGCAAGCTATGATGATACGGAAAAGGAAAACAAAGGTCTAATTGCGGATACTCTTGTAAATCAGTCGATTATCGGTGATTCTTATGATTACAACAGCACAGTGCAAAATCTTGATCCTAATGATAAGAATTACGGTCAGACAATCGTAAAAGTATACAAGATAGATGAGAATGGCAATAATTCTAAGGTGTTTATGCAGGCTCCATCGGGCGATCCTGATGAAACGCTGACAACTAGAATTGAAAACTATCTGAAATGGACAGGTCAAAAGAAATTTACAACAGAAGACGGCGGTTTGTATAATGTAGTATTCTACTGGGCTATGTCAGACGGACGTTATCTTGTTGATAGCAAGAAGGTAACAATTACACCGCTTGAGCCGGGAATTGTTAAGGATGTTGACAAGGTATATGACGAATCCGGGGATGAAAATACTCTTACGTATACTATAACCTACACAAATACCGACAAGGATAATCCTGTTAATTTTGCAATTCTCGATGTTCTTCCATATCCAGGCGATGAGCGTCTTAATAGTGATGAAGTTGTAGGTAATTTAAAAACTTCAGCTGTTGATAATTTCAAATTTAATCTAAAGTCATTAAAAATTTCACAAAGTGGTGCTGCAACTATTAAGGGTGTTTACTATACCCAAAATGAGGGAGTACGGAATTATTTATTTGATGATACATCCGGCTCTAAAACCCCATCGAAAGCAGCTGCAGAAAAGCTTGGTGTTGATGATGACGGTAAAATTGATAATTCATCCGGATATTGGACGAATATGATCAGAAAGAATGTCGGCGGCGGCGGAACTTACACGAAAGAGGTAGAAGGCATAACGGGAATTGCGGTAAGCGGAATTCAGCTTGGCGTAGCAGAAAATATCAGCATAGAAATTACTCTTACTTATAAGGGAACAGCTAATGAATTTTATGTTAATAACGCTTTCTATTATGCAAAACAAACTGAAGATGATATAGGCATTAACGGTTATACTGACCCTGTAACAACAACTATTGTAGGCAGAAATATCAACGGATACGTATGGCTCGACAAGGATCTGGACGGTTTTGTTGGTGAAACAGAAGCACGCATAGGAAATGTTAAGGTTTCCTTGTATAAAGAAGTTGTGTCTAACGATGAATCGGGAGGTAAAGAGAACAGCAGTTCTAAAACTGAACTGATTGCAACGACTACATCTAATGAGAATGGTTATTATGAATTTAATAAATTGTTAGATGGTAAATACCATATTGTATTTTCAGAAGCTGATGATGGCAGTAACCCTGTAATTTATGACGGTACTCCAGGTGGTCGTAAGGATAAAAAATTCAGTGAGCTAGAGCTTACCAAAAAGCTGATTGAAGCTGAGGTGAGTGATGTAATAGGCTCTCGAAGCTTAGCGGATGTTTATGAAAAAGATAGTAATAACAAGCCAACATCCTACAGCATCAGCAATCAGCTTCCTACTGCAGAGGAAATATACTTACAGACCTATAGATATGAACCTAATATTAATCTTGATAAATATACTTATACAAAGAATTATCAGAATATAGGTCTTAATGACGGACATTGTTCAATTACTCTGAAAAAGGTAGGAGAGGACGGAGAGCCACTTCAAGGAGTAACTTTCACGCTTGAGTATTTTGATACCGATTCAAATGATTGGAAACCGATCATTTATGATGAAAACGGCTTTGTAATACGCAATCCTGAGGAAGAAACTGCGGGACAGAACGAGTTTAAAACAGACTCTGACGGATTAGTTGTATTCTCTAATTTGTTTGAAGGTAAGTACAGAATAACAGAGATAAGCACACTTGAGGGTTATAATCTGATTCCAAGCCCTATTGAGATTGAACTGCCTTACAAGGTAAGTAAAGATTCTCAATCTGAATTTATTACAGGTAATAGTGACAGCCGTACAGAAGATGGTGACTACTATTATTACAGAGATATAACACTTACAATCACTAATACAAAGAACATCAATGATCTTCTTCCGCTTACAGGTATAAGTGGATTTGATTGGATAATCTTATTATCTGTTGTATTGGTAATTACAGGCGTGATAATCTTCTTATATGCATTCAGCAGGAAGAAATATCATAAAAAATCGGATTATTAATCCGTATTAAAATTTGTTGATATGGGTTCGCAAATGCCCAACTATCATATATTAAAAATTTTTAAGGAGGACAATATTTATGAAATCTATGAAAAAATTTGCGGCATTCATGAGCATCATGTTAGTTTTATCCATGATGTTTACAATGGCAGTTTCCGCTGCCCCAAACGGAGCAGGATTTGATCCTGCTAAGACAGGTACACTTGCACTTTACAAGTACACACCTAACCCAGATAAGACTGCAACCAGTGTTGATAAGGATACTCAGGATCCTGTTTCCGGAGCAGAGTTTACAGCTTATCAGGTTGTTGATTTGTCCGGTGCAACTTACAAATTAGCAACTCCGCTTGCTGACTTGTACAACCAAATTCTGTTGCTTGAAGATGAATCAGATGAGGTACAGCAAACTTCTAAGTATTATTCTTATGAAGCTGAAGTAAAGGCTCAAATTAAAGCTATGAAGACTACTTTGACATCATTAAAGAATCTTCTTGAAGCAGACGAGCTTAAAGGTGCTCAGCAGCCTGACGGTTCTATTGGCGGTGCTACTTACTCCAGCACAACAGAATTTGAAAAGCTTATTCCGGGACTTAAGACAATTGTTGCTTTCCTTGAGTCTGAAAACGAGATTTCAAGCGGTAACGGTCTCTACAAATCAACTGAAGATACAGAATATGAGTCTGGTTGTTTTGATGATGATGGTGAGGAACTTTTAGGCGGTAAGTATACATTTGGTGATATGAACCTTGGTATTTATCTTGTTGTAGAAACAAAGGTTCCTGAAGGTTTCACAGCAAATTCACAGCCATTCCTCGTTTCTATCCCTGAATATGATGCAAAGAAAGCAGAATGGAACTATGATATTACAGCATATCCAAAGAATGATCCTCTTAACTTAGAGAAAGAAGTTGACGATGCAATCCATGCAGTTGGTGACACAGTTAAGTTTACAGTAACAGCTGATGTTCCTAACTATGGCGATAATACTCTTACAGCTGCGGACTTTGTTGCTGATTTCAGATATTTCTTTGCTGATAAAATGTCAGAAGGTTTGGATTTTGACCCAACAAGCATAAAAGTACAAATTGCAGATCCAAGTGCTCCGACTACATTTACTGATGTAGCTTCAACTAATTATACAGTTACATCACCATTCATAGATAGCGATGATGCTGATGAGGCATTGATCGCTGCTAACGCTGAGCGTGACTTTGTTCTTGAATTTGATGCTGATTATATTCTTAGTCAGTGCCAGGGCAAAATTATTAAAATTACATATTCTGCAACTCTTAACGAAAAGGCACTTGTAATGGGTTCTACTCCAAATGTGAACAATGTTGAACTTTTCTACAGCAACAGCCCTGACTCTTCTACACTTCCTGATCCTTTAGAGGACGATGAGAAGGTTTATACATTTGAAATGGATCTTGATAAGAAGTTTAACGACAAGAGTGCTGAAGCTGCAGGCAAAAATGCAAGCGGCGTTGAATTCAGCCTTAAGAATAAAGACGGTAACAAAATGTTCTTTATCACTCAGGCTTCAGAAGTAGAAGGCAAATGGGTAAGCACAAAGACTGGTAAATATGTAGCTTATACTCCTGAAATGACAGCTATTTATTTTGACACCAATAACGATGACACATTGGAAAAACTTTCTGCAGGTCAGTATATTGAGGATGGTCAGGTAAAAACTGTAACAGGTAAAGACGATGCTAACTATAGTATCTCTGCATTAGTACCTGCTGAAGAAGGCGTACATGTAAAGATTAATGGAGTAGATTACATTATTACTCAAAAGCTTAATCCTGCTTCAAACGGCAAACTCAATGTAAAGGGTCTTGATGAGGGTACTTATACATTAACTGAGGAAAATAGTATTGAAGGCTACAGCAAGCTTGCAACTCCGGTAACAATTATTGTTGAGAGCGATAAGGATAGCAATGGCAATATTACAGGAAGTGTAAAGGCTAAGGCTACAACACAGTCTCCAACTGAAGGTTCTTATGACGGTAAGACAGAAGATTTAACTACAGATCTCGGTAAGTTTATGGTAAGCGTTAACAACGTATCAAAGCAGTTTGATCTTCCTCAGACTGGTGGCGCAGGACTTCTTATGTTCACAATTGCAGGCGGAATAGTAATGGCATTGTCTGTTATGATCTTTTCTCAGCTTCGCAAGAAAAAGGCTGCTAAATAAGTGAATACATAATTTACTAATTATTTATAGCATTTTGGGAGAGCAGATTTATCTGTTCTCCCAGTATGTCTTTTTTGAAGTAGATTTTTATTATAAATTTCTGTTTGGTTTATGTGAAAGGAATTTAATTGTGAAAAAAGTATTAATCTGTATATTAGGCTCGATAGTTTTGCTTGCGGGTATGTCTTTAGCCTGCTATCCCTTTTTTAGCAATTATCTTATAAGTCAAAACCACGACAGTGAAATAGGGAGCCAGCAGGTAGCAGTTGAAAAAATGGAAGAAGTTGATATAGAGAACGTCTTAAAGAATGCAGAAATATATAATAAAAGTCTACTGGGAAATGTAGTGTTGACTGACCCATTTGATCCCGGTTTTGAAGCAGAAACAGATATTGATTATGAATATCAGCTTAATATAAATAATGATTCAATGATGGCGAATATTGAGATACCAATTTTATCGATTAAACTGCCTATATATCACGGCACATCTCAGAATACTCTTTTAAAGGGTATTGGACATTTGCAAAAAACCTCTTTGCCTATCGGTGGAAAGGGTACACATGCTGTTTTGACAGGTCACACAGGTCTTTCAATCGCCAGTATGTTTACGGATATTGATAAGTTGAAATTAGACGATGTATTTTATATACATGTTTTAAACAAAACGCTCGCATATAAGGTGGATCAGATCAAGGTAGTAAAGCCGTCACAAACAGAAGATCTGAGAATAGATACAGATGAAGATTATGTTACTCTTGTAACTTGTACTCCATACGGTGTGAACACTCACAGACTTCTTGTAAGAGGAACAAGAATACCATATGAAGAAGCGGAACAGCTTCTTGAGGGTGCAACACCGGTTGAGTCTACATGGATGGTTGAGTACAGAAATGCCTTAATTGCAGGTGCGGTTGCGCTTGTTTTAGTTATTACTGCATTTATCATTATTAAGACTATTCGTTCAAAACGCCGAAATAATAGTGAATTAGAATCCGAGGAATGATTATATGAAAAAGGTTATAGCAATTATATGTTTGATAGTTCTTATGACTATAGGATTTGGAATTGTTGGTTATCCTTTTATCAGTAATCTTTTGACGAATATGAATTCGAACAGTGAGATACAAACCTATCTTGGTTCTGTATCAAACTTAGAGTCAGATGATATTGATACAATGCTTAGACGTGCGCAGGAATACAACGAAAGTCTTGTTGGCAGCGTTAGTCTCAGTGATCCGTTTGCGGAAGATATTAATACCGATAGCGAATATTATGATTTGATTAATATGGACGGTACATCTGTCATGGCAACCATAGAGATTCCATCAATAGATATAAAATACCCGATATATCACGGTACAAGTGATGCTGTTTTGCAAAAAGGTATAGGTCATTTGAGAAATACATCTTTGCCGATAGGCGGAAAATCTACACATGCTGTATTATCAGGGCATACAGGACTTTCCAATGCCAAGTTTTTTACAGATATTGACAAGCTTGAAGAGGGGGATATGTTTTATATATATATTTTAAATCAAACGCTTGCATATAGAATAGAACAAATTAACGTTGTCGAGCCGTGGGACACCTCGCTGTTGAAAATTGAACCCGAAGAGGATTATGTAACGCTTGTTACTTGCACTCCGTTTGGACAGAATACGCATAGACTTTTAGTGCGAGGTACTCGTGTTCCGTATGTTGAGTCGGAAAAAGATACTCAGATTTCACATCTTGAAGAAAGTACATGGAATCAGGAATATATGTCGGCACTTATTATCGGATTGTCAGTGATGTTAGGAATACTTATTGTTTTTGCTTTGTTCAAGATAGTTATGCGCATATGCAGAAAGAGAAAAAATAATGAATAAAAAATTTATAAGAATAATTTCGTATGCAATGGTTGTAGTTTTATTTTTATTTGGGTTTTGTATTTATATATATCCTATTATTTCAGCTAATATAGCTGGCAAGAATTTAGAAGTTGCTATAGATAATTTTGAAAAATTAAGGAATAATTCATTGAATAGTATAGAAGAGACCAGCGAAAGTATGACATCTGATAAAGAAAAAACTGATGATTCAAGTGAGAATATATGGCAGGAAGATGAAAAAACAAATAAATCAAAATCCGGTGAGCAAAAATTTGATGAACTGTATGATGAAATGCAGAAGTATAATAATGCTATTTACAAAGATGGACAAAAAGGACTTTGCGACGCATGGTCATACGAGCAATCAAGCGTTAATCTTTCTGAGTACGGGATATATGACGGTGTAGTCGGAGTGCTTAGGGTGCCGAAAATGAATGACTTAAAAATGCCGATATATCTTGGTGCATCATACTACAATATGTCACGGGGAGCAACTCAGCTGGGGGAAACCTCAATGCCCATAGGAGGCAAAAATACTAACTGCGTTTTAGCCGGTCACCGAGGCTGGAGCGGTGCGAGATATTTTTTGGATATAGAGCAAATGCAGTTAGGGGATAAGGTGTATATAGACAATCTATGGACAACGCTTACTTATGAGGTGAGCGATATCAAGATTATTTATCCTGATGATATAGATTCAATCCTAATTCAGGAAAATAAAGATATGGTTACATTGATTACCTGTCATCCCTATTGGGCGAGTACATATAGATATGCTGTTTTTTGCACCAGGACGAGTGACGATGAAAATTCTCAAAATAAATCAGAATTGCAAAATAATCAGTTAAATTCAGATAGCATAGAAATAACGGATGATTTAAATAATACAGATTATACAGATAAAACAGATGATGTAGTTATAAAAAATGATGGAGCTTCTCAATTTAGAATCTTTATCGAAGGTCTTTCATATTTAATAATTCCATTGATAATTATTGTCTTGTTCATATTATTAAGAATAAAGAATAAGTAACTTGTGTAAAGTGAAAACTGCGAATAATTTAAATCTATTCAAAACCTATCAATTTATTTGTGTATAAATTTTTATTGTTTTTTATTATACAAGAGATTTACCTATAAATTGAGTTTTTGAATAAGTGGTTATAATAATCATATATCGATGAAAAACAAAAATCTTAAAATCTATATTTTTAAAAATAAATTTATATTCCAATACCGTAGTCATATTTTTGATTGCGGTATTTTTATTGTTTAAAAAACCCCCGATTATATTGAATCTGTCAAGTAAAAGTAGACAATAAAAAAGTACAATTAAGCGAACCCCTGT
>JAFLSM010000041.1 GCA_022510955.1 Ruminococcus sp. | reverse complement strand
AGAAGAGTAGAATAGATTTTCGAGCAGATTTTGTGCTGTACAAGGACGACGACGCAGACAGGCTGACGCCTGTCAAGGAGAAGGACGCAGTACAGTGCAAAATATGACGTAAAGATATCTACTATTTTATTGAAGATTAGTATAGTTATTAAGATACTCTAAAAAACTTCATAAAAACACAATTATCGGGCAGTATTACACCACCCGATAGCAAAAGCAATAAAATAAATTATTTAAGAATATTTCTCCAGTCAAGGTCGCCTCTTTCAAGACCGTGAATAAGCACCTCGGCTGTTGCAATGTTTGTTGCAACAGGGATATTGTGCATATCACAAAGGCGAAGCATATTTGCATCATTCGGTTCGTTTGGCTTTGGATTTAACGGGTCTCTGAAAAACAGAAGCATATCAATCTCATTGCAAGCAATGCGTGCCGCAATCTGCTGACTTCCGCCCTGTGAACCCGCAAGAAATTTTTGAATTGTAAGTCCGGTTGCTTCGGACACCATCTTGCCTGTTGTGCCTGTAGCATACAGGTTGTTACGGCTCAAAACACCGCAGTAAGCAATGCAAAACTGCACCATAAGTTCTTTTTTTTCATCGTGAGCTATCAAAGCTATGTTCATAACTGATTCCTCCTATACATTTTGTAATTCTTAATTCTCAAAACTTCAATTTTCCCAATATATAATTTAATAAAAACTTTTAACAGATGTTAGTATAAATTCTTATCCCATAAACGCAAGCGGAACATTCTCACCGCACAAACGGCGTGCAAGACAATCAAACACATTTATTGCAGCACTCCAATTAAGCCCTGCAACACCACGCTGCATTATGACTGAAATACGAATATCAAACGGCACCAACGCAATAAGCTGAATTTCGGTTGCATCAATCACATCGTCAAGGTCTTTATAAAAACCGAGCTGAGCAAACATTTTGCGTTCAAAGCGATTAATGACAAGGCGAATATTTTTTACGCCGATTTTCTCAAGATTTTGCCTTACCTTCACTGCACCCCTGACGCTTGTAGGTTCTGCGTTGCAGACCACCAAAGCTCTGTCGGCAGGAGTTGCCGCAGTGACAAAACCCGAACCGATTCCGGCAGGTGAGTCAATGATAACATAATCAAACCTGTCCTTAACCGACTCAACAAGCTGTTTGAATACAGTCGGACTAAGCTCGTTTTCTGCATCAAACGGAGCCGCCATAAGATATAGATTTTCATTATTTCTGCTTTTGTAGATTGCTTCCTCAAATGAACAGTTGCCACAGACAGCGTCAGACGCATCAAACAAAATATCCTGCTCCATATCAAGCATAATATCAAGACCGCGCATTCCGCAGTCGCAATCTATAAGCAGTATTTTTTTACCCTGTTTTTCAAGAGCAACCGACAAGCAGATACACACCGTAGATTTGCCTGTTCCACCCTTGCCGGAAGCAACAACTATAACATTATTCATAATCCAATAATACCTCTGTAATATTTTATCATAAAAAAACACAAAGAGCAACAAAAGCACAGCATTTTTATGCCCAAAAATTTTTTCAACATTTTAGGCATACCGACCAAAAAATTATTTTTTAAATGCACTTCGTAAGCTATTTTTATCAAATTAACTTTTTTTATAACGCTTCATAAGTTTAATTAAATATAAATGTTGCGACCCGAAGGTGTTCTTCAGCTGTTTTGTGACAATCCATAATCACTATTCAAACTTAAAATAGCGAATTATGATGTTTGCCAAAAAGACAAAGTTTATCTTCGGGATACGACGGTTACATATCAAAACAAACTTATGAAGCGGAGTAAAAATCTTCGGGGCGGTAGTGACCGCATTTATATCTACATTATAGAATAGATGTAAAATGGAAGTTTACCAATAAATCAAAGTCTGAATTTCGTGACACTGCATTATAAATTCAATTAAACTTTTGGAGCTAACGTAAAATAATCATCCAGTAAATCCTTTGCCACTTGCATAGAAAACTGACCCTTTGCACCGTGTTCAATTACAACTGCAATAGCAACCTCTGGCTTTTCATAGGGAGCATAACAGATGAATGTTGTGTGGTCAGAGCCTGCATTTTCCGCTGTACCTGTCTTTGAAGCAACCTTAACCTTGTAGTTGCCGAACATTGAGTACGCCGTTCCGTTCTCGTCGGTTGAAACCTTGAGCATACCGTTCTGCACAGACTTAAGATTTTTCCCGGATACACCACACTCAGCAACAACCTCTGCCTTATGGAAGTCGGCTACCGTTTCGGTACGCTCATAATTTGTAATTTTATCAATCACATGAGTTCTAAGCCTTGTTCCGTCATTGGCAATCGTTGCCGTATATGTTGCAAGCTGGAGCGGGGTAAAGGCGTTGTCCGACTGACCGATAGCCGCCTGAACCGTGTTGCCGGGCACCCAGCTTGTACTGTCTCTGCCTGCAAGGAATCCCTTTGACTCCTCAACCTCTACGCCCGTGTATTCGCCCAGACCAAACCTTTCGGCATACAGATACATCGTATCAAATCCGAGCAGTCTGCCTGTTTCGGCAAAAAAGTAGTTGCACGACTGAGTAAGCGCACTCGTCACATTCATTTCACCGTGATAGTGCATACACTCAACAACATTCGTTGGATAGTAGTCGTAATGCTGTGAGCAGAAAATCTCCTTTTTAACATCAATTACGCCCTCCTCAAGTGCCGCTGAGGCAACACACGGCTTAAACACCGAACCGCAGGCAAAACTACCCACAAATGCCCTGTTATACATGGGGGAATTTTCATTTTCGGAAAGCTTTACATAATAGTCATCATACTTGCTGTATTTGTTGAGGTCATAGGTAGGATAGCTTGCCGCCGCAAGCACCGAAAAATCGCTTACATCAAGCATTACAACCGCACCCGTTTCGCAATCCTCGCCAAGGTTCTTTTTGCCGTAAGCCGCAGAGTTTGCTTTACCCAAAGCCTTTGCCGCCTTAACATTGGTTTCAAGCGACTTTACCGCCGTTTTCTGGAGCTTTGAATCAATCGTCAGATAAACTGTGTTGCCTGGCTTTGCATCAATCGTTTCGACTGCGTCCATAATCGCACCGTCTGCGTTTCTCTGAATTATTTTAGCTCCTGCCGTGCCTTTAAGATAGCTTTCGCACGCAAGTTCAATTCCGAACTTGCCAACCTTGTCATTTTGCGTATAGGTATCGTCCTGCTCCGAAAGCTCCTTGTATTCATTTTCGGTAATTGAGCCAAGAGCTCCAAGCAAATGCGGAGCTAAGTCGGCATCCTTTGCCGACCTTATAAGATATGTCTGCACCTCAACGCCCCCAACGCCCTGAGTGTTTTCGCTGACAGCACTGACCGCATTTTCGCTTATATCCTTTGCAAAATCATACGGCACTGTATTTGAAAATCCGCAACGCTCCATATTATATCTCACGGACAGCAAGTTTCTGAGCTGTTCAGGTGAATATTGCCTGTCCACATCATATCTTTTTGCAAGCTGTTCAATACAGCCTTTTGCCGATGTATCGGACGGCAAGTCGAGAAAATCCGACGAAAGCATTGCCTTTATTTCGTCCTCGCTGTCATTCTTGTAGGAATATTCACCATTTGCACTCACCTGAATCGGAAGAATATCCTCCCACTTGTCGCCTGTTTTACCGAGAATTTCAATTAGCTGTAAAATTGTATCATTGCGTTTATCCTCATCAAGATACAGCTTGTCAAGCACCACCTTGTAATGCGTGGTATTCACAACCAAACCCTCTCCGTTTTTGTCGAGAATTTCACCCCGAGTGGCAGCTGTTTCGACCGTATAGCTTGTTGAGCGGGTTGCAAGCTCGCTGTATTCCTTGCCATTTACAATCTGCCAATCAACAAGCCTTATCACAAAAACGGCAAAGAAAACAATTACGATAATCATACAGGCAGTTATTATATTTTTTGAACTTTTTATATTCGACTCCCGCCGTTTTCTCTGCTCATTTCCCATATTTTTCTCCGCTTTATAAGTTTGATTTAATATGTAACCATTGTGACCCGAAGATTTTTTACTCCGCTTCATAAGTAAGTTTAAATATGTAACCTTTAAGACCCGAAGGTATACTTCTATTATTTGGTGAACATCATAATTCTCTATTTTAAGTTTGTTATTATTTATAAGTGTTTTATTAGTGAGTAATAAAAGCGGCCACTGCCGCCCGAAATTTAAACTTCGGTTATATGGTTAACTTCGTTTTATCTTCGTTTTATAAATAGTACATAAAAGCGGTCACTACCGCAATTATTAATTTTGATTCGACAGGCTCCTATACAGAAAGCCGTTCAAAAAATACAGCGGTACAACACACACAACTGTATACACCATTCGTGCCAAATAATGCGACACAAACAACTCGCCTGCACCCTCAATTCCTGCCAACAGCCTGAAAATCACGAAGTACAAGCCGACAACAACCACAACTACTGCAAATGTGTAGAGGAACACTGTCCAGAATGACGGAACGAGATATTTTTTCAAAATCTCCGCCTCAAAATAGCACGCCAGTGTCAGCGCAATTCCAAAATATCCTATACCTCCGCCACTGATATCTGTCAGCACTCCGCAAACTGCGCCAAAAACAAGCGACGGAATTTGATTCTCCCGTGCCGCAATCGCAAGTGCAAGCACTGTAAGCAACAAAGGCTTGCCACCCCAAAGCTGAGGCAATAAATTAGGCGTATCCTGAAAAACATAAAGAACCACAACTTCTATTGCATAGGCGAGATACTTAAAAAAACTGCGTTTTATCTTCATTTTGCAACCTCGCCTTTGCCGTCAAAATCAATTATAACTGCCGCCGCACTGATACTTTTAATATCCTCATAAGGCTCAACTACCGCATAACGGGTTGTGTCATATGAATTAAACTTAATCTCCTTAACCTTGCCCACAACAAGATTATCAGGGTACACTCCGCCTGCACCCGAGGTCACCACAATGTCGCCCTCTTTTATTTTATTATCCTCGGTAATTTTTGTAAGCTGAGTCAGGTTTTTGTCGCACAGTGAGGCACTTCCTGTAATAATTCCGCTGTCCTTTGTCTGTTTGTCAACAGCACCTGCCTTAGTATCGGGCGACAGAACGGTTTTGACAAGACAGGTTGTTGCATCCGTCTTGCTCACCCAACCGACAAGACCGTTGTCGGTAATGACAGGACAGTTCACCTCAACTCCGTTTGCAGAGCCTATATCAAGTGTAAAGGAATAAAAATCATCATTGCTGTCACGCCTGATTACATTTGCAGGCTGAATTTGATATGACGGATTTTCTTTTTTTAAGTCATAATACTTCCACAGCTTTTCATTCTCTTCTTTAAGATTATAATAGTCAACAAGCTCATTTCTCAGCTCGGCATTTTCCTGTTTGAGTTTTTCATTTTCCGCCTTTAAATCTTCATAGCTTGCGGTATCAAGGTTTGCAGCTACTGCTGAGGTCACCTGAAACAAACCCTTTGTAACTGCATTTACAGCTGTAGACACCAACGAATTATCAGCAAGACAGAAAACACCCATCACAATCACGATGACGAGTGTTATTGCAAGAGCTCTTAAATTTTTATTATTTTTTCGACGCTTCATAACTTTAATATTAATTATAATACGGTATCCCGAAGGTTTACTCCTCTTGTCTGGCGAGGTTCATAACTCACTTTTAAAAATCTATTTATTTTACTACGCTTCACAAATTTTATTGAATATACAACCGCCCGAACCCGAAAACGAACTCAGGTTTTATTGTGAGGTTCATAACGCACAATTAAAAATTTTATTTTTTACTACGCTTTTTTACTCCACTTTACAAGATTTATTTTTCTATGCTTCACAAGTTTTATTGAATATACAACCGCTCAAACCCGAAAACGAACTAAGATTTTACAGCGAGATTCATAACGCACAATTAAAAATATGCTATATCAAATTTTATAAATAAACCAAAAGATTTTATATGCAACTTTTTAAGGTCTATTATGATGCTTACCATACAACCGAAGTATATCTTCGGGTAATTACGGTTACATATTAAAACCAACTTATGGAGCGGAGTAAAAAATTGGAGCGGAGTAAAATATCAATTATTTTTGTTATGCTTGTATTGTACGCCTGTTGGTTTGCCGAGCCTTTTTCCTGCGCCTTCAACCACACAGTCAAGCGGACGCTTTGCAATATGCACAGGCATACCTGTCTGTTGCATAATAAGCAGGTCAAGTCCTCTTAAAAGGGCACCGCCGCCTGTCAGCATAATTCCGTGGTCAATAATGTCTGCCGAAAGCTCGGGCGGAGTTTTCTCGAGCGTTGTTTTGATTGCATCAACAATCGTTGCAACAGAATCAGCAAGAGCCTCACGAACCTCTGTCGCACCCAAAGTAATATCCTTTGGCAGACCGTCAACAAGATTTCTGCCCTTTACAACCATATTCTTTTCATTTTCATAAGGATAGGCAGAGCCAATCTTAATTTTAATATCCTCGGCAGTGCGCTCGCCGATTAAAAGATTGTACTTTTTCTTTACATATGAAATAATCGCCTCGTCAAATTTGTCGCCTGCCACACGCACGGAGCACGCAGTAACAATGTCGCCGAGTGATACCACGGCAACCTCGCTTGTGCCGCCGCCGATATCAACAACCATACTTCCGATAGGCTCGTCAACAGGCATTCCTGCACCGATAGCCGCCGCCATTGGCTCTTCAATAAGCACAACAGGAGGCTTTGCTCCTGCCTGATATGCCGCATCCTCAACAGCCTTTCGCTCGACCTCAGTACAGCCAGTCGGCATACAGATGATAACTCTCGGCTTGCTGAAAATTCCCGGCTTTACGCACTTTTTAATAAAATGCTGAAGCATTTTTGCGGTAATTTTTAAATCAGAAATCACGCCATCCTTGAGCGGTCTTACCGCAACAATCGCCCCAGGTGTTCTGCCAATCATATCCTTAGCCTGTGAGCCGACTGCAAGCACCGTGTCGGTTCTTGTGTCAACAGCCACAACCGACGGCTCACGCAAAATTATGCCCTTGCCCTTAAGACACACCAAGGTATTTGCTGTGCCAAGGTCAATACCGATATCCTTAGAAAAAGAAAACATATTTTTTCCTCCGTTTTTTTTCGACGTTTCATAAGTTTTATTGAATATGCAACCTTCCGACCGAGGTTTTTTACTACGCTACATAAGTTTGATTTATTATATAACCTTTGCGACCCGAAGTTTTTTTCAACGCTTCATAAGTTTTATTGAACATGCAACCATCTGACCCGAAGATAAACTTCTGTTATTTTTTTAACATCATAATTCATTGTCAAAGGTTGAATAGTGATTATGAATTGTTACCGAACAGTGGAACTAATCCTTTTGTTTTATATTAACCACCATAAAACACTATCAAAGATTTAAATGTGATTATGGATTGTAACCGAACAGCAGGAGTACATCTTCGGGTCGCAATATCTTAATTCATATCAAACTTATGAAGCGTTATAAAAAATCGTTATAAAAAATTATAAAATAAACAATCTTTATTTGCAATGAGATTTTGTCGAATTATCAATAACTGCCTGTTGAGCCGAATCCGCCCTCACCACGCTCGGTGTCGCCAAGCTCCGTAACCTCTGTAATCTGAGGCAAAAGCACGGGAGCAATCACCATCTGGCACACTCTTTCATCTGGATTAATTGTATAAGGCTCGTTTGAAACATTGCAAAGACCTGCACAAATCTCGCCACGATAGTCGCTGTCGATAACACCGACACCGTTAGAAAGGCAAATTCCGTGTTTAACACCCAATCCGCTTCTTGCATACAAAAATGCCGCACAGCTGTTGTCAGGCAGTTCAATCGCAATGCCCGTAGGCACAACGGCAAGCTCGCCGGGAGCAAGTGTAATCGGTGAATCAATGCAGGCATAAAGGTCCATTCCTGCTGAACCGTTTGTGGCACGCATTGGAATTTTTGCATTCGGCTTTAGCTTTTTAATCTTGAGTTCCATAATAACCATCCTTCATTTTTAAGTAAAAATTGCATAATTTACATATTTATGATTTTTAAATTCTAATAAGAAATTATCTTTTGGAAATTTAACTGTCTTTTAATTTCAATAAAGGAATTTTTAATTTTTCTTTATTGAAAATTTAAAGGTTTTAAACATTGTTGACATTTTATTTAACACCCCTCATGTATAAACCTCGGGTGATTTTGTCTTTTAACATCGGTTTTGGGTTAAAATAGCGGGTGTTTTCAATGTTTTCCACATAGTTTTCCACACTGAAACGCAAAATGTGAAAATCTGTGGAAAGTTTTGAAATTTCTTCCAAAGCAACAAAAAGAGGTACACAATTAAGCACTTCGGTGCAATTTCCGTCACACCTCAAAAAGAATTTTTCGTTTTTTCTATCCGTCATTTTTGAGCGATTTTTGCAAGTTGAGCAATCCACACCGGCACTTTTATTGGGACAGTTTCGGCACAGCATAAGAGGCAAATAACCGTATGACAAAATTCCCCTGCTGATGTTTCCACCCAAGGCATTTATTTGCTCAAAAGTCAGTTCAATACTCAGCTCTGTATCCAAAATTCCATACTCCTCCGCCCACAAAAGGTCGTAGGTATTTACCAAATTCAGACCAAAACCACCGTGAAGCTTCATTTCAAGCTGTTTTGCGTCATACAACGCACCGATATTATGACAAAGCACATCACAAACACCGATTTCTCTAACTTTGGCAAGCTGTTTTTTTATCTGCTCTTCTCTTGCAAACATTCCTCTCGGTACTTCAACGCCAACTTTATAGCCTTCGTTTTTCAAGCGGTCAATCTCTTTCAAATCCGCAAACAAAGGCACAAACACAAGTTGACAGTCCCTAAACGCACTGCTTATTTTAGTGCCTGTCACTCTTGCACGAACACGGCTTTCCTCAGTCCGATTATACGGAACAATAGGAGCAAGGCTGTGTTCCTCGTTAATCTTATAATTATGAACCACAGCACGCCTGCGGTCAAGCTCACTTAAAACCTCTCGCCTTAAAGCATTAAGTGCAGACATCGGCAGAGAAACTCCCTCGTCAAGCACACATTCAAGGTTTTCAATTTGATAGGCAGTACCGCCTGTTTTGCAAAGCTGTGACCTGCATCTGTCCTCGTCAAGAGGAAGTTTTATAGCCTTTTCGCACAGCACATCGGCAGTTTTTTCAACCGTATGTTCACCGTCACCAAGGCACAAAACAGGGTTCTTGCCGAGTTTTGCGGTGAAGTAACCACTTATTTTTATATTCCTGATTTCATCCTTATAGCTTTGGCGGATTCCCGACAACAGCTTGTCATCAGCCGACACAACATCGCTTTTGGTGCGTGTGCCAAACATTTCCTTGCCGAGTTTTCCTGTAAAATATCCGTCGGTAAAGCCTGTTCGTGAAAACACACCTCTAAGCATCGAAGCCGTGCTGTCGCTTACAAATCCGTTGTCTCTTTGCTCTTTGCACGCTCTTACAGCGGCAGAAACATACTCAGGGCGTTTCATTCTGCCCTCAATTTTAGCAGAGGCAACGCCGATATCTTCAAGCTCACCAATATGGTTCACAAGGCTGTTATCCTTAAGGCTTAACGCATATCCGCCGTGTTCACCACCAACTGAAAACGGCAATCGGCAGGTTTGGGCACACGCCCCCCTGTTACCACTTCGTGAACCGAGCATAGCACTAAAATAACATTGCCCCGACACACACATACACAAAGCGCCGTGGACAAAAACCTCAAGCTCCACGGGTATTTTTGCCGCCTTTTTAATCTCGTCCCTGCTCATCTCTCGGGACAGCACCACACGCTTGAAGCCCATTTCATACAACGCTCTCACACCGCTTGCGGTATGCACGCTCATCTGAGTTGATGCATGAAGCGGTAAGCCGGGCACAAGCTCTCTTGCAAGCCTTGCAACTCCGTGATTCTGAACAATCAATGCATCAACATCTGCTCTTGCGGCAGATAAAATCGCCTTTTTAAGCCTTTCAAATTCTTCATCAAAAACTATTGTATTTATCGTAACATAAACCTTTACACCGTGAATGTGGCAGTACGACACCGCCTTTTTAAGCTCTTCTTCATCAAAATTCTGAGCCGATGCTCTGGCTGAAAACTGCTTTTGCCCAACATACACAGCGTCGGCACCGCTTCTTACAGCGGCAATCACACTGTCAAAACCGCCCGCAGGTGCCAGAATTTCAATCTTGCTCATCTTATTTTTTATCATCCTCAAACAAAGAATACTGACGCATAGGCACATATCCCTTAGGTTTTTCTTTTTTCTTATCCTCGGCTGTTACCGCCTTGTTTTCAGCCAGCTTATCCGCCTGTTTCTCTGCATTTTTTACACCTTTTTTGAGAATATCATTCTCCTTTTCCAAGGTCTTAATCATTTCATCAAGCTGTTTTACCTTTTTTGAAAGGCGGGTGTTTTCGTTAATAGCCTCAGTAAGCTTTTCTTTGTATTCAACGCACTGTCTGTTAAGTTCGTTTGTCTGCTGAATAATTTTGTCCGCCTTTTCAATCAGCTCCTGAGCACGCTTATTTGCCTTGTTGCGTTCATCGCAAAAGTCGAGGGCGGCAAGCATTGCACAGTCACGGGTGTCAAGCTGTGTTGGCCCCTTTGAGGTTTTGCGGATATGTTCACGCACTTCGTCGGCAATTTGATTAACATACCTTGCGTCCTCTTCGGTAATCAGTGCATAATTTCTGCCCTCTATATGCACACGCACTCTCTTTTTCAGCATAAAAAACCACTCCCTTTTATTTTACTATCGCTTTTTTTACTTTCGCTCCATAAGTTAATAATAAATCATAATGCAGTGTCCCGAAATTTTGACTTCAATTTGTTTGATAACTTCATTTTTTGCGTCTACTAAACTTTATTTTTCATATATCCTATAAATTAGATATAAAAGTGACCACTGCCATATAACTATAAATTTCCAATTTATATTATAATATAAAAGAGAGGAATATAAAAGAGAAAACTAAAGATTTTTTGTAAATTTTGTTATTTTGTGCCGTTTATTTTATATTGACATTTACGATATTGAAAAAACTCATTAATTATGATAATATAAATATGATTGTATAGCGAAAATTAAAAGCAAGGCAAATTTTAAATTATCAGCAAAATGGAGTGATTTTATGCCAAATTCGCCAACGCCATTTGATTCTCAAAAAATTTACTACAGATCTCCTTTTGGTGCGGTAGAACAGGGTACTTCAATACATATGCGTATACTGATTCCCCGTGCACTTCACACACAAAAGGTTGAATTTTGTATAATGTACGACCATAACTATAATTGGGATTTTACTAATATGATTTGGTGCGGTACATTTGATATCGAAAACGAGATTTGGGAGTGCGACTTTACACCAAATAAAATCGGACTTTATTGGTACGGTTTTAGGTTACACACCGAGTACGGCGTTCGATATATCGTACCGTCTGACGACCCGAACATTGTCAGCACAATCGAGTGCAGTCCGGGCAGAAGTTGGCAAATCACCTGCTACAAAAAAGGCTTTCAAACGCCAAAATGGCCTGTGGGCGGCGTGATGTATCAGATTTTCCCAGACCGCTTTAACTTTAGTGGAAAAGAGAAAAATCTCAAACGCACCGACTTCACACGCAACAAAGACTGGTATGCACTTCCTCAGTGGTGGCCGAACGAACGTGGAGAAATAACAAACAGCGACTTCTTTATGGGTGACATCAAGGGTATCACCGAAAAGCTCGACTACCTTGAACATCTTGGAGTTAGCTGTATTTACCTTAACCCGATTGGCGAGGCTTATTCAAACCACCGCTACGACACAGGCGACTATGCACACATTGACCCTATCCTCGGCACAGAAGAGGATTTCAAGGAGCTTTGCTCAAAGGCAAAGGAGAGGGGAATCCATGTCATCAATGACGGCGTGTTCTCTCACACAGGCTCAGACAGCATTTATTTTAATCGCTCAGGAAGATACGGCAGCGGCGGTGCATACCGTGACCAAAACTCGCCTTACTACACCTGGTACAAGTTCCACGAATGGCCAAACAACTATCATTCCTGGTGGGGCTTTGACACACTTCCGGAGGTTATTGAAACCTCGCCTGCCTTTAACGAATACATCAACGGCAAGGACGGCATTGTACGCAAATGGATGCGTTGTGGTAACTCGGGCTGGCGACTTGATGTTGCAGACGAACTGCCCGACGAATTTATGGAGAACCTCCGCAAGTCGGTAAAAGAGGAAAACCCCGAGGCATTTATTGTGGGCGAAGTCTGGGAAGATGCCAGCAACAAGGAAAGCTACGGTGCAAGAAGAAAGTTTTTGCTTGGCGAACAGCTTGACTCTGTTATGAACTATGTGTTCCGCAACGCAATTCTTGACTTCTGCAAAGGACAGGACGCTAAGTACACAATGAACTCAATTATGAGCGTAATCGAAAATTATCCTCGTCCTGTTTTGCGTGTGCTTATGAACTCGCTGTCAACCCACGACACTGAGCGTGCGCTTACTGTCATTGCAGGCGAACCGTTAAACGGCAGAGACCGTCAATGGCAGGCTGACCACCACAATCTCAGCCCTGAGCAAAGAAAGCGTGGCACAAAGCTGTTGAAGCTTGCGGCGGCAATGCAGTTTACACTGCCGGGATTCCCTTGCGTTTATTACGGCGATGAAGCAGGTATACAGGGTTATCGTGACCCATTCAATCGCTGTTGCTACCCTTGGGGAAAAGAGGACAAGGAGCTTATTGAGTGGCACAAACAGCTTGGCGACCTGCGCAAATTCTGTTCAGCTCTTTGGGACGGAGATTTCATTAATGTTTATGCTGACGGCAACCGTATTGCGTATATTCGTCACGACGAAAGAACTGCTCTTTATTGTACTTTTAATACAAGTGACACAGATCAAATAATTAATCCTCCGCCGGGATATGCTGACAGCACACCGTTGTTCGGCACTAAGCTTGAAAACGGCAAAATTACTGTGCCTGCACTCGGCTGTGCAATGCTGTTTTTAGAACTTAAAGATTAACAGTCATTGGGCTGTACTTATCCGAGCAGATAGAGTTTGTTTTTTGTAAACCTTTAGCGCCTGACTGTTTCCTATAAAAAAACAAATTAACTTTTAATAGGATGTTATGATGTTAATCAAACAGAAGAAGTAAATCTTCGGGTCGTAATGGTTACATTTTTTGCTTGCTTATGAAGCGACGACAAATACAAGGGACAGCCACAAAGGCTGTCCCAATAATTTTGGAGAAGAAAATGGAGAATAATCACTTTAACAATATATTTGATGCCCACGCACATTATGATGATGAATGGTTCGACGAGGACAGGTTTGATCTGCTCGACAACATTCATCGCAAGGGTGTATGCGGTATTGTCAACAATGCAACCGACCTTAAATCTGCACAAACAGCGATTGAATATGCAGAAAAATACAGCTTTATGTACGCCGCAGTCGGCTTTCATCCCGAAAATCTTGATGATATGCCTGCCGATTATCTTGACCAACTTGCACAGCTTTCAAAGCATCCAAAGGTTGTGGCAATAGGGGAAACAGGACTTGACTATCACTGGGATATACCAAAGCCTCTGCAAAACAAAGTTTTTGAGGAACAAATCAAACTCTCACTTGATTTAAAAATGCCAATCGTTGTCCACGACCGAGAGGCTCACGGCGACACCTTTGCGCTCCTGCACAAATATAAACCAAAAGCACTGATTCACTGCTTTTCGGGCAGTGTTGAGCTTATGCGTGAAGCGGTAAAAATGGGTATGTACATCAGCCTTGGCGGTGTTGTCACTTTTAAAAATGCACGCCACAGTGTTGATGTTGCCAAAGAAGTTCCTCTTGACAGATTGCTCCTTGAAACAGACGCTCCATATATGGCGCCTGTGCCGTTCAGAGGCAAACGCTGTGACAGCTCAATGATTATCTATGCGGCACAAAAAATTGCAGATATCAGGGGAATGGGGATTCAGGAAATTCTCGACATCACCTGCGAGAATGCCCGTAATTTTTACTCTCTGCCACAAAACTAATCCTATTTCTGATAAACACTTTAAATAGATATTAGTGTAAAATACTGCGTAGTGGGAACTACAGCAGTGCAATGTGAATATACTGCTTTTTATAAAAAACAAAGGAGATACTGTTATGAAGTATCTCCTTTTTTAAGCTATTAATATTTTATATTAGTCTGACGACACTTTCTTTTTCAGATGATTGTGCTGGAACACACAGCATAATCCTACCACAAGGAAAAACAAAGCACAAAACAGCACTGCAATCATAATGTTTGTTCCGCACTGAACAAACAGATTGTATAATCCGCGTGATGTCAGATTAATTCTTTGCAACTGACCTGTCAAAAGCACATATGCGGGGATTACCGCAAGCGACAGACATGCGCCCAAGGATGCATGAGAAACATATCTAAACGCTCTGTGTTTCCATTTATTAGAAAACACGAATATTAAAATAATAATGAAAATAATTACAGCCACGCCTGCAAGAATAAAAGGAAAAATATTCTTTAAAGCCTTAAAGTAACCTGCTATTCTGTAAAACAGCGGTATTTCCAAAGAGAGACGATAAATTGATGACGCTTTATTCACCAGATAATCTCTGCTTGCACTGTCAACATTTTTGATATTGTGTTCTTCAATATATTTGTCCAAAGCATCGTTAAAGGTTTGTTTAAATCTTGTTGTGTCAATAAGCGCACTTTTACCATCATAGTAATCGTTTAAATATTCCTGATTATCCTCAGTGAGCATAATCTCATCAAGTAAATTTTCAAAAAATTCATCATCCAAACCGCTCGCATATCCTAAGTCATTTAATTTACGAGTTATTTCATCCTTTTTATCGACAAAATAGTTTGAAGAATTCATATTTTCAAGAATAAAATCCGAATTAAAAATCGTTGCTTCAAGCACTACTCCAATAGATAAAACAAACAAAAACAAAGACAGAATAAATGAAAGTATAACACATACAATCTTCTTAATTTTGCTTGAATTTCTGCTTCTACTCATTTGTTACCCCTCCTTAACCCTTGTATCAATAGGAGGTCCTGTCAGATATTTTGCATACACAAAATATCTTTTGCTTGTAAGCCCAAGCTCATCAAAAGGATAACAGGTGTACATTATCAGATTTTCGTAATCGGCACTCAAATCATAAGCTGATCCGTCAGTCATTTCCTTAACAGCTGTGTCTGTAATCTCATATTCATAATTACCATAGCTTGTCTTGATTACAACCTTCTGACCCTTTTCCGCATATTTTAGTCCGTTAAAGTATGTATTATTATGACCGGCAACCAAAATTGTTTTTCCGTATCCGGGAATAAAACTTCCACCATACACGCCAACACCGTTTCTCAACGACACATCTCCGTCGCCAAAGAAAAGATTTGTATCAATTCCGCAATCTTCAATTATCAGCTCGCCAAACATATTACTATATACCGGATATTCAATAGCTTCATTATCAAGATACACTTTCTTGCTGTTTGAATTGCCGGAACCTTCGCCATCATCTGATTGCGAGTTTTTATCATCAATCACTATAGTGGGAATTGTAGAGTTTTCAGAAACAGGCACATATATATTTTCATATTCGGTAGAAAAATCTTTATCATTATCAGAAAAAAACACCCCCACTGCTGATACCAAGCTACCAAAAGTAGGCGCCAGAGCAAGGTAAAATACCAAATATGTTCCCACTAAAAAGATAATGGGAAGAATTATAAAACTCTTCCCATCAGAATTTTTATGCCTGTGTCTGCGTTTTTTATCAGACATTAAATCAAGCTTCCTTCTTTACTTTTACAAAATAGAATGCGCAACCTGCAACAAGAAGAACTGCAATACCTGCAACTGTTGCAACGCCTGTAGCATTTACATCAGCACCTGTTGTCTTGATAACGCCGCTGTTGCTGCTGTTGCCGCTGTTGTTGCTGTTGCTGCTGTTACCATTTACAGGAACATATGTTGGAACAGCTGCAAATACAACATTTCCGTCCGGATCATAAATGTAAAGAGTCTTTGTTGCCTTGTCATATGACATTGTCATATTAATAACTGCAACTACCTTCTGACCATAGCTAAGAAGCTCCTGCTTCTGTGCTACTGTCATATCAGCAATGTTAGCTGCGCCTGTATTAGTAACAAAGGTCTCGCTTTCTTTAAGAATTGCAATAATTTCAGTAGACTCTTCTGCAGTCATATCAATGGTGTTGAAATAGTTTTCCATTGAGTTAATAAACTCTGTAGGAATTGCCATTTCACCGTCTCTCATTGTTATTGTACCCTTAAGAAAATCAATAACAGCCTGTTCATTGCTGTTGATACCTGCTGCAAATACTGAAACTGAAGCTACTGCTACAAGTACAAGAGCAATCATAATTGAAGTAATCTTTTTCATACTTTCTTACCACCTTTTCTTTTTGTACTTCAAATTACCGAGAAACAAATAATATATCATAATACATTATAATATATATTTTTGTTTACGAGAATTATTATATCACCTTAATATATTTTTGTAAAGTCCTTTTTATAAAAAATATCGCATTATATTACGCTTTATACGCTTTATACGCTACGCAAATAAAAACACTCTACATTGCGATAAAACCTTATTATTTATGACTATACCAACAAACCGAAAGGGCTGTTACTTTTAATGTCCAAAAGCAACAGCCCCTAATAATTAGTTAATATTTCTTACTGTACTTTTACTATACTTATTCACGCCTAATTATACAGTAGCTTTTGAAGTTAATGTGAAATTATTATTGATAACTTCATCTCTGTAAACTAACTTAATGTCCTTCTCGTTTTCTGTAGCAGTAAGTACATAAACATCTAAATCAACTGTGGTATCGCCTGAACCAACAATGTCAAATACAGCTGTAAATACAGTCTGACCCTTAGTAAAGTCATAACCATCAGGATTTGTAGCATTGAACTTAATCATATTGCTAAGGTTAAGGTTGCCTTCAAATCCGCCGCCGCTTGTGCCATAGAATCCAGGTGAAATTGTTTTCTTAGAGTTTGTGCTTGCAAGCTTCAATACTTTGCTGTCATAGCTAACAACTGCCTGAATGTTTTCGAGCAACATGCTTGACTGCAAAGTATATGTAACAGTAACCTGCTTATTGCTTGCTGAGTACTGACAGCTTGATGTAGTACCAACATTAGAAGTTGCTTTAACTGTGTATTTCTCAGATACTTTGTAGTCTACAGCTTTAACTGTATAAGATGAGATTTCTGAACCCAAGTAGCTGCCGTTGATTATAAACATCTTGCCGTCATAGTCAGCAATAGACTTAGGTACATCTGCATATGTGCCGCTTTCTGTTGCCTTCTGAAGTGGATATAAATAACCTGTTTTTCTTGAGTTTCCATTTACGAAACCTACATATTTAGCGTAGTCAATTCTGTTAATCTGCTCAGCATTTAAAGTTACTGAATAGATATCCCAGTTACCTGAAACAAGTGTTGTAAGCTTGCCCTTGTCGCCTACATATACATCGCCTGTTTTTGTCATCTCAACCTTTGTGTTACCTGAAATGCTTTTCTGGTCATTACCATAGAACAATGAAGCAGTTCTCCATGTGTTTGCAGTGCTTGTGCCAAGTGGTGCTGCAAAGTAGAGTGTTACAGGTGATTTTGCAGGAGCAACGCCTGTATTGTTGCTTAAAACCTTAACATTGTATGTTGTAACCTGTGCAAGTTCACTGCTTGTATCATAGCAACCGTTGATTACAAACATCTTACCGTTATAAGCAGCAATTGATGATTTTGTGCTTGCATATTCGCCGCTTGCTGTTGCTTTAAGAATTGAGTTCTTTAAGCCTGTCTTACGGTTATTAGCGTTAATAAAACCAACATACTTCTCGTTATCAATAGCACTGATTTGAGCTGCTGTTAATGTTACGGAATATACATCCCAATCATCTGAAACGATTGATGTAAGGCTGCCCTTGTCACCTGCATAAACATTACCTGTTCTCTGCATATCAATTCTTTTGAGCGCGCCTACTGTTGTTGTTGAACCATAATACAGCTGTGCATTTCTCCATGAATTGGCAATACCCGTACCTCTTGGTGCAGCAAAGTAAATTGTTGTTGTTGTTTCAGCTGCACTTGCTGAGAATGACAACGCTGAGATTGTGCACATAATCATCATTACCGCAAGCACTACTGAAAGTGCCTTTGTGAACTTTTTCATGTCCTATACTCCTTTAATTTTTTTAGTTTGCTTCCGCTTAGGACAACTTCTAAACCCAAACAAAAGCATTTCGTTTCTGCCTTGCCCTAAAAGGACAACTATCGACCGCAAACATTGTTTTAATTATAAATACAATTAAAACACCTAATTGCCTGCCGTTTCGATTTGATTATAACATACTTACACAAATCTCGCAACGAAAAAGGATGTTTTTTTATGTAAAACATTGCAACCTGTTTTATGTGCAAACTGACAACACGATCGTCACAATTAACAATTATTGCTATTTTTTTTGTTTGTTTTAACAAACAAAAATTGAAAAGCGTTGTTTTATCACTCTTTCTTATTTTTAATCAAACAGCTCGGGATGCATTCTGCTGAAATGAAAAATATATTGTTGTGCTATACCTGCATATTCGCCGAAATCATCAGGAGTCATACCGGGAAACAGCTTTTCCATTGCACGCTTCATCCATACATCCACAGGAAAGGCTTCTATTCTGTGCAAGCCGAACAGCAAAGTGCAATCAGCAACCTTTACGCCTACTCCTGTTATTTTCATAAGCTCTCTGCGTGCCTCTTCATAATCAGCAGTTCTGCATTTTTCAAGCTGAACCTCTCCGCTTGCAACCTTTTGTGCGGCGTCAATAAGATAGCGATTTCTAAAGCCCGCCCTTAGCGGCGCCAAGTCATCGGCAGTCAGGCTTGCCATTTTCTCTGCTGTAGGAAACGCAAATTCGCCGTCGCTCAGTTTCTCTCCAAAGCACTCACACAACCGCTTAACAATTCCCTTTATTCTCTTTATGTTATTGTTCTGCGAAATAATAAATGTGCACAGTGCTTCATACGGTTCTTGTCTTAATATTCTTATGCCCGGTGCATATTTTGCCGCCTCCGAAAGCACAGGATGAATCTTGCTGATTTGCTCTCTGATTTTTCCGTAATCAAGCTCCAAATCAAAGTAATCAGACCAGATATTACAATCCTCCAAACACGCATTGTACACAAAAAGAGTATTTTCCTTAAGCTCCACTCTCACACTTTTTCCAAAGGCAACGCCGCTGAAACTGCCGTCATCATTTTCTGTCCAACGAAAACTCTGACCGCAGTCAAGCGTTTGAGCAAGATCAAGGTCAGTAACGCCCTCAAACTTTATTCCTCCGTCAAATTCTATACAATTCATACCAACACCCTTTTTTCCTTTCGCTTTTTTTACTTTCGCTTCATAAGTTTAGTATATATTATAATGCAGTGTCCCGAAATT
>JAFLSM010000040.1:6233-20319 GCA_022510955.1 Ruminococcus sp. | reverse complement strand
ATGTATAACGCGAAATTTGCCTGAAAGATATCCATTTTTAATTGGTGTTTAGTATGACATTCAGGGGATACGCAATGTATCCCCTGTTATTTTTTGTAAATATTTAAGTCATTTATCCGAACATATTAGAAATAAATTTCGGCGTATTGGGTAATTCCCTGGCGATAATCTCGGCAATTTCGTCTTTGATATTCTGCGGAATATCTCCCGACACATTGAAAGTGTGTGTTCCGATTGCTTTTTCACCAATGGCAATATACCCTTGTGCGTAGCCACCGAATGCAATCTGCGATGCAATGGCACATCCGCCCATAGAATAAACTCCAACTGAAAGACCGCCCATCGTGAACACTCCCACTGCAACTCCGCCCAAGGCAAGTACACCTGCGGCAACTCCGCCAAGTGCAATTACGCCAATAGAAATATTTCCAAGGGCAACCAAAAGACCGATTGACAACAATCCCCACGACAGCAAACCGATTGAAATTAATCCCAAAGAAATCAATCCCGTTGAAATCATACCAATCGAGAACACGCCCTTTGCCCTGTATAAACCCAGACCTATATTAATATGATAAAGTGGCAGTCCCATAAAAGTCTTACTGCTTTTGCGTTCAAAGTGCAATCTTTCTATTATGCTTTTCTTTGGAGTGCTATTCACCGCAAAATTTCTGTCATCAGTATTAACGGTATTTGTCTGACTTACCTCGTCCTTTAACAGATAGTCCGTAGTCACCCCAAAAATTTCGCTCATCTGTATAATTTTGTCAACATCAGGCACTGTCTGTCCCGTTTCCCATTTTGAAACCGCCTGACGGGAAACTCCCATCTTTTCGCCAAGCTCCTCCTGCGACAATCCCTTTGACTGTCGCAGATTCATAATTTTTTCTCCAAGTGTCATCAGTATAAACTCCTTTAAATTTAATTGACTTCGAAATCAACTCAATTATACCGCAACACACAAGAAAACGCTACCATTCTGACCTTGAAATCTGTCAACCCTCGGTTGACATTTAAAAAAATCCGCTCTATAAGTAGTTTTTTAGCTATAAATATGTTCACGACGTTAAAATCTTGTATGTTTGATAAACTTTATTCTTTATACTCGAAGCATATATTTATTGTGAACTATAGTTCAGTACCACTGAGTTTTTAGTCTGATTTTTATTAAGTGTTAGTTCAAATAAAAAGTGCTGATGCAAAATAAATCCTTGTCTGCATCAGCACTATAATTTATATTTTAATCGTGCGTTTCAGAATTTTCCTTGTCCGCCTTTTCCTGCTCCAATTTCTTTTGAAGTTCTTCCTTGCCTACAGCAAGCATAAGCTTAATTCTGTTTTCCTGATTTACCTTTGGTGCACCCGGGTCGTAGTCAATCGTAACAATGTTAGCGTTTGGCTTAACCTCTTTAATTCTGCGGATTGCACCCTTGCCGTTAATATGATTCGGCAAGCAACCAAATGGCTGTGTACACACAATATTTTCATAACCTGTTTCGGCAAGTTCAAGCATCTCGGCTGTCAGCAACCAGCCTTCACCCATTTTACTGCCATAACCAATAATACCCTTTACAAGTTGTTTGGTGTGAGCATATTCGTGAGGCGGAACAAATCCGTACTTCTTGGCAGCTTCAATCATCAGTCCTTCAAGTTTTGCAAGGTAATTGAGAAGCATCTGAACAACCTTAAACTTTATACCGTTGCCTCCGAACATTTTAATATCCTCAAGACGGTTATCAACCTTGAATGACGCAAAGCCCATAAGACCCGGCAGGCAAACCTCGCAGTCCTGCTCAGCCAAAAAGTCTTCAAGACCGTTATTCGCCATTTTTGAATATTTTACATAAATCTCACCAACAATGCCAACCTTAACCTTTGGCACCTTGTTAAGCTCAATTTTAGAGAACGATTTAGTAATTTTGTCGAGAGTTTCGTCAACTTCTTCAAGAGTGTAACCCTTACCGTCAATCAGCATTTGAGAGATTTTGTCGCTCCACTCCTGAACAAGAGCCATACTCTCGCCCTTATTCACCTCATAAGGCTTTGTCTGGTTTGACAGCAACATAAGCTGGTCGCCGTACACAAGACCGCCCACAAATCTTCTGATAAGAGGAAGAGTGAGTGAAAAACCGCTGTTCTTCTCCATACCGAAAGAAAGCGAGATTACAGGAACAAACTCAAACCCTGCCTTTTTAAGAGCCTTTCTTAAAAGGAAGATATAATTTGAAGCACGACAGCCACCGCCTGTCTGAGTAATCATAAGAGCTGTTTTGTGTACATCATACTTTCCGCTCTGCAAAGCCTGAATAAACTGACCTATAACGAGAAGTGCAGGATAGCAAGTGTCGTTGTGCACATACTTTAAACCTATCTGTGCAATCTCGGGACCTGTTGTTTCAAGTAAATCAGATTTGTAACCGTAATATGTAAATACCTTTTGAAGTATTCTAAAATGGATTGGTGCCATATTCGGCATAAGGATAGTATATTCCTTTTTCATCTGCTTTGTAAACATCAGACGGCCTGTCTTTTTGTCATATTTAAGCTCAGCCATAAGTAATAACCTCCCTATTAATCGTTGTCAATAGCAGCAAGCAGACTGCGAACACGAATTTTAACTGCACCAAGGTTGGTGATTTCATCAATCTTAATCTGTGTATAAATCTTGTTTTCAGTTTCAAGAATTTCACGCACTTCATCAGTGGTAATCGCATCAACACCGCAACCGAATGACACAAGCTGAACAAGCTCCATATCCTTGCGGGTTGTAATGTATTTTGCCGCTGCATAAAGTCGTGAATGATATGTCCACTGGTTTAATACATTTGTGCGGAATCTGCTCATTCTTGCCGCAACAACATCTTCGCTGACAATGGCAACATCAAAGCCTGAAATCAGCTTGTCAATGCCGTGGTTGATTTCGGGATCAATGTGGTAAGGTCTGCCTGCAAGGACAAAAATCTTCTTGCCCTCTTTTTCAGCCTTTGCAATAATCTCGTTACCCTTGTCAATCACCTTTTGCTTGTAGAGCTCCTGTTCAGCATAAGCCTTCTTTGCAGCTATTCTCACTTCATTAAGAGTAAGGTCAGGGAAATGCTTTGTAAGTCTCTCATACGCCTTTTGCGGAAAATCCTTCGGACGGTGAACGCCGAGATATTCCTTAATGAAGCTCACCTTTTTGATGTCCTTCATATTGTTGTTGATAACCTCGGGATAATACGCAACAACAGGACAGTTGTAATGGTTGTCACCGAGATTTTCGTCAAAGTTATAGGAAAGACAAGGATAGAAAATCGTTTCTATGCCGTTGTCAATAAGTGTCTGAACATGACCGTGCATAAGCTTTGCAGGGAAGCAAACAGTATCGCTCGGAATTGTTTGCTGACCTCTCTGATACAGCTTTCTTGTTGAGAACGGTGAATGAACAACCTCAAACTTAAGCTCTGTAAAGAAGCGGTACCAGAACGGATACATCTCGAACATATTAAGACCCATCGGAAGTCCCAGCTTACCTCTCAAGCCCTCAACAGGCTTGTAGCTTTCTATAAGTTTCAGCTTATAGTCATACATATTCAAATCATTTGACGGGGCTTTCTTTGTAATCGGACGCTCACATCGGTTGCCTGCAATGAACTTTCTGCCGCCGCCAAAGGAATTTACAGTCAGTCGGCAGTTGTTGTTGCACATACCGCAGTTTGTAACCTTGATTTCGTGAACAAAATTTTCAAGTGCCTTACTGTCTGCAAGACTGCTTTTGCCCTCGCCTCTGCATTTGTTCTTTGCATAAAGAGCCGCACCGTATGCACCCATAAGACCTGCAATGTTAGGACGAACAACCTCAACGCCCATTTCCTGCTCAAAAGCACGAAGTACAGCGTCATTCAGGAAAGTTCCGCCCTGAACAACAACTTTTTTGCCAAGCTCCTCTGGGCTTGATGCACGAATAACCTTATATAATGCGTTCTTAACAACGCTCAGTGAAAGACCTGCCGAAATATCCTCAATGGTGGCGCCGTCCTTTTGAGCCTGCTTAACGCTTGAATTCATAAACACAGTACAGCGTGAACCCAAATCAACAGGACGCTTTGCAAACAAACCAAGCTTTGCAAAGTCGGCAATCTGATAGCCGAGTGCATTTGCAAAGGTCTGCAAGAAGCTTCCGCAGCCGGACGAACAAGCCTCATTTAAGAAGATATTATCGATAGCTCCGTTGTGAATTTTGAAACACTTAATATCCTGACCGCCGATGTCGATTATAAATTCAACATCAGGCATAAAATATTTTGCCGCTGTAAAATGCGCAATAGTTTCTACAATACCATAGTCAACATCAAATGCATTTTTGATGATATCCTCACCATAACCGGTAACGGCAGATGAAACAACATTAATATCGGGATTTATAGAATAAACCTCTTCAAGGAAAGTCTTGATAATATCAACAGGGTTTCCTTTAGAAGGCAAATATTTTGAATATAACAGCTCGCCGTCATCGTTGAGTACAACTCCCTTAACAGTAGTCGAGCCTGCGTCCATACCTATGTAAGCCTTGCCCTTGTAGCCTTTAAGTTCCTTTTGCTTTACATCAGCCTTTGTGTGACGCTGTGAAAATTGCTTATACTCATCTTCATTTGCAAAAAGCGGAGGATTAAATGCAAAGTTACCCGTACCGCTGTAATTCTTAACATCGTTTATAACCTTATCAAAATCAATCGGCTTTGCCGCACAAAGAGCCGCACCGCAGGCAACATAATAGAGTGAATTTTCAGGGCAGATACCCTTTGTGTCGAGTGTGCGGTCAAAACAGTTGCGAAGCTCGCTCATAAATGTAAGAGGTCCACCAAGGTATACAACCTGACCCTCAATCTCTCTGCCCTGTGCAAGACCTGCAACAGTTTGGCTCACAACGGCATTAAAGATACTCTCGGCAATATCGCTTTTTCTTGCACCCTGATTTAAAAGCGGCTGAATGTCAGTCTTTGCAAACACACCGCAACGAGAAGCGATTGTATATGTCTTTTCATACTGCTTTGCAAGCTCATCCATATCCTCAAGCTCAACATTAAGCAGAGTAGCCATCTGGTCAATAAACGCACCCGTACCGCCTGCACAAGTACCGTTCATTCGCACCTCAAGACCGTTTGAGAGGAACAGAATTTTTGCGTCCTCACCGCCAAGCTCAATTACAACATCAGTTCCCGGAATAAAGGTGTTAGCCGCCACTCTGGTTGCATAAACCTCCTGCACAAAGTCAATTCCGCAAGCCTCGGCAACGCCCATACCTGCCGAACCCGACATTGCGACATCAGCCTTTTCAACTCCGTCAACACTATTACGAACTCGTGTGAGGATTTCGCCGATTTTCTCGGTAATCTGTGAATAATGACGCTCATATACGCTGTAAATCAGCTTATTGTCATTGTCAAGCACAACACATTTTATTGTGGTTGAACCAATATCAAGACCTAATTTCAAAACGCTGCCTCCGAATCATAATTTATTAAAAATTCTAATCTCATTTTGTAATTAAAAAGTATTTACTTTACAGGAAACTGCCTGTACATAACAGTCGGGCACTAAAGGTTTATAAAAATAAACTTTAACGGCTCGAACCGGTCAGCCCACCGACTGTTTTTTAATGGCATGTCAGGTAATTTTCCGATATATCCTAAACATACTTATCCATAATAAATAAGTTTATATTCTTTATAATTATAATATTAAATTGAGTTTTTTTAATTCTAAAAAGCAATTAAACCCATTCTGAATAATTTTATCATCATATGTCAGTAAAATCAATATACACCTATACAAATATGTTTACTTTTTTATTTTTTTACACCGCTTCAGAAGTTCGTTTTAATATGTAGCCGTTGTTTCCCGAAGATTTACTTCTGTTGGTCGGTAAACATCATAATTCACTATTTTAAGTTTTATTAGCGATTAATAAGCGACCACTGTCGCCCCGAAGGTTTACTTGAATTGAATAATAACCATCATAAATCACTTATAAAGGTTAATTATATTTCACTTTTACATTCACACAAGTAATTGATAATAGTAGATAAAAGATTGTATTTAAAAACACAATGTGATATAATTTTGTCGGATAAGGCAAATCTAAACGGTAGGCGGTTAAGTCTTGCCCCTGAACGGGGGTGTTGCCAATGGAGTACATAACGGTAATTATTTTAATTATTGTTTTATATACAATCATTGCAATAAAAAAATAAACCGCCTTACTCCCCAGTAGGCGATTTATTTTTATAAAATAAAAGTCAAATATAGGGGCTAACCGCTTATCGGTTTGCCTTATCTATTTTTATTATATCATTTCATTTAACTTTGTCAAGTAATCCCTGCTGATAAACTCAAGGCACAAAATATACTTTTAATAACAAAGTTTAAATCAGAAAAGCTCCTCACTTGAAGCCTCGCTGTCCTCAGCAAGTTCTGCAACTGTTTCAGCCACATTCTCTACAACTTGTTCAGCTTTTTCTGCAACCTCGGAAACCGCTTCCTTAACCTCATCTGCTGTTTCCTCAACATCAGTCTTAATTTCCTCAGCTACGCTTTTTTCCTCGTTTATCGCAAACGGAGAGCTGTCGTACTCATTTTCATTTGAGCAAGCAACCGTAATATCAACCAATTCATCACTGCTTACCTTTACAGGCTCTTGCTCACCTGTTGTTACCTTGCCATAGAAAATATCGTTCTGGCTGTCAACAATCTGTCTGTAACACTCACGAGCCTTTGCAATCTTAGCCTTTGAACTTTCAATTACCTCAAACAACTTTTCCTCAGATTCAGATTGCTTTGCACTGCCGCCCTTTTTCTCCTCATAATACTTTTTGCCAAGGGCAATATATGCACGGTTCATAAGCTCACTTTCATTTTTCATTATAAATCTGAGCCTGTTTAGCTTTGCATTTATTCTGTTCTTTTCAACAAGAGTTTGAGTAACTGTTGAAATTGTGTCAACAGCTGTGTTTACTGTACCTTTTAAAGCATCCAATATAGCCATAATTATTCTCCTTATTAAACGCACGAATGTGCAGTTATGTTGAATCGTTTTAATTTTATATATTAATAGTTTAAGTAATATACTTTATATTATTATGACAGATATTTTCGATAAAATCAACATTTTTTTAAAAATATCTTGTTAAAAGCTCTATGAATTGTTATAATTATTTCAAAGAGGTGTCTGTTATGCCCGAAAATCGAGTTGTAAAAGCTATCGTCTGCCCGATGTGCGGCGAACTTAACAAGGCAGAAATATATACAAGTGTTAATCCTACAATTAAAAAATCCATGCGTGAGCGTGTACTTGATAGTTCACTGTTTGACTGGACTTGTCCAAACTGCAAGCACAAAGCAAGACTTACATATCCCATACTATATAATGATATGAAAAATCGGTTTATGATATACCTGATTCCGAAGATAGACCGCTTTCAGCTTTGTGACAAAGAGCTTGAGGCAAAGTACAGCAACCTACGTAATATAAGCAAACGAATTGTGCCGAACTTCAATACCTTTAAGGAAAAAATTTTCATCTTTGAATCAGGGCTTGACGATATGGCTGTTGAGATGACCAAGCTTGCAATTAGTCAAACTGTGTCCAAAAAACTTGGCGGTGCAGAGATAAACGAGGGATATCTTTCAATGTACAACCGTGAAACCAACACAATGGGATTCACTTATTTTGTCGGTGAAAAACGCAAGCCGTATGTTCAAACCGCACGCCTTGAAATTTACAGCAAATCAAAAGGAATTATTGACCGATTTGCAATCAAAGACAAAAAGCTCAAAGGCTTTATTAATATTGACCGTGAATGGGCGGAAAATATTCTCTATCGCTATAAGCGTGCAAAACAAATTGAAAGGCTCAACAAACTGAACAGTTAATTTGGATTATCAGCAGAAACAGCGAGTGACTTGCCGAACAAAAGGAACAATAAGCTGGATTTTATAGGTGATATTGAATGGATAATCCTTGGAAATCAATCAATCTTTTTGATTATGAAAATCATATGAAATTAGATACTGTAATGCAGTTGCAAACGCTTAATGATATGATGAAAGTACAATTAAATTCCTATCCTGTTGATAATGTTATGGTTTTAGGGATTGCAGGTGGAAATGGTCTTGAATATATTAAACCTGAAAAATATTCTACTGTTTATGGAATTGATATAAATCCGGGATATTTGCAGGAAGTAAAGAGAAGATATAGCAATCTAGGTAATCTATTAAAATGTATCTGCATTGACCTGATTGCAGAAAATTCCAAATTGCCAAATGCAGATTTTGTGATTGCAAACTTACTTATTGAATATATTGGATATAATTGCTTTGAGAATGTGATAAAACAAGTAAAACCTAAATATGTTTCCTGTGGCATCCAAATTAATACCGGTGAAGAATTTGTTTCAGAATCCCCATATCTTCATGCGTTTGATGGTTTGAATAGCATACATCACCAAATGGAAACGTTTGAATTACTATGTCATATGAGCAATATTGGGTATCAGTACTTATCTACCGTTGAATACCCTTTGCCAAATGGAAAAATGTTAGTAAAGGTTGATTTTGTGAGAATAAATCGAAGTTTGAGGTGATAATAATGATAATTGAAACAGAAAGGCTAATATTAAGAGAGTATACCTTTGAAGATTTTGATTCTTTATATGAAATCCTTTCTGACCAAGAAACTATGGAGCATTACCCCAAACCCTTTGATGAAGAAAAAGTTAGAGGGTGGATTCAATGGAATATCGAGAATTATGCTAAATATGGATTTGGACTTTGGGCGCTAGTTCTAAAGGAAACAGGTGAAATGATAGGCGATTGTGGAATTACAATTCAAAATATTGATGGAGAATTACTTCCAGAAATAGGGTATCACATTCATAAGAAATATTGGAGAAAGGGTCTTGGAAGTGAAGCTGCAATAGCGGTTAGAGATTGGGCATTTGAAAACACAAAATATGATTGTCTGTATTCATATATGAAATACACAAATATAGCATCATATTCTACTGCTATTGCGAATGGAATGAAAAAAGTAAAAGCATATCCAGACGAAAAGAATATAGTTTCATATGCTTATGCTATAACACGAAAGGAATGGAAATCGTTAAAGAGATAAAATTCCCGTTTATCGGTTAGTTGAATAAATAAATCAGTAGTTACAGGAGGATTTCAATGATAGTTGAAATCCTAATTGTTTTCTGGGAAGTTACCCAAATCTTCAAATTCAAGAAAGATCTGTAAAGGAGCATATATGATTGAAAAATTTACTGACACCGAAAGTGGGAAGATATATTATTGGATTTCTGAAAAGTGGCAAGAAAATAGGCAAAGTTTGTTTTTTCTTCATGGAATGACTGGAGACCATACCATGTTCATCTCGCAATATGAATATTTTAAGGACAAATACAATATTTTGCTGTGGGATGCACCGGCTCATGGAAAATCAAGACCTTTTAAAGAGTTTGATTATGAGAAAGCTGCGATATCCATTAAAACTATTTTTGATACAGAGGATATTGATAATGCAGTTTTCATTGGTCAATCAATGGGAGGATTTATTACACAAGCAGTAATTAAGCGATACCCTAAAATAGTGTCTGCGTTTGTATCCATTGATAGTACTCCGTATGGGAACAAATATTATTCCAAATCGGATATTTTTTGGCTGAAACAGATTGAATGGATGGCACACTTATATCCTTTAAAGTCAATGAAAAGAGCAATAGCTAAGCAAAATACTGCTACAAAAGCTGGATATGATAATATGCTGTCTATGCTGATTCCATATAAAAAGAATGAGTTATGTCACTTGATGGGAATAGGATATGCAGCATTTATTAAAGATAATTGCGATTTGAATATAACTTGTCCTGTACTTCTGATCGTTGGAGCAAAAGATAACACTGGAAAAGTAAAAGCTTATAATCAGCTTTGGAGTGAGAAAACAGGATTTACGTTAATCCTTGTAGAAGGTGCTGCACACAATTCGAATGTAGATCAGCCGAATATGGTAAATGAATATATAGAGAAATTTATAAGTCTTGAATAACTTTTAGCTTTCGTGCTATTGTTTTTATATTCCAAAAGGGAAATAACAAATAAAAAGGTTTAAAATCAGTACTATACTCATAAGATTTTAAGCCTTTTATGTGTATTATACAACCAAACTATCTTCAGCATCTATGAATATCTGCATTCATTATTTAGATAAAGTCTTGTGTATTCAATTGGATTGTCTATTGCTAACGCATTCAACACATGGTCTGTCCATGGGGTGGTTTTCAATCCTGTTTCATCCTTATTACAATCAATTCGTAATATGTAATATCAATGCTGTTATGATACATATTGTAACTAACAGAAATAAAATTCATATCATCAACTCCTAGTCTTATAAAATTTAAGCATATCTTTCAGTCCAATTATCTTTTTATTATTTGTTATTTGATGTTGTAGTTTTTACTTTCACTTATTTTTTCCCTTATCAGCATTCGCAATCATGGAAGAAAAAATATAAAATTATGTAATAAATAAAATAACGCTCACTAGCTTAAATTTAATGTTTTCAAGGTTTGACGGTATTTATTATGATAGCTTATAATAATTATTAAATATCCTCAAACGGAAGGATTAACAATTTTAATTTTTTACTACGCTTCATAAGTTTAATATAAATTAAAATGCAGTGACCCGAAGGTTCACGTCTATTGTTTATTTAACATCATAAATCCCTTATCTAAGTTTTGATAGGAATTATGGACTGTTACCAAACAACAGAAGTAAGCCTTCGGGTCGCAATGTTTTATATTATATTCAACTTGTGGAGCGTCGAAAAAAGCGTTAGGAAATATCTGATTGCAAGGTAATTTCTATTGTACCTTCTTTGTCATCAGACGCTCTGTAATATGTCAATTTAATTTTGTCGCCTTCCTTATGCTTTTCAAGCACTTCATAAATATCCGAGAATGTCTTAATCTCTGCACCGTCTGCCTCAATAATAATATCATCTTCCATCAGCTCTGTGCCGTCACACGGACCTCCCTCGATAATCTCTGCCACCAGAATTCCCTGCGGTACATCATACTGACTTGCCATTGCAGCTGTAACATTTGTGCCCGAAATGCCAATTTTTACTCTGCCCGATACAAAACCGTTTCTGACGAGTTCATCAAAAATCTCCTTAACTGTCTTTGACGGAATTGCAAATCCCATTCCTTCGTACTGCTCAGACACAATCTTTGATGTTGCAACGCCGATTACCTGACCATAGAGGTTCACAACAGGACCGCCTGAGTTGCCCGGATTGATTGCCGCGTCTGTCTGGATATATTTCACAAGACTTGTTGAAGAAAGCTCTCGGTCAACAGCTGATACAATGCCCTTTGTAATTGAATTTTGATAGTCAAGACCACCCGGATTGCCAACGGCAATTATATCCTCGCCAAGCTCAATCTTTGAAGAATCGCCAAAGGTTGCGGGCTTTAAGTCCTTAGCATTATCCATCTTGAGTACGGCAATATCTGTGCGTGAGTCAAAACCAACAACACCTGCTGTGTACTCCTTGCCGTCCGCTGTGACAATTTGAATAAGATAATCTGTTTTACTGTTATTGATTACATGAGAATTTGTCAGCACATAGCCGTCTGATGAAATGATAATTCCACTGCCCTGTGAACTGCAATCTTCAACCGAGGTAATCTCACCTGTATAACACACAATGCCGACAACCGAGTCTGCTACCTTGTTATAGGCGCTTTCAGATGTGTATTTTTTGTCACCGGCGTCCTTTGGCTTATCTTCAAGCTTTAATCCGCCGTAATTTTTGTTTATCTTGTCACTGTAATCCGACTCTTTATGCACGATTGGGTCAGTTGTTTCCTCGGGTGCAAAATAATTATAACCGTCGCCATAACCGTAAGGCATTGTAAAGCTATTACTTTTGTCAGAGTACTTATCGTTATGTGTCCTGTTATTTGCATTTGCGGCATAAACAACCATTCCGACAATACTTCCCACAAGCAACACGGAAAGTACAGCGATAAGTGCAATCAGTCCGCCGCCCATCTTCTTTTTTGGTGGTTTTGGGGGCATCTGCGCATATGGTGCCTGTGCATACGGCACCTGATTGTTAAAGTTCGGCATATATGCAGGTGCCTGCTGATACATAGGATAATTCTGCGGTTGATTAAACCCGTTTGGTGCATACATATTCTGCATATTCGGCTGTTGATAGTTACCCTGTACATAACCGTTCGGATTATATCCCTGCTGATTATATATGTTTTGCGGATTGTTTTGCTGATAGACATTTGGGTAAGAGTAATTCTGCTGAGGGTAATTCGGCTGGTGGTAATTACTCTGATCGTATCCCTGCTGACAATAGTTGTTCTGGTATGTGTTCTGATATGTATTTTGCTGACCGTAGTCTACACTATAATCTTCATTTTTTATATCTTGAACATTCTCTGTATTCTGAGTTTCAAATGTGAGGTCAGGCTCAAATCCTACACCCTCGGTAGGTGCAGGCTCTTGCGAAGGTGTCCGTTGCTGTACAGTCGTCTGCTCCGCATTGTCCTGTCTTTCAGTAAACGGCTTTTGCGGTTCTGCACCCAAAAAATCGTTGTTAAAATTATTATTTTCCATATGTTAACTCCTGTTTCATTAATAATACTATTATATTAAAGATTAGTATAAAAATATATTTCATATTATACCTCTTTGCAAATTCAAATTCAACCGTGTTATGAAATAACTGTGTGAGAGTAATCTGAAAATTGCGTGATAATGCAACAATATATGGCAAAAAATGTGAAAAAATGAAAAATCTATCAAAAAGTTTTGCAAAACACTTTATATTTGAAAAAATTTATTGTATAATAAATTTAACTCGGCAAGTATGCTGAAATCTATTTTGACAAAGGAAGATGAAAATGCCATTAGTAAACGCTAAGGAAATGCTTACAAAAGCAAAGGCAGGCCACTATGCAGTTGGTCAGTTTAACATCAACAACCTTGAGTGGACAAAATCAATTCTTTTAACAGCTCAGGAGCTCAACTCACCTGTAATTCTCGGTGTATCTGAGGGTGCAGGCAAATATATGTGTGGCTACAAGACAGTAGTTGGCATGGTTAACGGTATGCTCGAGGAGCTTAACATCACAGTTCCTGTTGCACTTCACCTTGACCACGGTTCATACGAAGGTGCAAAGGCTTGCATCGAAGCAGGCTTTAGCTCTGTTATGTTTGACGGCTCACACTATCCAATCGAAGAGAACATTGAAAAGACAAAAGAACTCGTAGCTACTTGCAACGAGCTTGGTCTTTCACTTGAAGCAGAAGTTGGTTCAATCGGCGGCGAAGAAGACGGCGTTGTTGGTGCCGGCGAATGTGCTGACCCTAAGGAATGCAAGATGGTTGCTGACCTCGGTGTAACAATGCTTGCAGCAGGTATTGGCAACATCCACGGCAAATATCCTGAAAACTGGGCAGGCTTAAGCTTTGAAACTCTTGATGCAATTCAGCAGCTCACAGGCGATATGCCACTTGTTCTTCACGGCGGCACAGGTATTCCTGCTGACATGATTAAGAAAGCTATTGAACTCGGCGTTTCAAAGATTAACGTAAACACAGAGTGCCAGCTCGCATTTGCTGAGGCTACAAGAAAGTATGTTGAAGCAGGTAAGGATCTTGAGGGCAAGGGCTTTGACCCAAGAAAGCTCCTCGCACCTGGTGCAGAGGCTATCAAGGCTACTGTTAAGGAGAAAATGGAGCTCTTCGGCTCAGTAGGCAAAGCTTGATTTTTTTGGACGCTCCACAAGTTTAATTAAATATTAAAACATTGCGACCCGAAGATTTACTTCGTCTGTTTGGTGAACATCATAATTCACTGTCAAGGATTGGATAGTGATTATGATTTATTACCTAACAGAGATAGTATACCTTCGGGTCGTTTTTTACTACGCTTCATAAGTTTAATTGCATTTATAATATAGTGACCCGAAGATTAACTACCGTTGTTCAATAACAATCCATAATTCCTCTCTAAACT
>JAFLSM010000040.1:0-6133 GCA_022510955.1 Ruminococcus sp. | reverse complement strand
CTTAGATAAGGGATTTATGATGTTTATCAAACAATCGAAGTTTATCTTCGGGTCGCAATGTTTTATATTTAATTAAACTTATGAAGCGTTACAAAAAGTATTTTACGCCGCTTTCAAAGATTTGCTGGTCTTTTTCAAACGGAACATTCTTATAAAGGTTTTCGCCCTTACGCTCGCTGTGGCCCATCTTGCCGAGTACTCTTCCGTCAGGTGAAGTAATACCCTCAATGGCACAAATTGAACCGTTAAGGTTGTATGCAATATCATCGCTTGGATTGCCGTTAAGGTCAACATACTGAGTAGCAATCTGACCATTTTCAGCAAGAGCCTTGACTGTTTCAAGGTCAGCCATAAATCTGCCCTCACCGTGAGAAACAGGAATTGCGAACACATCGCCTGCGTTTACATTTGCAAACCAAGGTGACTTTGTTGAAGTAACCCTTGTGTATGCCATATGTGAAATGTGGCGGCCGATTGTGTTGAATGTGAGTGTCGGATCTGTAGGCTTAAGCTCACGGATTTCGCCGTAAGGTACAAGTCCGAGCTTGATAAGTGCCTGGAAGCCGTTGCAGATACCGAGCATCAAGCCGTCACGATTCTTGAGTAGTTCGTTTACTGCATTTGCAATGCGAGGATTGCGGAAAGTTGTAGCAATAAACTTACCTGAACCGTCAGGCTCGTCACCGCCGCTGAATCCGCCAGGGAGCATAATCATCTGTGAAGATTTGATAATCTCTTCCATCTTGACAATGGTTTCTTCAATGTCTTTTGATTTGAGGTTTTTAACAATGAGCATTTCAACCTCTGCTCCTGCCTTTTCAAAGGCACGGGCTGTGTCAACCTCACAGTTAGTACCCGGGAATACAGGGATAAATACCTTTGGCTTTGCAACCTTTATTGCAGGTGCTTTTGTATTTCTTTCTGTATATAGTCCTGCATCAACTGCCACTTTTGGACATTCCGCTTGTGTTGGGAATACCTTTTCAAGCGGTGCAGTCCACTTTTCAATGAGTGTGCTGATTTCAACAGCTTTGCCGTTGACTGTAATTTTTGAATCATCTGTAATCACACCCAAATCATAGCTTAATACACTGCTGTCAAGCTCTGCACCCTCTGCCAGCTCAATTACAAGTGAGCCTGAAAGCGGAGCAAACAGCTCGTCATTTGTGAGTTCATTTGTAAACTTAAAGCCAAATCCGTTACCGAATGCCGCCTTACATACGCTTGCAGCAGCACCGCCCTCTTTTACAACAGAAGCAGACAAAATCTTACCACTGTCTGCAAGAGCATAAACTGCCTTATACATATTGATAAGCTTGTCCCAATCAGGCATAAGAGTTTCCTTAACCTCAGGAACAGGCACATAAATAACCTTTGAGCCAATCTTTTTAAATTCTGTTGAGATTGTCTTTGAAGCCTTTGTCATTGCAACAGCAAAGCTTACAAGAGTTGGAGGAACATCAATGTCTTCAAATGTACCTGACATACTGTCCTTACCGCCGATTGACGGAAGTCCAAGCTTAATCTGTGCCTGCAAAGCACCCAAAAGCGCAGCTGCCGGCTTGCCCCAACGGGACGGAACATCTTTTAATCTTTCAAAGTATTCCTGGAATGTAAGTCTTGCTGTAAGCGGATTGGCACCGATTGCAAGGAGTTTTGACAGTGACTCAACTACTGCATATGCAGAGCCGTGGAACGGACTCCAGCGTGAAACGCCCGGAATGTAGCCGTAGCTCATTGCAGTTGCGTCGTCGGTTTCGCCCTTTTCAAGAGGAATTTTTGCCGCCATAGCCTCCTGCGGAGTAAGCTGGGTTTTACCGCCGAACGGCATAATTACTGTTGCCGCACCGATTGAAGCATCAAAACGCTCTGCAAGACCGATTTGTGAGCAAACCTCAAGACGAGCAAGGTTTTCGGCAAGTGCCTTATCAGCAGGCATATCCTTAAGAACCTGCGGACACTGCTTGCGGTAGCAGTCCTCTGCCTTTGGAGCAGTAATAAAGGCGTCTGCAACCTGAGTTACACCGTTTGTATTGAGGAATTCACGGCTGAGGTCAACAATTTTGTCGCCTCTCCAGTTCATTGTAAGGCGTGGGCTTTCTGTTACAACAGCAACAGCGGTAGCCTCAAGATTTTCCTTTTCAGCCTCGGCAATAAATTTTTCAACATCATTTTTATCAAGAACAACAGCCATTCTCTCCTGGCTTTCAGAGATTGCAAGCTCTGTGCCGTCAAGACCGTCGTATTTCTTTGTAACCTTGTCAAGGTCAACTGTAAGACCGTCAGCAAGCTCACCGATTGCAACGCAAACACCGCCTGCACCAAAGTCGTTACATCTCTTTATAAGCTTTGAAACAACAGGGTTGCGGAACAAACGCTGAATTTTGCGTTCTGTCGGCGGATTACCCTTTTGAACCTCTGCACCGCAGGTTTCGATTGAGCTTTCTGTGTGAGCCTTTGAAGAACCTGTTGCACCGCCGCAGCCGTCACGGCCTGTTCTTCCGCCGAGGAGTACAATTACATCATCAGGAAGCGGAACCTCACGGACAACATTTTCCTTTGGAGATGCGCCGATTACCGCACCGATTTCCATTCTCTTTGCAACATACCCTTGGTCGTAAAGCTCTGTTACCTGTCCTGTTGCAAGACCAATCTGGTTGCCGTATGAGCTGTAGCCCTGAGCCGCACCGGTTGTGATTTTTCTTGAAGGCAATTTGCCGTGCATAGTATCCTTAAATGGAATTGTCGGGTCGCCCGAACCTGTTACACGCATTGCCTGATATACATATGAACGGCCTGAAAGCGGGTCACGAATTGCACCGCCGAGGCAGGTTGCCGCTCCGCCGAAAGGCTCAATTTCTGTTGGGTGGTTGTGAGTTTCGTTCTTGAACTGAACAAGCCACTGCTCTGTTTTGCCGTCGATTGTAACAGGCACCTGAATTGAGCAGGCATTGATTTCTTCACTTTCGTCAAGGTCAGGAATCATACCCTTTTTCTTTAGTGACTTTGTGCCGATTAACGCCATATCCATAAGAGAAACAATTCTCTGTGTATCCTTGCCGTAAACCTCGTCACGAACGCTGTAATACTCAGCAAGAGCGTCTTCAATAACCTTGCCGAGAGCCGCCTTTTCAACCTCTACCTTATCAAGGCGGGTAAGGAATGTTGTGTGACGGCAGTGGTCAGACCAATATGTGTCAATTACACGAAGCTCTGTAACACTTGGGTCACGGTTTTCGGTATCTCTGAAATAATCACGGCAGAACTTTAAATCTGCAAGTGTCATTGCAAAGCCCATTGAGCCGTAATACTCTGCCATTTCTTCGTCGTTCCATTTTATGAAGCCCTCAACACGCTTTACGTCCTCAGGAACGGGGATTTCCATATCGAGTGTCTGAGGCTTTTCAAGAGAAGCTAAACGGCTTTCAACAGGGTTGATAAGGTATTCTTCAACCTTTGTAAGCTCGTCCTCTGTTATGTCACCCTTAAGGGCAATTACTCTTGCAGTAAGCACCTTACAGCGTTCACCCTGAGTAAGCAACTGAACGCACTGCTCGGCAGAGTCACCACGCTGGTCATACTGACCCGGAAGATATTCCATTGCAAAGACCTTCCAGCCGTCTTCAACAGGAAGAGTCTCCTCATAAATTACATCTGCGTTAGGCTCTGAAAGCACAATGCCTTTTGCCTTGTCATACTCGTCCCTGCTAAGTCCCTCAATGTCGTAGCGAACAATGTAGCGAAGGTCGGTAACTGACTTCATGCCAAGGTTATGGCGAATGTCCCAAAGAGTTTCCTTTGCAAGGACATTGAAGCCGTCTCTTTTTTCAACAAAAATTCTGATTACTTCTGACATAAACTATCTGCCTCCCGAATTAATCAATATATTAATTTACTATACTATTAATTCTTATAATACCACGAATAGCAACCTTTTTATTTCATTTTTCGCATATTAATTTTTTTTACTACGCTCCATACGTTTAAATTAATATGTAACCGTTGCGACCCGAAGATTTTTTACTACGCTTCATAAGTTTAATCGATTTTATAATACAACGACCCGAAGATACACTTTCACTGTTCAGTAACAATCCATAATCACTATCAAACTTTATGTAGTAAATTATGATGTTTACCAGACAGGCGAAGTAAATCTTCGGGTCGCAACGGTTACATATTAAAACTAACTTTTGAAGCGTTATTAAAAAAACCGAGGACTTTGTTGACAGATTTTGAAAACACCTGCCACTCCTGTTGTTTTTCGTCAAGCTGTTTTGAACCTTTGCGTGTAAGGTGATAATATTTGCGTTTTCTGCCGTCGCACTCCTCCCAATAGCTTTCGAGGTAATTTTCCTCCTCAAGTGCATGCAAAATCGGATAGAGCGTGCCTTCTTTTAATTCAAATACGCTCTCGCTCTGCAATTCAATTTCCTTGATAATCTTATATCCGTATAAATCCTTGCCCTTTAGCACGCTCAGCACGAGCATTGAAGTACTGCCTTTGATAAGTTCCTTGCTGATTTTCATATGTATCACTCCTGTATTATTTGTTATTTTCCATTATTTCGTCCATAAATTCCATAAGATTGCTCGAATGTGTTTTCTCTAATTCAGTATCGTCGCCTTTATCATAGTAAGTCGGATAAAATTCTCCCGAATTGCTTGTTGAATAACCGGTTGCACTGAAATTATAATCCTCCCACGAGCGATAATCGTTTTCCGCAAACTCATCACTATAATAGTCAAAGTCAAAGGATATAGCTTCGTTTGTTTCTTCGCCAACGAAAGTAAATTGTATTGTATCCTGATTGCCATACATATAATGCGTAACCATTATGGTCTTATCAGACCAGTCAAATCCGAGGAATTTCTGCAAGTTGATTTTACCAACCTCCATCCAAGATGTTTCCTTAAATCCTATCGCCACATCATCCCGAACAATTAACGGCTGTGTGTAACTCTGCGTTGTTACGACGTATGTAAGTTGATAATCCTCCGACTCATCAAACTTAGAGATCATTATTACGCCGTTGTTGTTATACAGATACATCTCTTTTTGATTTATATACGTTGGATTGTCCTCGCTGTGATAATTCTTATACCCCAAGCCGTACAGATAACTGAGCAATTCTTCATACGACTTTGAAGTGTCCCAATTTATTACAGTCTCCATCATCATACTGCGTTCAAGCTTTGTATCTTCAATCTTTTCGGGCAATCCCAAAACTGCCATTACAGTAGCATAAGCCATTACTACAAAATTTAATGCAAGCAAAGGACAGATAACAAGCTTTGCTATGTTAATCGGTTTTATTATCTTTTGTGATGACCTCATTCGCTCTTTGCGGTAGATTGAAACAAAAAGCAAAAGTGACCACGCAATAAAAATAATTATCATTGCCGCTGATAAAGCAGAAAGCACGGGCTTTAGATTGTCGGGTATGTAGCCATAGCCGAATATGCAGTCGATATATCCCGAAAAGCCCTGCGAAATTATAGTTACAAGTGCATAGAACAACGGTGCAAAAAGGCCGAATACCGAACTAATACCGCCTTGTGTTAATCCTAAAAAGTATAACAGCAGTATCTCACCGCTGACCAAACCTGCAAGCAGTTTACTATGTCTTTTTTGTGCTTTTATAAGCGTCAGCACAAAAACCACCGCAAATGCAAGGGACAGAAAATCAATTCCTATACTGTGAAATATCTGATAAAAATAACTTTGATAATTGAATTTTACGCCAAGCAAAATAAAGGAAATAAATAACGCAATATTTAGCAGTATAATCCACGCAAAAGAAAGAATTTCTTGCCTGAGTCCCCCCTGGTGCAATCCGTTAAGCGGAAGTGCTGTATCCTCGGGACTTCCCATTTCTTCCGTTGCTCGCTTTTCGGCCTCCTCATAAGAATAGCCGATTTCAACATAGTAGTCAATTTTGTCGAGTATGTGACTTTCAAGCTCCTGCTCAATCTGCATTCGAGCTGTTTTGTCCTGAATCTGAGCAGTCACACGCTCAATGAATTTGTTTTTCATACGCCGCTCCCTGTTGTTTTATGCTAAACACTAATTGAAAATGAGATAAGATTTCAGAGCAGATTTTGTGTCAGACGAGTGCCATACCGCAGAAAG
>JAFLSM010000004.1 GCA_022510955.1 Ruminococcus sp. | reverse complement strand
TAATCTTCAATAAAATAGTAGATATCTTTCCGTCATATTTTGCACTGTACTGCGTTCTTCTCCTTGACAGGTGTCAGCCAACCTGTGTCGTCGTCCTTGTACAGCGTAAAATCTTCTCGAAAATCTATTCTACTCTTCTATTTGCGATTAGTATTAAATGAATTCTCTATAATGACCTTAACTATTTTTTAGTTAAGGTCATATTTTTATGCTTGTAATCATAGTATTAAGTGTACAAACTCTATGGAGGGATGTTTAATGAAACAGATGACTGATGAATTTAGATTTTTACAGGCAATAAGCTGTCTGAATACTTCACTTTACAGGTGTGTTTCACCGCTTGCATCAAAGCTTTGTAACACTGCACAGGAGATACGACTCAGGGTTAATCGACCGCTCACTATTGTCTGCACAGACGCTACATTCTATTTAACTACACAGGGGCGATTAGTAAATACTCCGCTTTTGGAAACAATACTTTGCGTCAAACGCTCGGATATTATTGATATTTTTAATAATATTTGCAATTACTCTGTATATAGTCATCAAAGTGAGATTGTAAACGGCTTCGTTACAATGAGCGGGGGGCATCGTGCAGGCTTAAGCGGTACAGCTGTTCAAAGTGACGGTAACATTAAAAACATAAGGGATATTTCTTCAATAAATATTCGTATTGCAAGAGAGTATGTCGGCTGTGCAAAAATGCTTGATGAAAAAATTGGTGACATCAAAAATGGCGGAGTTTTACTTTGCGGTGCGCCGTGTTCGGGCAAAACCACAGTACTTCGAGACTACGCAAGACTTCTTTCGGTAGAGAAATCTCTGAATATATCATTAATTGATGAACGAGGTGAGCTTGCAAGTACAAGTTCGGGAATATTCCAAAATGATATAGGATTTTGCGATGTATATGACGGCTACAAAAAGAGTGATGCAATGCTCCATGCAATTCGCAGTATGGCACCTGATGTAATTGTCTGCGATGAAATCGGCAGTGAAGACGATGTCCGTTCAATAGAACAAGCGGTCAACAGCGGTGTGATTATTATTGCTTCTGTTCACGCATCAAGTGTTGCAGAACTCAAACGAAAGCATAATATTATGAAACTGTTTGAGCTTTCCGCTTTTTTAAAAGTGGTATTTCTGTCGGGTAAAAATACCCCCGGAGAAGTCACAGACATTATTGATGCAGGTGAGGTTTGTGTTTGTTAAATTAATCGGAGCATTGCTTCTAATTGCTTCAAGCTTTTCTGTTGGTGTTTCAATGTCAAAATCGCTTTACAGGCGTAAGGCTTTTATAAAGTCATTCATTGTATTTGTTGACAGTCTTGAAACTCACATTCGGTACAATACAGATGATATTTTCAAACTTGTTTCAATGTGTTCAGATAGTGAAGAACTAAAATGCTTTGAGTTTTTTAACAAACCGCACGCTGAACCTTTTGATAAACTGTGGAGCAAGTCGGTACTTACAATTCCAAGAGCATATGCACTTACTAAATCTGATATGGATTTGTTATTGCAATTTGGTTCACAGCTTGGAAAAACCGACATTGACGGTCAGATAAAGCATATTAAGCTGTACAAGGATTTTTTTAAAAAGCAACTTGATGATGCAGAAGATGCAATAGTCAAAAAATCAAAGCTATACAAAACTATGGGGCTTTTTGCAGGAACTGCAGCGGCTCTAATGATGATGTAAGAGGTAAAAATGGATGTAGAATTAATTTTCAAGATTGCAGCTGTCGGAATAATTGTAGCAGTGCTTACACAGCTGCTTATACGAAGCGGACGGGAAGAGCAGGCAATGATGACATCAATAGCAGGACTAATTGTAGTATTGACGCTGATTATCACTCAAATAAGTTCGCTTTTCTCAACGATTAAGCAGCTGTTCGGTTTTTAGCGATGAATATATTTTCAATTTGTGTGTTTGCGGTAATTGCTGTAATTATGATGGTCACACTAAAGCCACGCAACAGCGAAATCGCACTTATGCTCGGTATTTCCTGCTCTGTAATCATCCTTATGATGATACTGTCACAGGTTTCAATAATAACACAAACCGTAAACCAAATAATAGCTGTATCAGGAATCAGTACAAGCTATATCGTAATTTTGCTTAAGGTAATCGGAATTTGCATAATAACAGAATTTGCTGTCAATACCTGCAAGGATGCAGGTAGTCAAACACTTTCAAACAATGTTTCTCTTGCAGGCAAAATTATGGTTACTATAACTTCACTTCCGCTGTACAGCGATATACTAAATACCGTGTTAAGTCTTGCACAGTCGTAAAATAATCAGTGGTTACCAAAGAGGTTAGTGTGAAAAATCACACTAACCCGAATTTACATTGCCCGCTCAGTTTGCCGCAAGCGGCAACGAGCGATGGCTAAAATTCCATTTACGCCTTATCCGCCCACGATAAGGCTGTAGGAATTTTTAACTTATGTTTGTGGGCGGAAAGGCTATGGAAATTAAGATGTGAAAAAGTTAATTACAGTATTTATTATTACAGTTTCTCTTGTAATATTTTCAACTGTTGTGGTAAATGCAGAAGAAAATTCATTTATATATGATTTGTCGGGTATCTACAACAGTCTTTCAGACGAGGCAAAACAGAGCCTTAATGACATAGGAGCAACCTCAGCTGATCCAAGCACATTATCGGAAATTACCTTTAATTCGATAGTTACAGAAATTCTTAACCTTGCGGGCGAGAATATTTCATCTCCGCTTAAGGGCTTAATTTCTATCACAGCACTGCTTTTGCTGTCGTCAATCCTTTCTGCATATAAAGGTTCATTAAACTCAGATATATCAACAGCATTGAATATTACAACAACGCTTTGTATAACCTGTGCAGTTGCAGTTCCTGCTATTTCTGTAATCAACAACACTGCAAGCGTTATTTCAATATCGTCAAATCTTATGATAGCCTATATACCGATTATGGTTGTTATAATGGCAACATCTGGACACGCTGTCAGCGGTGCATCTTACTATTCAATGATGTTAGCTGCAGGTGAGGGAGTCGGTCAGCTTTCAACAAAAGTAATTGTTCCGCTTCTCAATATGTTTTTAGGTTTAAGCATAACATCAAGCGTATCGCCTGATATCAACCTTTCAGGGTTTATCAATATGTTTTCAAAGTCTATAAAGTGGATACTCGGGTTTGGAATGACAATTTTTACTGCTGTTCTTGCGCTAAAGCAGTTAATCACATCTTCACTTGATGATGTGTCAACTCGTGCAGTGCGATTTACACTTAATTCATTTATCCCGATAGTAGGCTCTGCTTTGTCGGATGCATACAAAACCGTGCTTGGCAGTGTCGGACTTTTAAAGTCAGGAATCGGCGTATTTGTTATATTGTCTGTTGCCGTTGTGTTTTTGCCTGTTATACTTCAAAGCATAATGTGGATATTTACCCTATGGATTGGCAAGTCAACTGCCGAAGTATTGGGACTCCCTCAGCCTGCAAAGTTGCTTGAAGCAATTAATGTTGTATTTTCAACAATGCTTGCAATTTTGCTATGCATAATGTCAATATACATCATATCAACTGCTATTGTGCTTATTGCAGGAAAGGGAACAGGATGAAAGGCTTATTTACAGTTGTGATTGTTGTATGTGCGGCATCTCTTATATGTACGCTTGTTTCAACATTTATAACAGATGGCAGTACCAAAAAGATTATCAATTTGGTACTCGGAGCATTTATTGTCTGCTCGCTTATTTCTCCTATTATATCGGCGTTCTCGTCTGTTGATATCAATTTATCAGGATATGCCACAACAGAAAGCATAATATCAAGCAATGATGAGGCATACAGCAATGAGATTATAAAGCAGACGCAGACAAATCTTGAAAACAGTGCAAATGATATTCTTCTACAAAACGGAATTAATATAAATTCCTGCAAAATAATTCTTGCAAAAGAGGACGAGAACCGCATAATCATTTCATCAATCAGCATATATATTAGTAAAGACAACGCAGAGCATAGTCAGTCTATAAAGGAAATAATAAAAGATAATTTTGGAATAAATCCAAACATAATGACGGAGTAAAATATGGAGAATAAAGCAACTGATAAGTTAAAACAAATGATTTCAAATGATAAGGTCAGGAGGATGATTATAATTGCAGGCATTGTTGGTATTGCTTTAATATTCCTGTCAACCTATGTTGATTTTGATGTCGGAAGCGCAAAACCTGAGGAGGAGTTTTCGGTCACAACATATAGCACAAAGATTGAAAGCGATCTTCAGGGCGTCATATCACAAATTGAAGGTGCAGGTAAGACAAAGATTTTGTTGACAATGGAAAATTCCGTTGAGTATGTATATCTTAACGACAGTACCACAAAAACAAAGGAAATTGAGCCGCACATCAGGGGTGTTCTTGTTGTGTGCGAAGGCGGTGACGATCCGGTTGTGGTCGAGCGAATCAGTGAGGCAGTCACAAAGTCGCTTGACATTTCAACAGCAAAAGTATGTATTACAAAATTATCAGAATAAAGGTCGGTAGTATTATGAAATTTCAAAAAAAGTATATTGTATTGGCAGCATTGGTTTTGGCGCTTGGTGCAGCTGTGTATGTAAATTGGCAGTTTGGCAGTACCGGCACAGGAGTAACAAGTAAGGAGCTTGGTGCGGCATCATATGTAAGTGCAACAGTTGGCAGCACTTCAAGTGATGACGAAGCTGTGCAGACTATGGCATTGTCAAAGGAACAGCAAAGTTATTTTGCAGATGAGCGCAATAAGCGTAAGGAAACACAGGATACCATAATTGATGATGCAGAAAAGGTGTTTGACCTTGAAAATGCAAGCGATGAGGAGAAAAGTGATGCTCAAAAAAGCGTAGAAACTATGATTCGCAACTTTATCATTCAGGACAGTATTGAAAGTATTATAAAAGCCAAGGGATTTTCAGAGTGCTTGTGCTACATAAGTGATGAGGGCGTCACTGTAATTGTGCCTGACAAAGAGCTCAACGACACGGCAGCTCTTGTAATTGATGATGCTGTTGTTTCTCATTATAAAGTTGACTACGACAATATTTCTATTGTAGGAGCATAATATTTATTTACATTTTCAATGTGCTGTGCTATAATTATTCTGTTAATACTTTGAAAAGTTGGTATAATTATGTGCAATGAACAGAACAAAGAAAATGTTAAATTAACACGAAGTGAAGCAAGAGAGCAGGCGTTTATGCTTTTGTTTTCAAAATCCTTTGATGACGAACCCTTTGAAGAAACAATCGAGGATAATGCCGAGCTTTACAAGGGCGGTATTTGTGGCTATGCTCAGGCTGTTGTAACAGCCGTTGAGGGCAAGCAGAGCGAAATTGATGATATTATTGCAAAATATCTTAGAAAAGACTGGTCAATTTCAAGAATTTCAAAGACCTCTCTTGCTATTCTTCGTCTTGCTATATATGAGATAAAATATGTTGAAAGCGTGCCTCAAGGCGTGTCAATCAACGAAGCTGTTGAACTTTCAAAGAAATATTCAATAGATGAAAGTAAGTTCGTTAACGGCGTTTTAGGAGCATTTGTGCGTGATATTGAGGCAGGGGAAAAAGAATGAGTCTTTTTCTTGGAATTGATACCTCAAACTATACAACATCAACTGCATTATATGACAGCAGTACAGGTGTTATGCTCCAGCAAAAAAAGCTTTTGCCCGTAAAGGATGGTCAGCTTGGACTTCGCCAGAGTGATGCGGTGTTTCACCACACCCAGCAGCTTCATCAGTTGTTTTCACAACTTGTAAAAAATATAGATTTAAAAGAGCTTAAAATGATAGGAGTATCAGTAAAACCTCGTCCTGTTAATGGCTCCTATATGCCGTGTTTCACTGTTGGAGAGAACACGGCTGATATTTTATCTTCTGCTCTAAAAGTACCGCTTGCTCGGTTTTCGCATCAAGAGGGCCATATTTCAGCGGCACTTTTTTCTGCAAAGCGTGATGACATGTTTACAAAGGACTTTATTGCCTTTCATATAAGCGGCGGAACAACCGAAGCTGTACTTGTAAATGGTAAAGACAACGGTTTTGATTTGGAACTTGTTGCAAAGTCACTTGATTTGCATGCAGGACAAGCCGTTGACCGAGTAGGTCTGATGCTTGGACTTTCTTTTCCGTGTGGTGCAGAGCTTGAAAAACTTGCTCTTAAAAATACCGAGAAAATTAAGGTGCATCCTACATTAAAGGGAGTTGACTGCTGTTTAAGCGGAGTTGAAAATCAATGTAAAAAGCTGATTGACAGCGGCAAATCCCCTGAATATGTTGCAGCCTACTGCATAAAGTATATTGAACAGTCGCTTGCAGCAGTAACCGACAAATTGCTTGAAAATTACGGTAATCTTCCGTTACTTTATGCAGGCGGAGTAATGTCAAACTCAATTATAAACAAAACTTTTACACAAAAATACAATGCAATTTTTGCTGCTCCTGCTTTTTCAACTGATAATGCAGCGGGTATAGCATATCTTGCATACAGGAAGTTTATCAATGTACACACCTGAATTTGCAAAACCTAAGGTTTTAAATATTTCACAACTGAATTTTTATATTAAATCTATTATAGAAAACGACCCAAGACTAAATATTGTTTTCATAACGGGCGAAATTTCAAACCTCACCAATCACTATCGCAGTGGTCATATTTACCTTTCTTTAAAGGATGAAAAATCCGTAATTCGTGCTGTAATGTTTGCTGGCAATGCAAGAACACTTCGATTCCAGCCGCAGGACGGAATGAAGGTTATATGTCGTGGCAGGATAGCGGTTTACGAGCCAAGCGGTCAGTATCAACTGTATATTGAAGATATGCAGCCTGACGGTGTTGGTGCGCTGACAATAGCTTTTGAACAGCTAAAAAGTTCACTTGCCGAAAAGGGACTTTTTGATAATGCTCATAAAAAGCCTATTCCGAAATTTCCTAAAACAATAGGCGTTATCACTTCGCCTACCGGTGCGGCTGTTCAGGATATTCGCAACATTTTGTCACGACGCTATCCATGCGCAGATATTGTTATGTGTCCCGTTTTGGTGCAGGGTGAAAGTGCGCCGAGTCAGCTTGTTGATGCTGTAAAAAGGCTTGATGAATACAATGCCTGTGATGTCATTATAATTGGCAGAGGCGGCGGCTCAATCGAGGATTTGTGGGCATTTAACAGCGAAGAACTTGCTTATGCTATATATGAATGTAAAATTCCGGTAATCTCTGCTGTCGGTCATGAAACAGACTTTACAATATGTGATTTTGTTGCTGATTTGCGTGCTCCGACTCCGTCAGCGGGTGCAGAGCTTGCAGTGCCTGACAAAGACGAACTTATGTCGTTCTATAATTCACAACTACAGTATATTTCTTCACTTGCAGATGTCAAATTGAAAAATTACAGCAATTTAATAATTGACTTCCGTAGAAGATTGTCACTTGTGTCTCCGCAAAGCAAAATTGATGAATATGAGCGGAAATTTGATGTGCTTAGCAATAAAGTAGAAAGCTTTGTAACCGATAAAATCAATAAAGCAGACAGCAGTATAAAAGCTACTGCTGCAAAGCTTGAGGCTATCAATCCGATTTCAGTACTTTCAAGGGGATATGCTATTGCACAGAAAGACGGACAAGTTGTTTCCTCAAAAAATCAGCTTTCGATAGATGATGAATTTTTGATTGAATTTTCAGACGGAAAAATTATAGCTAAATATATTGGTGACTTTAATTAGGAGTGGAACTGATGACTAATAAGGAAATCTTTGATATTGCGTTAAAACAGTCGGCTCTTGATTGTAATTGCAGTCCTGATGACTTTTTGAAGAGTGATAATATAATAGTTATATCAAAGAAAAATGATAAGGCAAGACGATACCTTGAATTTGCTCTGCCATTTGATTGTGATTTAGTCTCATACGGAAATAATATTGTTGCATCTGTTAGTGATGAGTTTAAAGAAGTTGTGAGTAAATATATAGAAAAATACTCGGCATATCGTTGCTTTGAGACACCTAATTTACTTGAACTCAATAACGAACTGCAAAAATTTAATTTTCGTGTTTGTCATATGGCGGAATATTTCCTGCCTGATGTTGAAAAATTAAAGGCACTTCCTTGTAATTATGAGACACGAGTATTACATAGCACTGATTTAATCGACGTTTATTCACCAAGTTGGAGCAATGCACTCACAAGTAAAAATAGCGAACACGATGTTCTCGGAGTAGGTGCATATAAAGACGGAAAACTTATAGGACTTGCTGCTTGCTCAGATGACTGTGAATCAATGTATCAGATTGGTGTTGATGTCCTGCCCGAATACAGGAGAAATGGAATTGCATCTGCTCTGACAAGCCGGCTTGCATTAGAGATTTTAAAAATGGGCAAAGTCCCGTTTTATTGCGCGGCATGGTCCAACATAAAATCAGTCAAAAATGCAATAAAATGCGGTTTCTATCCTGCTTGGGTTGAGATTACAGCAAAAAGTACGGACTATGTAAATAAGTTATTAAATGATTAAATAATAAATATCAGGTGAGTAAAAATGGCGTTTACACATTTACATTTGCATACTGAATTCAGCCTGCTTGACGGTGCATGCCGTATCGGCAGGCTTGCTCGTGCTGCAAAAGAAAAGGGAATGAACTCTCTTGCTATCACGGACCACGGTGTAATGTACGGTGTAATCGACTTTTACAGAGCCTGTAAAAAAGAGGGGATAAAGCCTGTAATCGGCTGTGAGGTGTATGTTGCACCTAATTCTCGTTTTGACAAAACATCATCATATGAGCGTTACTATCATATGGTGCTGCTTTGTGAAAACAATACAGGATATCAAAATCTTATCAAGCTCGTTTCACTCGGGTTTACAGAGGGTTTTTATTCGAAACCGAGAATTGATGATGAACTGCTTGAAAAATATCACGAGGGATTAATTTGTCTTTCTGCTTGTCTTGCAGGTGAGATTCCACAGAAACTACTTAACGGCGACTATAATTCAGCCAAGGAAAAGGCAGTTTACTATCGTGATATTTTTGGCAAAGAAAATTTTTTCATTGAACTTCAGGACCATGGAATAGATGAGCAAAAAAGGATAATTCCAAACCTTATAAAAATTGCAGATGAAGTCGGGGTAGGTTTGGTTGCAACAAATGACTGTCATTACATTGAAAAGGATGACCATAACATCCACAATATTTTGCTTTGTGTTCAGACAAACAGAACAATAAATGATAATGACAGAATGGAGTTTCAGACAAACGAGTTTTATCTGAAAACCGAGCAGGAAATGCGTCAGCTTTTTCCTACTTTACCGCAGGCTTATGAGAATACTCAAATAATTGCTGACAGATGTAATGTGGACTTTGAATTTGGTGTTCGCAAGCTCCCTCGTTTTGATGTTCCTAACAATGAAGATCACCTTGACTATTTCAGAAGAAATTGCTATCAGGGCTTATATAAGCATTACGGAGAAAATCCCGATAAAAGTCTAATTGACCGCCTTGAATACGAAATTGATGTAATTTCATCAATGGGATTTGTTGATTATTATTTAATTGTAAATGATTTCGTGCAGTATGCAAAGTCAAACGGAATTCCCGTAGGCCCTGGCAGAGGTTCGGGTGCAGGTTCACTTTGCGCCTACTGCATTGGAATAACAGACATTGACCCTATAAAATACAATTTGCTCTTTGAGCGTTTCTTGAATCCCGAGCGTGTCAGTATGCCTGACTTTGATATTGACTTTTGTAAGGATAGGCGAGGAGAAGTCATTGATTATGTTGTCAGTAAATATGGTTTTGATCATGTTGCTCAGATAATTTCTTTCGGTACTATGGCGGCAAGAGGAGCAATTCGTGATGTGGGCAGAGCGCTTGCAATTCCGTATGCTGCTGTTGATGTTGTAGCAAAGCTTGTTCCGATGGAGCTTAATATTACCATTGAAAAGGCACTCAAAATCAGTTCTGAGCTAAACAAAAGATATAACGAAGATGAACAGACAAAACAGCTTTTGGACATTGCTATGAGCATAGAGGGAATGCCTCGTCATGCCACAATGCACGCCGCAGGCGTTGTAATTACGGACAAGCCTGTGTATGACTATGTTCCGCTTTCAAAAAATGACGACAATGTGGTAACGCAGTTTACAATGACCACTCTTGAAGAGCTTGGATTACTTAAAATGGATTTTCTCGGACTTCGCAACCTCACGGTAATTGAGGATGCAGAGCAGATTATCCGCAGAAATCATCCTGAATATAATCCTGAAAATGTTAAAGAGAATGATCAAAAGGTATTTGATATGATTTCAAAGGGCAACACCGAAGGTGTGTTTCAATTTGAAAGTCAGGGTATGCGTAATGTTCTTACTCAGCTTAAACCTGAGGGCATTGAGGACTTAGTGGCGGTACTTTCATTGTATCGTCCGGGTCCAATGGACAGTATACCGACATATATCGACTGCCGTCACAATCCTTCGCACATACGCTATAAGCACCCGCTTTTGAAGGATATTCTTGATGTAACTTATGGATGTATTGTATATCAGGAGCAGGTAATGCAGATTTTCAGAACGCTTGCAGGTTATAGCCTTGGACGAGCAGATATTGTTCGTCGTGCAATGAGCAAGAAAAAGCATTCTGTAATGGAGCAGGAACGACAGATTTTTATTAACGGACTTGTCGATGAAAGCGGTGAGGTTATTGTTGACGGATGTGTACGCCGTGGAGTTGATGAAAAGACAGCAAATTCTATTTATGACGAAATGGAAAGCTTTGCTTCTTATGCGTTCAACAAATCTCATGCGGCTGCATATGCAACTGTTTCCTATAAAACGGCATGGCTGAAATGCTACTATCCGCATGAGTATATGGCGGCTTTGCTTTCAAGCGTGCTTGATAATCAAAATAAAATGGCAGTTTATATTGCCGAATGTCAGCGAATGGGAATAAGCGTTTTGCCACCTAATGTAAACGAGAGTAATCTTGGCTTTACTGTAAGCGGAAATAATATCCGTTACGGCTTACTTGCAATCAAAAATCTTGGCAGGCAGTTTATTGACCAAATTATCAAGGAACGGATGCTTAAACCATACAGCTCTTTTTATGATTTCTGCAAACGGCTTTACGGAAGAAACATGAACAGCCGTGCAATAGAAAGTCTTATAAAATGCGGTGCATTTGACGGACTTGGTGCAAATCGCCGTCAGTTGCTCGCTGTCTCTAAGACAGTACTTGATGACCTTGAATACGAATCAAGACATAATGTCGGAGGACAGATGTCATTCTTTGATTTTGGAACGGAGGAGGAGCAACGCTCCTCGAAACCTCAGATTCCGCCTCTTGAAGAGTTTTCCCGTGAGGAACTTCTGCATATGGAAAACGAGATTGCAGGAATGTATTTAAGCGGTCATCCAATGGATGAATACACAAAGTTTGCTTCTCTTTCAAAGGCTGACAGAATCGGTGATATATTAAATAATGACGGTAATCTGTACTTTGACGGAAAAAATGTTTCGATTGTTTGTGTTATCTCAAAAATAAAAACACAGCTAACAAAAACTAACAAGATGATGGCTTTTGCCACGGTTGAGGATAGATACGGTTCGCTTGAAATTGTTGTTTTTCCAAATGTTTACGAAAAATACGGAATGTTCCTTAATGAGGGCAATGCTGTAATTATACGTGGGTCACTCAATTTTAAAGAGAACGAAGAGGCTAAGATACTCTGCGACTCCGTTGATAAGGCACGCACAAATGATGAATGTAAAAACATGGAGCTTGTTAATCAGTCACTAAGTGGCGGTGTTCAAAATAATACAACTTATAACCGTCAAAATAATTCAAACAAAACACATTTTACCGCTCTCTATATAAAGATTGATGATTTAAACACAGACCAATATAACAGAGCAAAGCGTGTGCTTGATATTTTTGAAGGCAATACACCGGTTATTTTTTATCTTTCTAATTCAAAACGGCAGGTCAAAGCGCCTTCTTCAATGTGGGTTAGTCTTAATGATGTAATGATTAAAGAACTTAGAAATCAACTTGGAGAAGGTAACGTGATAGCAAAATAACCAAAAATTCATACACGCACTTATAAAAATAATATAAATATTCGAAAAACTATTGAAAATAGTAAAAGTATGTTGTATAATAATTGCAATATGTTACTTTAGCACTTAAAAGTGCAAAAGTAAGAGGAGGAATTATTATGAAAACAACAAAAAAGGTAATTGCCTTGGGACTTGCGGCCCTTACAATGTCTGTAGGTTTAGCAGGTTGCGGTGGCTCATCTTCAACAACAGAGGGTGGTTCAGGCAACAATTCAGCAGAAGGCAAGGTTTACAATATCGGTATTTGTCAGCTTGTTCAGCACGATGCTCTTGATGCTGCAACAAAGGGTTTCAGAGATACACTTGAAGAAAAGCTTGGCAAAGACAATGTTAAGTTTGATGAACAGAATGCACAGGGTGATTCAGCAAATTGCACCACAATCTGCAATTCTTTTATTACATCAAACTATGATTTAATTCTTGGCAACGGTACTGCTGCACTTCAGGCAGCTTACACAGGCACACAGGATATCCCGGTTCTCGGTACTTCAATCACTCATTACGGTACAGCTCTTGATATTACAGATTGGAAGGGCTATACAGAAACAAATGTTTCAGGTACTTCAGACCTTGCTCCGCTTGAGGATCAGGCTAAGATGCTTAATGAACTTTTCCCTGATGTTAAGAATGTCGGAATTGTTTACTGCTCAGCAGAGGCTAACTCAAAGTTTCAGGCTGACACAATAACCCCTTTCTTTGAGGATGCAGGTTATACAGTTAAAACATATACTTTTTCTGATTCAAACGATGTTGCTGCCGTTACACAGACAGCTTGTGATGAAAGTGATGTTCTTTACATTCCTACTGATAACACAGCTGCCTCAAATACAGGTATTATCGATAATATTGCACTGCCTTCAAAAACACCAATCATCACAGGAGAAGAGGGTATCTGCGCTGGTTGCGGTGTAGCAACACTTTCAATCAGCTACTATGAACTTGGTCAGAAGACAGGTGAAATGGCTTATGATATTCTTGTAAATGGTGCAGATGTTTCCAAGATGGAAATTGCCTTTGCTCCAAATGTAACAAAGAAGTACGATGCAGAAAGATGCGAGGCTTTGGGTATTCAGATTCCTGAAGGCTACGAGGCAATCTCTGCTGAATAAAAAATTTAAGGCAACAGCGCACAATTACCACTTATAGGCTCAGCGTTTGGCTTACTTGAATATTCTCGACGGATTGTCCCAAAAATCTGATTCGTAATCCGCGCACTATAATTGTGAAGTATGCCTTATCGGTTTAATGGGGTGCCGTATTTGCGACACCCCAATATTTTATGTAAATGGTGATAATAATGGATGCTATTCTATCATACTTTTCATCCCTTAATCCTACGAACTTTTTTTCGGCTCTGCCTGGTAATATTGCCCAGGGAATAATTTGGGGATTAATGGGACTTGGCGTATTTTTAACTTATAAACTGCTCAACTTTGCAGATTTGAGCGTTGACGGCTCATTTGCAACAGGCGGTGCAGTAACTGCAATAATGCTGTTAAACGGTCAGCCGATATGGCTCGCTCTTATTGTTGCAATAATTGCAGGTTTACTTGCGGGACTTGTGACAGGTCTTTTGCATACTTTGCTTGGTATTCCTGATATTTTGGCAGGAATTCTCACGCAAATTGCACTTTATTCAATTAACTTAAATATTATGGGCAAGTCGAATCTTCCTATCAGCTATAGAAATTATTCTCTTGTTATATCTGCAAGTAATATTAATATGGCTATTATAATCGGACTTGTTATAGCTGCAATAATCATTGCGGCAATGTATTGGTACTTTGGTACAGAGCAAGGCTCAACAATTCGTTCAACAGGCAGTAACCCTGCAATGAGTAAAGCGCAGGGTATTAATATCAATGTTGCCAAAGTAATTGCTCTATCCCTTTCAAATGGAATTGTCGCATTCTCAGGTGCACTTTTTGCTCAGTATCAGGGCTTTGCAGACATCAATATGGGAAGAGGAGCAATCGTAATCGGTCTTGCTGCTGTAATTATAGGTGAGGTTCTTGCTGATGCTTTCCTTAAAAGACATTCAAATTTCATTGTAAGAATGGTTTCAGTTATTGTCGGCGGTATACTTTACTACATAGCAATGGGTATTGTACTGTGGCTTAAGATGCCTACAGATGACACAAAGCTGTTTACAGCAGTAATTGTTGCAATCTTCCTTGCAGCACCATATCTTCGTAATAAAGCTAAGACATCCTTTAAAAAGGTTGCAAAGCAAAATGCGAAAAATGCACAGTGAGGTGGATAAAATGCTTGAGATTAAGAATGTATATAAAACCTTTAACAAAGGCACAGTTAACGAAAAGCGTGCATTAAATGGAATTGACCTTGTTTTAAACGATGGTGATTTTTGTACGGTAATCGGCGGTAACGGTGCAGGTAAGTCAACAATGCTTAATGCTATTGCAGGTGTTTGGCCTGTGGACAGCGGTGCAATTTTGATTGATGGTGTTGATGTTTCCGCTTTACCTGAGCATAAGCGTGCACCATATCTTGGTAGAGTTTTTCAGGATCCGATGACAGGAACAGTTGCCGATATGGAAATCATTGAAAATCTTGCTATTGCGGCTCGCAGAGGCAAAAAACGCGGACTTTCCTGGGGCGTAAAAAAGGGGGAAAAGGAGAAGTATCAAAAGCTCCTTGCAGAATTTGACCTTGGACTTGAAAACAGGATGACCACAAAAGTGGGTCTTTTGTCAGGAGGTCAGCGTCAGGCTATAACGCTTTTGATGGCAACAATTCAAAAGCCAAAGCTATTGTTACTTGATGAACATACAGCTGCCCTTGACCCAAAGACAGCCGCAAAGGTACTTGAACTCAGTGACAAGATTATAGCTGAAAATAATCTTACTGCACTTATGGTAACTCATAATATGAGAGATGCCATTACACACGGCAATCGCCTTATTATGCTCAGTGACGGTAAGGTAATCCTCAATATTTCCGGTGAAGAGAAGAAAAATCTTACAGTTGATGAGCTTTTAAAGAAGTTTGAGAAAGCCAGTGGTTCAAAGCTTGAAAATGACAGAATGCTTTTAAGCAAAGATTAAAATAATTAAAAAATCGGTTGCATAGTGCAGCCGATTTTTTGCTTTATAAGAAATGGCAAGGATACATTTTAAATTATAGTTTATACTAATATTTATTTAATTGCCCATATAAATAAATCTGATATACATATAAATTTTTTTGTATATAAAAAATAAAGGTCAAAAATAGTCAAATTTCTCTTGACATTTCTAAAAAATGGTATAAAATATAATTAGCACTCCAAAAGCGAGAGTGCTAAACTAAAGTTATCAATATTTTACAGGAGGCTGTATTATGAGTATTAAACCATTACTTGACAGAGTTGTTCTTCAAGTTCAGGAAGCAGAAGAAAAAACAAAGAGTGGTATCATTCTTTCATCTGCCGCACAGGAAAAGCCACAGTTTGCAACAGTTGTTGCAGTAGGTCCGGGCGGAATCGTTGACGGCAATGAGGTTAAGATGTATGTTAAAGTAGGCGACAAGGTAATCGCAAGTAAATATGCAGGAACAGATGTTAAGATTGACGGTGAGGAATACACAATCGTTCGCCAGTCGGACATACTTGCAACAGTTGACTAATAACATTATTTGGAGGTAATTATTATGGCAAAGCAAATTGCTTACGGTGAAGAAGCAAGAAAAGCTCTCATGAAGGGTATTGATCAACTTGCAGATACAGTAAAAATCACACTTGGACCAAAGGGCAGAAATGTTGTTCTTGACAAAAAGTTTGGCGCACCGCTTATCACAAATGACGGTGTTACAATTGCAAAGGAAATTGAGCTTGATGATCCATTCGAGAATATGGGTGCACAACTTGTTAAAGAGGTTTCAATTAAAACTAATGATGTAGCAGGCGACGGTACAACAACTGCAACACTCCTAGCACAGGCTCTTATCCGTGAGGGTATGAAGAATGTAACAGCAGGTGCAAACCCAATGATTCTTAAAAAGGGTATTGCAGATGCAGTTGATGTTGCTGTAAAGGCTGTAATTGACAATAGCCAGCAGGTTACAGGCACAGAGGATATTGCAAGAGTTGCTACAGTTTCATCACAGGATGAATTCATTGGCAAGCTTATTGCAGAGGCTATGGAAAAGGTAACAACTGATGGTGTTATCACAGTAGAGGAGTCTAAAACAGCCGAAACATACAGCGAGGTTGTTGAGGGTATGATGTTTGACAGAGGTTACATTGCTCCTTATATGGTAACAGATACAGATAAAATGGTTGCAGAGCTTGATAATCCTCTTATTCTTATCACAGATAAGAAGATTTCTACAACACAGGAAATTCTTCCTCTTCTTGAGCAGGTTGTTCAGGGTGGCAGAAAGCTTCTCATCATCGCTGAAGATGTTGAGGGTGAGGCTCTTACAACTCTCGTACTCAACAAGCTTCGTGGTACATTCACTTGTGTTGCTGTAAAGGCTCCGGGCTTTGGTGACAGAAGAAAAGAAATGCTTCAGGATATTGCAACCCTCACAGGCGGCACAGTAATCACATCTGACCTTGGTCTTGAGCTTAAAGATACTACAATCGACCAGCTCGGTACAGCTCGTCAGGTTAAGGTTGAAAAAGAAAACACAATCATTGTTGATGGTGCTGGCGACAAAGACGCAATCAGTGGCAGAGTTGCACAGATCAGACAGCAGATTGAAACAACTACATCAGACTTTGACCGTGAAAAGCTTCAGGAGCGTCTTGCAAAGCTTGCAGGCGGTGTTGCAGTAATCAAGGTTGGTGCGGCTACTGAAATTGAAATGAAAGAAAAGAAGCTCCGCATTGAGGATGCTCTTGCTGCTACAAAGGCTGCTGTTGAAGAGGGTATCGTTGCAGGTGGCGGTATTGCTTGCATGAATGCAATTCCTGCTGTTGCACAGTTTGTTGATACTCTTGAGGGTGACGCAAAGACAGGCGCAAAGATTGTTCTCAAGGCTCTTGAAGAGCCGCTCCGTCAGATTTCTGCAAATGCAGGTCTTGAGGGCAGTGTAATTTGTGAGAATGTTAAGAAGGCAAACAAAGTAGGTTATGGCTTCAACGCACTTACAGAGGAGTATACAGATATGGTTTCTGCCGGTATCGTTGACCCAACAAAGGTTACTCGTTCAGCACTTCAGAACGCATCATCTGTTGCAGCTATGGTACTCACAACAGAGTCACTTGTTGCTGACATAAAGGAGCCTGTAGCTCCTGCTGCACCTGCACCTGATATGGGCGGTATGTACTAATAAATATAAAAAATATAGATAGGGTATTGTCACACGGCAATACCCTTGCTTTTTGTTTATTTATATATTATAATAATACCATATTGCAAAAATAAACACAGTAGGTGGTATTATGAAGATAAAAGATGATTTCATTCTTCGTAAGGTTGCAGATACCTATGTTGTAGTGCCTGTAAACAGTATGACACTCGACTTTAATGGAATTATCAATCTTAACGAAACAGGAGCGTTCCTTTTTGAACTTTTGCAAAAGGGTGCAACAAAAGAAGAATTACTTGATAAAATGCTTGAAGAGTATGATGTACCGCAGAAAAAAGCATCAGAAGACATTGATATTTTTATCCAAAAAGTAAAGGATGCTGATATCCTTGAGTAAGCTGGTTTCTGTTGATGATGTCATAGGTTTAATGATAGAAAAGCTTGATGCAGGTGGAAAGGTTACTTTTACTCCTAAAGGAACAAGTATGTTACCAATGCTTCGTGACGGTCAGGATGTAGTAATACTTGAAAAGCCACAGGGCAGAATTCGTGTATCTGATGTTGCCTTTTATAAGCGTGATGATGGACATTATGTACTGCACAGGGTATATAATCTTGATCCGGACGGTTGCTATGTTATGTGCGGGGACAATCAGTTTGCTTTGGAACACGGTATCCGCAACGACCAAATAATTGCTGTAATGACTGCTTTTTTTCGCAAAGGAAAAAGTTACACCAAGCAGTCATTTAGTTATCGTCTTTATGTGAACTTTTGGATTTATACAAGATTCCTAAGACGAGCTTTTAGATTTGGTTCAAGAAAAGCAAATAAATTGTTAGATAAAAGAAAAAAGTCTGATTAAGAATATATGTATACTAATCTCTGATTATTATAATGTTATAGAAGAGGGACTACCCCTAAATAACGGTTGAGTCAAGACCTAACCGTCATTTAGGAGTAGCCCCTTTTTATTAATTGCTTTTTTCCGGAATGTATTTTAGTTTTCCGACAATTTCTTTTATTTTGGTATATTTTCCGTTCAGTATACAGGATATTCCGTATGATGCTACGGGAATAAGCAACGGAATATAAGTTAAAACATATTGTGATTTTCCCTCGAACAGTAAATGATAACCAAATCCACCGAGTATAATCAGAGGTAGCAGTACAGTTTCAATACTGTTCTTCTTGTTTAAGAACATACAGTACAGTCCGACAGCAAATAGTAGATACAGAATTTGAGCATACAGATTAAACCATAATTCAAAGAACTGTCCGGTGCTTCCGTTATAAATTCCCTTTGCCAAACCGTTTAAATCACCGTAATGTCCTTTTACCTTGCTAATCCAAATGCTTTCAAATGTGGGCTCGTTCCACTGACTTAAGATTTTCTTTCCAAAGAAGTCAACAGTGTAGTTAACATTTGAAAAGCTGTACTTCATTCGATTGTCAATGTCAGCTTTTGCAGCCTTGTCTGCCATTTCATTGTTGAGACCATTATTAATATAGGTGCTCTTTGCAATATCGTTATACCATCCGGGAGCCATACCACTTTCGTTAAGTCCCATATCAAGGTACAGTGTCTGTGAAACACCGCTTTCGAATGTTGTGTTTGCACGGTTTTCATAGCTCATTATCACAAGATTGCTTGTACCTACAGATAAAATGCAGATGGCTAATGCAAAAGCAACGCTTTGCCACTTTTTCTGCTTAATTGTATGAACAATCAGCATTATAACGAAAGCCACAACATAAATCATATTGTTGTATTTTGCAAGCGTTGATAGTGTAAGCAATACTGCACAGGGGATAAGTAAAACATATTTTGATGTCTGAAAATACTTTATAAGTAAGTAGCTTGCCCACAATGCACAGCACATTCCGATTATGTTGCCATAAACAAATGTGCAGAATAAAATAGGCTGAAAACAACCTGCAAGAAGAATAATTGTAAAAAACTCTATTGAGCGTTTTTTGAATATTATTTTGCAAATTTTAGTAATTGCAAGATAAGCCGCAGCTACGCACAACACATTTATAATTTCAATCGGCATTGCAGTTTCGATTCCGAAAATTCTGTAAACAATTTCACTTAAAAATACAAAACCGAGCTGGAACGGATAAAAATTGAAATATGAATATCCGCTGTAAAAATCTTTGTTATAAAAATTTCCGCCGTTATACATAGACTGATAGTTGCCTTGTGTTGCGTTTGTGGCAGCCTCAAAAATATTTTGGCTGTCAGCAGCAGGCACTGATTGAGCTGATAAAACCCATATAAGACCTAAGGATGCAACATAACACGGCAATGCTATTTCAAGAACCTTAATATTGACTTTTTGAAAAAAGTCATATCGTTTTTTCATTGCAAATAAAAATACGAAGAAGATGGACATAAACAGTATATTTAATGCAATATTATCTGTTTCATACAATATAACTTCACTGCCGTATTTTGTCGGGTCAATTTTGCTTGTTTGTAATATGCTCATTACGGAAAGATAACCAAAGGCTATAAATACAAGCAGACATATTATGTTTACAACAATACTTTCAGTTTGTTTACCAAGCTTAACAGTATTAATTGTCTTATGTTTTTTTACATCAGTTTTTTTACTTTTACTCATTTTTTAATTCCTACACTTAAAACTCTTTTTTTACTGTACGCACAAATAGTTTTGAAAGAGCAGTATTAATATCTTCTTCCTCAAATAAAACGCTGTAAATTGCATCAACAATCGGAAGTTCAACATTAAATTCTTTGCCAAGCTTATAAAGTGCCTTTGAAGTCATAACACCCTCTGCAAGCTTTTCAAATTGGTTGCTCTTAACGAATTCTTCACCGTATTTTCTGTTGTGACTCCAAGGGGAGAATAGGGTAGCCTCATAGTCTCCCAAGTGGCAAAGTCCGTATGCACTCATTTCATTGCCGCCAAGAGCCTTAATAAGTCTTGAAATTTCCCTTGTGCCTCTTGCCATAAGTGCACCTTTAAGCGAGGTGTATCCAAGTCCGTCAAGCATACCCGCAGCAATTCCAACAACATTCTTTGCAGCAGCACCAATTTCGCTGCCTATAAGGTCAGTACCAAGATAAAACCTTATAAGCTCACTTGTAAACTCATTTACAAGCTTTTCCTTGACTTCCTGATTATTGCTGTCAATTACCATACAGTTTGGAATGCCTTTAACATAATCCTGGGGATGTCCGGGGCCAACCCAAACGGCAATCGGAGTTTTGCTCTCATCAACAAATTCTCCGACAACTTCGCTCAAACGCTTACCTGTTGTTGCTTCAACACCCTTCATACAAAGAATAATTATTTTACCGTCAAGATTATGCTCGGAAATTTGTGCAATATATGAACGCAAATGCTGAGAAGAAATAGAGATTACAATAACCTCAGCTCTGTCAACAGCATTTTTAAGGTTTGAAGAAACTTCAATCGACATTGGAAATTCAAGATAATCATTTTTATGTGTTTTCTCAAGCTGAATAAATTCGGGGGCATCCGCAAGACCGCAAGACATTACATCGTGACCAATTTTGTCAAGATACCATGCAATACAGCTACCCCAGCGACCGCATCCTAAAACAGAAATTTTCATAGTTCACCTAAAATATGTAAATTTGTATAAGTCATAATAAAGCCCCGCCTAACCGTATGATTTTGATAATAACCTGCCTACGAAGTAGCAGGTGGGTGCCAACCTTTAAGCATCAGGCTCCCTTCTTCCGAAAACGGGAGGTCTGCACACCGCTTAATAGAGTCCGGCTCCCGATTTAAATGTTGTAGGGTTATTTAAAAATCATTCGCGAATTAGGCAGGGTAAAGCTGTCTAAAAATATTATGTGTTAAAAATTTAAAAATTACTCTTTGCTTTCTTCGTCATCAAAAAAACTTTCATTATATCTTTTTTCAAATTCGTCAGCAAGCTTATCAAGCAATTCATCGTTTTCGATTTCAGCAAGTTCTTCTTCGCCGTCAACCTCCTGAACCTCAAAGATGTAGTATTCACCCGGGTCATTCACTGCATCAGCAGGATTTTCGTAATAAGGATACAGCACATAAAACTTGCCGTCTTCATTTTCGATTATATCAAGAATCTCAAACTCAATTTCTTCGCCTTCTTCGCTAATCAGAGTTACAAGATCCGGAGTATATTCATTTGCCATATTTTTAACCTCCTTTGCTAATCTAATTTTACATTTTTTTATTCATTAAGTCAAGAGAATTATGCAGGAAAGTGTAATTGAATAAAAAATATACAAATTATTAAAAAAGTCAAAAAAAAGTGTTGACAATTAACAAAAGGTATGATATAGTTTAATTGTAACAGAGAGATGATAAGATATAATGACTTCCTTTCTATGTGTTTGATTACTCCATAAAATTACCTAAAAACCGACAGCAATGGGCTGTCGGTTTTTACTTTATGCTTTATTTTGTTGCAGATTTTTAATAATTCTTGAAAATCAATGTTAAAAGTAATATAATGCTTACTGAATAAATGCAGATAGACTGTATTCAATTTGTAAATCTGTTCAATTATTAATTATGTATAGGAGTTAATCTATGCTTTCGTTTGATAAATTACCGCAGAAGTTTCAGTGTGACGAGGTCAGAGAATATTATGACATTCTTTCTAATAAGAAGTCAAGCATAATATTAAAGCGAGTTTCTGACATTATTTTAGCACTTGTTATGCTTGTTTTTTTGATTATACCGATTATTATAATTTCGATTGCTGTCAAATGTACCTCTAAAGGGCCTGTATTTTATAAACAGGTTAGAGTAACAACATATGGCAAACATTTTAAAATCCTAAAATTCAGAACGATGGTTGTCGGTGCTGATAAAATAGGATCGCTTGTAACTATTGACGGTGACAGTAGAGTAACTCAGATAGGTAGGTTTTTGCGTAAGTATCGTCTTGATGAAATTCCTCAGGTGTTTAATGTCCTTTCCGGAAAGATGAGTGTTGTAGGTGCTCGTCCTGAGGTGCCTAAGTATGTAGATTCCTACAAAAACGAATACCTTGCAACTCTTTTAATGCCTGCCGGAATTACATCATTGGCGTCCATTATGTATAAAGATGAGGAAAAACTTCTATCAAATGAAAAAGATGTTGATAGTGTGTATATTGAAAAGATTTTGCCTGATAAGATGGCATATAATCTAAAATACTTGCGTAACTTTGGTTTTCGTTCAGATATAAAGCTAATGTTCAAAACCGTTAAAGAAGTTTTCAGTTAATCAGTTGAGGTATTGCTATGACTGCTTTAAAGGCTAATATAAAGGATGCTTCTCTATTCAGAAAAATCTACATAATTGATTTGTTCTTTTGCTATGTTTCTTTTTTGCAGATACCTGCATATGTACTTTTAGTTTTTTTGTTTATTTGGGGCACATATCTTGTTATAAATAATCAGAAACAGAATAACACTTTCTTTAAAATGCGTTTTGGCTTGTGGGTTGGAACATTTCTTGCATTTTCAACCCTTACAATGCTTATAAACTTTTCAATTACAATTATTTATAGTTTTATCATGCTTTTGCATGTTTTTGTGTGTTTTTTTATATTTTACGGAATGCACACTGAGTCGAACTTTAATTTTAAAGAAGAACTTTATACAATAGCAAAAATAATTGTATATATAACAACCATTGCTAATATAATCGGTATTACCTGCCTGATGCTTGGTTTTAGCTTTGAATGGTATTGGATTAAGTTTACAATCTATGAAAATCGCTTTACAGGCGTATATATTAATCCTAATAACTTGGGTTTTGTATCTGTTGTGTCGATTGTATGCTGTCATATGCTCTATAAAAAGAACTTTATGGAAGCAGTAACACAGCAAAGAGTCAGCAAAATCTGGATTATTTCTTGTGTATGCACAAACCTGTTTTCACTTATTTTATGTGACTCAAATGCCTCAATGGTTCTTGCTTTGGGGTATGCAGTTGTGTATGTAGTGTATATCTTTTTTGCTGATAAAACGGGCATTGCAAAACCTGACAAACCTATTTCAAAGTCAAAAATTTTTCTCAAAATTATTGCACTTTTGCTTGTAGGTACTTTTCTTATAAGCTCTGCGTTAATGTTTCGTGAAATTTGCAAAGCCGGTTTTTCAGTTGTTGTATCAAAAACAAATTCGTTTATCAGCCTTTTAGTGGGGGATACGGATACAATCATCATAGATGACGGTACTAAAGTTGTTCTGCCTGAAACCAATACTGTTACTTTCAATCACAAAAACAAGAATGCTGACAGTGGTCGATTCAAGCTCTGGAAAGAATCTGTTAATCTTTTTAAGCTTTCCCCGATAATCGGCATCTCAAACGGCAATATTGTATTTTATAGTGAGCAATATTCAGATGGTGCACTTAATTATACTTATCATAACAATGATTTGCATAATGGTTACTTGACCTTACTTGTTTCAACAGGAATAATCGGATTTATGGTATTTGGTATTTTTGGGTTTAGATTTGCCAAACATTCTGCACAGCATCTTTTTTTGCAAAAACATACATTTAGGGATGACATTTACCCGTGTCTCTTTTCTTTTTTGTTTGCATATTTGATGTATGCACTCTTTGAAAAGGCACTGTTATATGACCTATCATTTATGGTAATGTGGTTTTGGTTGTGTATGGGATATACAAGCTGCTATATTGCAAAGTTTGAAACAATGCTTGAAACACAGTATTTGTTCCATAGAAAACGCATTGGCAGACATATGCTTTAATCATACATATATTCTTTAATTTATATCCTATATTTTATTGACAAATGCAGGAAAAATCATTATATTTAAGATGAATATTATTCTTTACATTTTAAGTTTGGAGATGTATTTTTATGAAAAGGATTTTAAAAAGTGCGCTTTCAATTATCCTGACTATGCTTATCTGTTTAGGTATGATTCCAACTGTTATAGCTACAGATGAAATTGCTGAATCAGATAACACAGCAAATTCATTTGTTTATCTTTCTGATATTAATTATGTTAGTGCTAAAATCGGTTGGGGTGTTATTCATCGTGACGGCAATATGAATGATGAGAAGATTTCGCTGTTAGTTGAAGGAAATCGTATTTATTTTGATAAGGGCATAACTGCACATGCGACATCAACGATTGTTTATAATCTCACTGATTATAAACAATATAATTATTTTACATCCTACATAGGTATTGATGCTTCACAGGGAAACAAAGGAAATGTAATTTTTCATATATATACATCAACAGACGGAAGTAATTGGACAGAAGTGTATGTCAGCAATGAGTTGACTGCAAGCAGCGAATCTGAATTTGTATCTGTTGATATTTCTAAGGCTAATTATCTCAAGCTGTACACTGACCAGAATGGTGGCAACGGCAATGATCATTCTGTCTTTGCAGACGCAAAACTTGTTACAAATCCTGATGATCAGCAGTTTGTTTGTAATGGATTGAAAACTGTAGAGGAATATGATGCTTTGCTTGCAGAATACAGAAACGATGTAACAAACTACACTGAACTTCTTGAAAATAGAGAATTTGAACAAATGCTTCTGCAACGCACATTTGTGTATAATGCAGGATATAAAACCTTAAAGTTGCTTTGTGAACGAGATGAAAAGTATTCTCAGATTCTTGAGTGGCTTTTGAATAATTATGAGGCGCTGTCTCTTTATGTCATTGGCGGAAAGCCAAGCGGATCATATCAGAAGTCTTTGGATGTTCTTTATGACCTGTATACAGAACACGGGGAAGATATAGAGGACAGTGAATACGGAGATCTTTATCTTAAAATGATGATTACCCTGTCTCTGACTCATTCAGCAACAGTATATTTCTGGGCAGATGTTACACAGGTATCAAATGCGGTTTATCGTTATGAAATTTATAAGGATTTGCACACTGATGGACTTCTGTGGAATGATGTTTTTGAAAACCTGTCTGTTGAAGAAATGCGATGGGTAATGCATGCTCAGATTAATGATGACGAAATAAAGGCATTAAATACCTATGTTCGCGAGCATAATTCTTTATCGGAATTTACATATAAAAATTGGTGTAATATCAATGGCTACAACTACATAACTTATACCTTTGATTACCATTATCCGGAACATCCGTCAATATTTGATATATTCGATCAAGGTGCTGTCTGTGGCGGTATTTCAAAGTCAAGCGTTAATATAAGAGAAGTATTCGGTGTTCCGGGAGCTACAGTATTTCAGCCGGGTCACTGTGCATGGCTTGATTACAGATATACTGATAACAACTCCATCCTATATATAGGCAACAATATTTCAGGATGGACAGAATCTCATCGAGAGGGCGATAGTCGTATGCCATGCGGTTGGGGTAACAACAGCTGGAGAACAAGCGGTTATTGTGCAAGCTATGCTTTGCTTTCACAGGAGGCTCTCAACGATTTTGAAAACTATAAGCTTGCAGAGGAGCTTGTAGCAATGTCAAGTGTCTTTTCTGATGAAACAGAGGAAATATGTTTAGCTGCTCTTAATGTTCAAAGTTTTAATCTTGACGCATTTTATAATCTCATTTTGTCTACAAAAGGCTGTTCACAAGAGGAAAGCTTCAAAGTTTTACAACTCATTGCAGATAGTATGTATGGATTCCCTTTGCCAATGTGGGATTTGATTACTCTGCTCAAGAAAAATCACGGACTGACCACCGATGTTGCTACAGCAGAATTTATAATAACCTCTTACGATGCACTTGTAAAAGGTACGACTATTACTTCCGAAAATTCACTACAGCCTGATGCTTGCAAAGCAATGGCTAACAGTTTATTAAGTAAAAATTCACTTGCTTTGGCAGAATTTTCGTTAAGCGGAGAAAATTCCGGACGTTTGCAACTTACCTCTGCACTTAGCGAAAAAGCTAAGATGGAATACAGTATTGACGGCGGAAAAAGCTGGAAAACAGCAAATGGAACTTCAGTACATTTAAGCGATCAAGAAATTTCGTCAATCAGTGAAAGCAACGATATTTTAGTTCGCCTTGAAGGAATGCAAAAGTATTATAAAATTGATATTACAAAGGCTGCTATGCCGCAAAAACTGTATAATAATGATCTTGAAAATAGGATAATAGGCACAACAGATACAATGGAATGGAGCTTTGATAAGATTGAATGGACTTCATTTGGTGAGTTGGCTCCGAATCTTAGAGGAAATAAGACTGTTTATGTTCGCTATGCAACATCAGGAACAGCCCTTGCAAGTGATGCAGTTGAGCTTCATTTCACTGCTGACGATATGAATATATTCAAATCCTATATTTCTATCGACAGATTGTCGGTTATAGATTGCTCAACAGAGGCATCATCTCATAACGAATATGCATATAATGCTATTGACGGAAATATCAATACTTATTGGCACACAAATTGGACATGGTATTCTGATTCAGAAAGATACATAACTTTTGAGCTTGACGATTGCACATATCTTTCGGCAATTGACTATGTTCCCCGTCAGGACGGATCTAACGGAAGATTTACTGCTTGTGAGGTTTACACAAGCCTTGACGGTGAAAATTGGGAATTGGCGGCAAGTGCAACCGGTTGGGCAGATAATGCGGCGACAAAAACTATCTTGTTTGACAAATCTGTTTATGCAAAATATGTGAAGGTAGTAGGTTCACGTGCAATCAATGATTTTGCATCAGCTGCTATGATTAACTTCTATGAAGACTTATCATATAGAATAGGCGATTCCGACTCAAACGGATTCATAGATGTTTGTGACGCAACATACATTCAGAAAATTTGTGTGGATTTAGTTGATCCTTCTGATAAAGAAATGCTTTTGAGCGATGTAGACGGAGACGGAACCGTTTCAATTCTTGATGCTACTACAGTTCAGCGCTTTTGTGCAGGTATAATTGATACTTTCCCCGCTACATCATCCTTATCAAATAAATAAAATTTCTTATTTTGTAGACATATGTTTTAATTATCCGTAAATCTTGTATAATTTAATTAAATGATGTATAATAACCGTAGGTGTATTTTATCCTGCGGTTATTATAATTTTAAGGAATGATAAATTTGAAATATGGTTTTGTAAAGGTTGCAGCGGCTACACCGCAAATCAGAGTTGCCGATTGTGAGTTTAACGCAAATCAAATAATTGCACAGATCGAAGAGGCTCATAAAAACGGAGCTTCATTGATTGTTTTTCCTGAACTTTGTGTAACAGGTTATACATGTTCTGATTTGTTTTTGCAGTCAACATTACTAAAGGCAGCAGAAAATGCTATAGAAAAAATTGTTAAGGCAACCGATAACCTCGATATAGTTTCGGTTGTAGGTACTCCAATTCCACACAGACAGTCACTTTTTAACTGTGCAGTTGTCATTTTTAAGGGTGATATACTTGGAATTGTTCCAAAAATCAATATTCCAAACTACAGTGAATTTTACGAAGCCCGTCACTTTACAAGCGGAGCAGATTCTGATGAATTTTTCTTTGAATATGCAGGATGCGGTGAAGTTGACTTTTCGACAAATATCATATTTAAGTCTAAGCAAATGCCAGACTTTAGCTTTGCTGTTGAAATTTGTGAGGATTTATGGGTGTCAAATTCACCTTCGGTATATCTTGCGACTGCCGGTGCAAACATAATATGTAATTTATCAACCTCTGACGATGTTATAGGCAAGGCACAATACAGACGGGACTTAGTCAAAATGCAGAGTGGCAAGCTCGTTTGCGGTTATATATATTCTGATTCAGGCTTTGGTGAAAGCACGACCGATATGGTCTTTTCAGGTCAAAATATAATTTCAGAAAATGCAAGTATTCTTGCCGAGAGCAAGCGTTTTACCACAGGAATAACTTATGCGGACATAGATGTTGAAAAACTTTCTTCCGAGCGCAGAAGAATAAGCACTTACACTTGCAACAATGACGATAAAATTTATTTCTCTGCATTTGATATGGATATTAAGCAAACAAAGCTTTCACGCACCTTTGCTCAAACACCATTCGTTCCTACCGATAAAACTGACCTTGCAAATCGCTGTGAAGAAATTATCACAATGCAGGCAACAGGACTTGCAACACGACTTGCCCACACAGGTATAAAAAATGTTGTTATCGGACTTTCAGGCGGTCTTGACAGCACATTAGCACTTATAGTTTGTGTTCACGCTTTTGATATGCTTTCACTCGACCGCAAAAACATACACGCAGTAACAATGCCTTGTTTTGGAACGACCAAGCGTACAAAGTCGAATGCGCAACTGCTTGCAGAGGCATATGGTGTATCTTTTGAGGATATTGACATTACTCTTGCTGTCCGTCAGCATTTTTCTGATATAAATCATGATGAAGCTATTACAAACATAACATATGAAAATTCACAGGCTCGTGAACGCACTCAGATACTTATGGATTTATCAAATAAGTACAACGGGCTTGTAATCGGCACGGGCGACCTTTCGGAACTTGCACTCGGTTGGGCAACATATAACGGTGATCATATGAGTATGTATGCAGTCAATGTATCAATTCCTAAAACCCTTGTGCGCTATCTTACAGCATATGAAGCCGAAAAATCTGACGGAATATTAAAAAATGTATTGCTTGATGTGCTTGATACTCCTGTTAGTCCCGAACTTTTACCGCCTGATAATAACGGTGAAATTGCTCAAAAAACTGAGGATGTAGTCGGTCCTTATGAATTGCATGACTTTTTCCTTTATTATTTGGTACGATTTGGTTTTGCTCCAAGTAAAATATATTATCTTGCAAAGCTTTCATTTGCCGACAAATATGACAATGCTGTCATAAAAGAATGGCTGACAGTCTTTGTAAAACGCTTTTTTACACAGCAGTTCAAACGCTCTTGTTTGCCTGACGGTCCAAAGGTTGGTTCTGTAACTCTGTCTCCAAGAGGGGACTGGAGAATGCCGAGCGATGCCTCGGTAAAATTGTGGCTTAAAGATTTGGAAAATGAAGATTAATTAACTACTATCAAACTTATTATGCGGTGATTCATATGAAATTGTTTATCAGGCGTAATATATCAGCAGACAAAACAGCATTTGTTATTTTTAATGAGCAAGGCTATGAAAAATACTATATTATTCCTAAAAAGAAAAAAGGTTTTTCAGGCTTTGAACTGACTTCAATCAACGGTGATTTAATCTGTAAGGTGCGAAAAATGCAAATATGTAATGTAAGCGCCTATTCAATCAAAGATAAAAGCCGTATGGTAAGATTTGTGTGCGTGCCTGTTTCGTCTGAAATTAAATGTCGATTTTACGGAGTGAATTGGCATATTGCAGGTGAGGCAGTTTCAAAGAATTTTGGCATTATGGATGTTGACAATTCCGTTATTGCAACGCACAAAACAGTAGGTTCTGACTATGAACTTAATGTATTTGATGATGTAAATGAAATTATATCTATTGCAACATGCATATGTATTAACCTCATAAACACGGTTGACAATCGTGCGACGCAGGCGGTATAATATTATAAATTTCAATGTCAGTCAAATTTTTATTATTTGTTACAGACATCAAGGGGAGGAAATTTTATGGATAAATTGCTAAAGTTGTTAAATACCAATTCTGAGTTTACAACAGCAGAGTTGGCTACAATGCTTGGTGAGCCTGAGGATTACATCAAGGCTCAAATCAAGGAATATACAAACAAGGGTATCATCAAAGGCTATCAGGCCGTTGTAAATTGGGAAGAGGTTGAGGACAGCTTTGTGGAAGCTCTGATTGAACTCAAGGTAACCCCAAAGAAGGAAACAGGTTTTGATGAAATGGCAGAGCAATGTATGGCCTTTGAAGAGGTTGAAACAGTTTATCTTATGGCTGGTGCTTATGATTTTGCGCTTATTGTAAGAGGTGAAACAATGCAGGAAATTGCAATGTTTGTTGCCAAAAAGCTCTCTACAATGGAAAGTGTTGTTTCAACAAGCACGCACTTTATCCTTCGCAGATATAAGGACAGAGGAATGAATCTTAAAGACTGCAAAGAGTGCTCTGACGGGAGGAATTTAATCCTGTGATTGACTACGAAAAATACCTGAATAAAAATATTACTACAATAAAGCCATCTGGAATCAGAAAGTTTTTTGATATTGCCAATGAAATGGATGATGTAATCTCATTAAGTGTTGGTGAACCTGATTTTCAGACCCCATGGCATATACGAGATGAAGGAATAAGAACTTTGGAAAAAGGCAAGACATGGTATTCTCCAAACCGTGGTTTTGCAGAACTTACTTCTGAAATCTGTAAATATTACAAAAGAAGATTTAATGTTTCATATGACTCAAAGTCAGAAGTGCTTGTATCTGTTGGCGGCAGCGAAGCTATTGACCTTGCTTTCAGATGTATAATTGAAAAGGGTGATGAGGTTATTATTCCTGAGCCTTCCTTTGTATGTTATGAGCCTCTGACAGTTATGGCAGGCGGTACTCCTGTAATCATCAACACTCGAAATGAGGATAATTTCAGACTTAAGGCTGACGATTTAAAGGCTGCAATTACCGACAAAACAAAGCTTTTGGTGTTGCCGTTTCCTAATAATCCTACAGGTGCTATTATGGAAAAGCATGACCTTGAGGAGATTGCAAAGATTGTCATTGAGAATGATTTGCTTGTACTGTCGGATGAGATTTACTCTGAGCTTACATATGGAGGTTTGACTCCTGTTTCCATTGCGTCTATTGATGGTATGCGTGAGCGTACTATTGTTATAAACGGTTTTTCTAAATCATATGCAATGACCGGTTGGCGACTTGGATATGCACTTGGTCCTGAGGCAATTATTTCGCAAATGCTTAAGCTCCATCAGTACGGAATTATGTCATCTCCTACAACAGCGCAGTATGCTGCTATTGAGGCATTGCGTAATGGTGATAAAGATGTTGAAAAAATGCGTGACGAGTATGATATGCGTCGCCGTTTTGTTGTTGACAGCTTTAATTCAATGGGACTTACCTGCTTTGAACCACTTGGTGCTTTCTATGTTTTTCCTTGTATCAAAAGCACCGGACTTACATCAGAAGAATTTTGTACTCGACTTATTATGGATAAGCACATTGCGGTTGTTCCCGGAACTGCCTTTGGTAAGTGCGGAGAAGGTTTTGTGCGTGTATCATATTCGTATTCAATCAATCACCTAAAAATTGCACTTAAGCGCATTGGTGAATTTCTTGAGGAATTAAAAAATGGAAATTAAGGTACTTGCACCTGCAAAGATTAATCTTTCGCTTGATGTAACGGGCAAACGCCCTGACGGCTATCATAATATCGAAACCGTAATGCAGGCTGTTGACTTATATGATGAAGTCACAATAACCGATAATGACAGCGGCAATATTACAATTTCCTGCAATTACGACGGCGTTCCTTGTGATGAAAGCAATATTTGTTACAAGGCTGCAAAACGTTTTTTTGATTATAATAAAATGGATGTTAAGGGTGTACACATTGACATTAACAAGAAAATTCCGACACAAGCAGGCCTTGCAGGCGGTAGCAGTGACGGCGCTGCTGTGATTATGGGACTCAATGCAATGTTTGGCACAATGCTTAAACAAAAGGAAATGCATGAAATAGGTGAAAAAATCGGTGCAGATGTTCCGTTTTGTCTTGTTGGCGGTACTCAGCTTTGCACAGGAATAGGAACTAATATTAAAAAGTTACCGTCATTCAGATGTGAAAACATTGTTATTGCAAAGCCGAACGCTGTAAGCGTATCAACTGCTGATGCTTATCGCAAGGTTGACGCCTTAAATCCCCATCCGTCATATACAAATGAGATGGTAAAATCACTCTACAGTCGTGATATTTTTCGCATTACAACTACAATTTTCAACGATTTCGAGCTTGCTCTTCAAATTCCTGAGGTTATTGACCTTAAAGGAAAAATGCTTAAGTTAAAGGCAAGAGGCGTTGGAATGAGTGGCTCAGGTTCTGCTGTTTTTGCTGTATTTACTTCCACTCGCAGAGCAAAAAAATGCTATGAAAAGTTAAAAGAAGAATATAGCGAAGTCTTTTTGTGCAAGCCGATTAAGTGCGGCTGCACTGTAGAATAATATGCTTGCGTTGAGGTTTTTAAGTTTTATATAATATAATCCCTTTAGAGTAGACATTTGAAATAACAAAAATGTTTCAAGACTACTCTAAGGGGATTTTTAAATGAAAAAATATAGTATATTTATTTTTTTGTGGTTGTGAACTATTGCTTTATTTTAACACTTTTCTTATAATTCTAATACCCTTGTCAATTTTCTCCTCATCAATTCCGGAAAAACTAAGATTAAGTATATTATTGCTTTTTGCAGACATAACATTTACCGAGTTTTCTTTTAGTTTGTTTATTAATCCATCCATATCAATATTATTATTAAGTTTTACGGTAACATAAAGCGATGTTTCATTAAAAATTATCTTGATATTGTTGTCAAAATTCCTTTTGATTGAGTTTAAAATAATTTTGCTCTTTTCAAGATAAACTCGCCTTGCTTTTCGCAGATGAATGTCAATTTTACCGTTGTAAATGTATTTTGCCAGTGCAAGCTGTTCCGATTTTGATGCAGTCTGATTTGTAAAACTTTTAATTTCCCGATATTTGCAGATTAGATTTTTAGGAAGCACCATATAGCTTATTCTTACAGACGGAAGCAATATTTTTGAAAACGAACCAAGATAAATTGTATTTTCTGTATCATAGTTTTGCATACACGGAGTAGGGTGTGTGCTGTATCTGAGCTCTCCGTTATAATCATCTTCAATGATTAAAGTATTATTTTCCTTTGCCCATGCAATGATTTCCAGTCGTCGGTTTATAGGCATACTTGCACCACTGCTTGTAACAAAATTCGGATTAATGAGTATAATATTAGGTTTTATTTGCTCCATTGAGCTTATCGTTGCACCGCTGTTGTCACTCTCAAAATATTCGATTTTATATCCGTAACTCTTGAATATATATTCCGCTTGAACATAGCTTGAATCTGCAACAGCAACAACTTTGTTTGTGCCGACGAGTGAACAGATAATGTTTAGGAGTGGCTGTGTGCCGGCCCCTACCACAATATTATCGGAGCTTGTGTTGACGCTTCTGACACCGAGTGCATAGCTTTGCAGAGCATTTCTGAGTGCTTCTTCGCCCTGCTCATTTCCGTAGGAAGTAAGGTGATAGTCTTGGTTTATAACCTCCTTAACGCACTTTTTCCATTCGTTCAAATTAATAATTTTCTTGTCAATACTTTTGCCGCTAAAGTCATATTCAAAATAATTTGTATTCGGTGCATTGTTCTCTTTGTGATTTTCAATGTAGGCAGGAGCGTTTTTAAAATTTGCTTCAACATAATATCCGCTTTGCGGTTTATTTTTTATATATCCCTCAGAACACAGTTGGTCATATGCCGTTGTTATTGTAATTTTTGATACATCAAGGTCAGCACTTAGTCGTCTGATTGACGGTAGTTTGCTACCCTTTTCAAGACTTCCGTTTTCAATAGAGTTTCGTACAGACATATAAATCTGCCTGTATAGCGGTATTTTTTTGTGCTTATCTATCATAATAAAATCATACAGCATTTTATATCACCATAATTATTGTATCATTTACGAATAATTATTGCAATAATTGCATTTGTAGTTGAATTTTTTTCCAATACTTTGTATAATTATTAAGATATGTTTTTTATTATTATCATCTTGTAAAGGGGTACATTATGAATATTTCGATTGAAAAATTTTTTAATAGTATTAAAGGAAAAAGAATTGCTTTTATTGGAATTGGTACAAGCAATTTGCCTCTAATAAAACTTTTTGCAGATAAGGGTGCAACAGTACTTGCCTGCGACAAAAAAGATTTTGTTTCACTCGGAGAGAACGGAATTAAAGCAAAAGAATATGGAGCAGAGCTTATTTTGGGTAATGATTACCTTTCAAATATTGATGCAGACATTGTTTTTCGCAGTCCGGGAACACCTTTTTATAAGGAAGAACTTGTAAAACTTCGTGAAAACGGTACAGTACTTACTTCAGAAATGGAAGTATTCTTTGATTTGTGTCCTTGCAATACAATTGCAATCACAGGTTCTGACGGCAAAACAACTACTACAACCATTGTTTCTGAATTTTTAAAGGCAGAAGGCAAAAATGTTCATCTTGGCGGCAATATAGGTAAGCCTCTTCTTCCTGAGATTGAAACTATTTCTGCTGATGATTATGCAGTTGTTGAACTGTCAAGTTTTCAGCTTATTTCTATGCGTAAAAGTCCCGATATCGCAGTTGTTACAAATCTTGTACCAAACCATCTTGACATTCACAAAGATATGCAGGAATACATTGATTCAAAGAAAAACATAATCCTGCACCAAAACGCTTTTTCAAAGGCTGTTTTAAACCTTGATAATGATATCACCGATGACTTTAGTGTGGATGTAAGAGGTGAAACTGCAAAGTTCAGTGTTAAGGAAAAGCTTTATAACGGCGCTTATCTTGACGGTACAACAATATGCTATTCGGACTACGGCAAGGTTACTCAGATTATGAATATTAGGGATATCAAAATTCCGGGTATGCATAATGTAGAAAATTACTTGGCGGCGATTTCTGCTGTTTGGGGTATCGTTGATGTTCAAACAATCGTCAGCGTTGCCAGAACTTTTGGCGGTGTTGCACACAGAGCAGAGTTTGTTCGTGAATATAAAGGTGTTAAATACTATAATGACTCAATCGCATCAAGTCCTACCCGCACTGCGCTTGGAACACTTTCTCTTTATGATGAGAAAATTGCCATAATTGCAGGAGGATATGACAAGCACATTCCGTATGAGCCTCTCGGACCTGTAATTAATGAAAAGGTTAAGCTGTTAATTCTTTTGGGTGATACAGCTCCAAAGATTGAGGCGGCAGTTAAGAATTCCGATAACTACATCGAAAACGCAATATCTATTGTTAATGTAAATAATATGGAAGAGGCCGTTGAAGCGGCTGTAAAAATGACTGAAAAAGGCGATATAGTTTCGCTTTCTCCTGCAAGTGCAAGCTTTGGACTTTACAAGAATTTTGAAGAAAGAGGTAACCACTTTAAGTCAATCGTTAATAATTTAAAGTGATTTTATTTATGGAAATTAAAGATATTATTTTTGATTTATGCAGTGTAGGCGGTGTTTCAGGAAGCGAAGGGCCTGTAATCCAAGTTGTAAAAAAATATTTTGAACAGTACTCTGATGTTTCTTTAGACTCAAACGGCAATGTTTATGCTGTTATAGATAGTAAAAGCTCAAACAAGACTATACTTCTGGATGCTCATATTGACAGAATCGGTCTTATGGTGACAGGAATTGATGATAATGGCTTTGTAAAGGTTGATAAGTGCGGAGGTATTGATGTTCGTACCTTGCAGGATACCGAGTTTTTTCCTCAGAATTATCCGTTTCTGACAGGTGTTGTGTGCTGTATGCCGCCACATTTGTCTGACGGAAATGAGGACAAGTCTACCCCGATTACAAAAACTTGGATTGATTTCGGACTTGATAAAGAAAGTATAAGCAAATACATTTCAATGGGTGATGTTCTTACTTTTAAGAGTAAGCCGAGAATGTTGCTCGGTGACAAAATTGCCTCAGCTTGTCTGGATGATAGATGCGGTGTTGCAGCTCTTTTAAAGGTTGCAGAAATTTTGTCTCATGCTAAAGATAATTTGGATTATAAGGTTGTATTTCTTTTGAGTTCACAGGAGGAAACTTTTGGCACGGGAGCAAAGACAGGTGCGTTCAATGTAGAAGCTGATGAAGCTATTGCAGTTGATGTAAGCTTTGCGTCACAGCCTGATATTTCGGGAGAGTATTCATCTATTGGACTTCAAAAAGGACCTATGATTTGTATTTCTCCGATTCTCAACAAAACTATGGTAAACTCTCTTATCGAACTTGCAAAGCAAAACAATATTCCGTATCAGCTGGAACCTATTTCATCTGCAACAGGAACAAATGCCGACAGTATTTCCGTATGTAAATCAGGAGTAAAAACTGCTGTGATTTCAATTCCTCAGCGTTATATGCACACTCCTAACGAGGTTATATCAATTAAAGATGTTGAGTATACAGCACAGTTAATTGCTGATTATGTGCTTTCGGGAGGTGCAGTATATGATTAACTTTGATTTGCTTGAAAAACTTTGTATTTGCAGCGGTATTTCGGGTGATGAGTCTGAAATTCGCAAGTTAATTATAAATGAAATAAAGAATTATGCTGATGAAATAAAAACAGACAATCTCGGCAATCTTATTGTATTTAAAAAGGGAAAATGCAGAGCAAAGCACAAGTTGATGTTATCTGCTCATATGGATGAGGTCGGACTTATGGTTACTGACATCACTTCTGATGGCTATCTTAAATTTGATGAGGTCGGAGGTATTGACAAGCGAGTATTGATTGGAAAACAAGTGACAGCCGGTACGCAAAAGTTAAACGGCGTTATCGGTATTAAGCCTATTCATCTTACAAAAGGCGGAGAAAGCAGTTCTGTGCCTGCAATTAGTGAAATGTATATTGATATCGGTGCAGATAGTGCTGATGAGGCGAAAAAATATGTCTGCATTGGTGACAGCGTTAGTTTCATGACTGATTTTGAGCGTAATGATATATCAATCAAGTCTAAGGCTCTTGATGACCGTTTCGGCTGTTATGTCCTTATTGAGCTTATTAAGAGTGAGCTTGAATACGATACTCACTTTGTTTTCGCTGTTCAGGAAGAGGTAGGACTTCGTGGAGCAAAGGTTGCTGCGTACACAGTTGACCCTGAGTTTGCTATTGTAGTTGAAACTACTACTGCCGCTGATATCCCTGAGGTCGATAAAAATAAGCAAGTGTGCAATCTTTCACAGGGTGCAGTAATCTCTGTTATGGACAGACGTACTATATACGATAAACAGCTTGTAAAAACTGCATTTGAAATTGCAGAAAAGTGCGGTGCAAGAGCACAGTATAAGCGTGCAGTTGCAGGGGGAAATGATGCGGGTGTTATTCACCAGAGCAGGGGTGGAGTGCGTACCTTGGCAGTATCACTGCCTTGCAGATATTTGCACGCACCTGCCTGCATTGTAAATATATCTGATTGTGAGAGTACTTTAAAGATTGTGTGTGAGCTTGCAAAATTGATTGCAGGCGGAAATTTTGATGAAAAGGAAATGTGCTAATGATTGTTTCAGCTACACAAGATGTTGATTTTGTAGGGATTTTGTCCTCTGTTGCAAATAACGATCCGTTTGCTTGCAGAATAATTTCATTGTTCAACAGCTATAATGCCAATCTTGCATTCGTTGATTATTGGCTTGTAAATGCCGATAAAACAAATGAATGCAAGGGCGCTATTGCCAGAAACGGCACAAACTTTATAATATTTTTAGCTGATGACAGCTTGCTTGAAGAAGTTTCTGCGTTCATTCGTGTTGCAGGAGCGTCAAGCGTGTTGTGTGATGATAAATTTGAACTTGATTTGTATGGAGGAACTTCAATCAGCGGATATGTGCTTGAAAGAAATGAACCTATAGACGAAAATGATGAAGTAAACTTTATTGAACCCGATATTAAATCTGTTTATGATTTGCTTGTAAAGTGTGCTGACGATAACTTTACGCCTCCTGCCTTTGAGGATTTTTATGTTGATGTAAATCATAAAATAAGACATAACGCAATACGCATAGCTGCAATTAATTCAAACTATAATTTGGCTTCCGTTGCAATGACTGTTGCTGAAAGCAATAAAGCGGCAGTCCTTGGTGCAGTAGCTTGTGATCCTAACTATCGTCAGCATGGCTATGGCTCTGCCGTTGTCAGATATATTACAAATATGCTGATTAATGAGGGGAAGACTGTTTATTTACATAGGGCAGAGAATGCAAATGTAAATTTCTATTCCAATTTAGGATTTAAAGAGATTGGCAAATGGAAGGAATACCATTTTGGAGGGTAATTAGTGGATTTTTTTGATATTGACCGTAAAATAATTGATGCTGCTGATAAAGCTATGGAGCTTTGCTCTGAAGAACTTAAGAAAATTGATGAAATTCAGGAATATAATCAACGCAAGATGATAAAGGCATTTCAGCTGGCAGGTGTACGTGAAAGCCACCTCAAAGGCTCAACAGGCTACGGCTATGATGATGCAGGCAGAGATGCTCTGGACAGAGTATATGCCTATTGTTTTGATGCCGAGGACGCCCTTGTTCGCCACAATTTTGTCAGCGGCACACATGCTTTGACAGTTGCTTTATTCGGAATGTTACGCCCTAATGATACAATGCTTTCTGTTACGGGTATGCCATATGACACTATCCGCTCTGCAATAGGAATTGAGGGAGAATATCCCGGTTCTCTCAAAGATTTTGATATTCACTTTGAGATGACTGAGCTTAAAGATGACGGAACTGTGGATTTTGAAGAGGTAGAAAAGCAAATCGCCGAAAAACAGCCAAAAATGGTTTATATTCAGCGTTCAAGAGGTTACAGCCTTCGCAATTCACTTACATATAAAGAAATAAAGAAGATTTGTGATATTTCAAAAAGGGTATCACCAAAGTCAATTATTATGCTTGACAACTGCTATGGTGAGTTTGTTGACAAGGTAGAACCGTTGTCTGTAGGTGTTGATATTATGGCTGGTTCACTCATAAAGAACCCCGGAGGCGGAATTTCTCCAACAGGTGGTTACATAGCAGGTAAGAGAGATCTTGTTGAAATGTGTGCTTACAGACTTACAACGCCGGGAACAGGCAAGGAAATTGGCGCAACTCTTGATGTTAACCGTGAAATGTTTATGGGAGCTTATCACGCTCCTCATGTTACAGGCGAGGCCCTAAAAACAGCAGTATTTGCATCAGCTTTGTTTGAAATTCTTGGTTATGAAACTACCCCAAAGTATAACGATGAGCGTGGTGACATTATTCAGCTTATTATGCTTGGAGATGAACAAAAGCTTGAAAGCTTTTGCGGAGGAATTCAAAGCGGATCTGCTGTTGATAGCTTTGTAGTACCGGTTGCATCTGATATGCCGGGATATGAAAATAAGGTTATTATGGCAGCAGGTGCATTTACGCTCGGTTCATCAATAGAACTTTCGGCAGATGCGCCAATCAGACCTCCTTATGCTGTCTGGATGCAAGGCGGACTTAACTTCCATGGTGGTAAGTTAGGAATTATGCTTGCAGCTGATAAAATTCTCAAAGATTTAACTAATACTAATCTTCAATAAAATAATAGATATCTTTCCGTCATATTTTGCACTGTACTGCGTCCTTCTCCTTGACAGGCGTTAGCCTGACATCGTCGTCCTTGTTCAGCACAAAATCTGCTCGAAAATCTATTCTACTCTTCTATTGGCAATTAGTATTAATAATTAACTTTGGAGCTTGCTTTTGTAAGCTCCTTATATTTTTATAAAAATTTAAGGCAATGCTTCAAAATTATATTAAGCTGCGACTTTAACCTTTAAATTTTGGGTTTTTATAAAATAAAATGAACCAAATCTGTTTTTCAATGCTCTAATAAGTGAACAAACAAAAAGGAGATGTAATTATGTTGCCGAATGATTTAAAAAATATCTATTCAAATTCAACAGAGGATTTTCATAACGCAATGCTTTGTTCGCTTGTTAGACTTAATGATAAGGCACAGAGGCGTTATAAAAGGTACAGAATATTAAAGGTAGTGATAATTTGTATTATAATTGCCTGCTTGTGCACAACCTCAGTGTTGGCGACAAGCAATATTTACGGCATTTTTAGCGAAAAAATCAGCAACTACGGTATGAATGTCAATATTGTACCAGAAGAAAATATAAAGTTGCCGGAATATGTAAAGCTTAAATTGAATTATTTGCCCGAAGGTGTAAGTGAAAGTCCCTGTAAATATGGAGAAAAGTTTTCTTTGAATGGAGAGGGACGAGAAATGTGTTGTGATTTCTCGATTATTATACTTGATTCCGAGTTTAATGTAACAAATAAATTCATAACTAATTCGAGAGAAACAGTTATTAACGGCAACAGGGTAATTATTAATACTCGTCAATTTGATGAAACAGAATTGGGTGCTGAAAAAATATTCTATGAGTATCTTGATGACTTAGGAGTAGTTTTTGTCGGTTTGTGTGATAATGAAATAAGCGATAAAGAAATAGAAAAAATAATAGAAGGAGCGGAGGTATCAGAGGGTACAGAAGATGACCACTATGAGGCGGTTGACTTAGCATCTGAGCTTTCTCAAAGTTCTAATCCACCACATGTTTTATATGGTTATCCAGAACAGAGTAATAATAGTTTTATACTTAATGATTACGGACATTCATTTTATTATTCTGATTTTGATAGCAATAATAAGACTTACTCTGTGAATGTTAAGTCTTTTGAACTTCACGACAATGTTTCTGATCTGAGTCGTGATAACTTTAATTTTATGGAATATGATGGAGAGAAACCGTTTAGTACATATTTTGATGAAAATGGAGATATAATTTCCGATTATACTCGTGTTTATACAGAATACGGCGATGGTATAAACAGTATTAACAAGGGTGTAAGTGTTAATACAAAGAGACATTTTGTCTTGGTTAATATTGATGTTACTTGTTTAGAACCGATAAGTGAATGGGAAAATATAGGTTTTGATTTAACAAAGTTACATCTTGCAAATTTGGGACGCAACGGTAGCAATAGTCTGGCACCTAAATACACTCAATATTATACAGGTACAATGGTTTACAATAACGGTGTTGACAAAGCTAATAATTTACTTTGCATTGATGTGGGAGAAACACGAGAGGTTTCAGTTGGATTTTTTGTTGATGAAGACTACCTTGAAGATTTGTATTTTGTAGTTGTTTCACGCAATATAAATAATGACAGCGAAAATGAAAAAATCTTTTGTTTTCCGTTTGAGAGGTAAGGCACTATGAATAAAGAAAAGTTTACAAACAAAGTGCTTGACGCCGAAACAACGCTTTACAGAGTATCAATGTCAATGCTTAAAAATGAAAAAGACTGCGAGGACGCTGTTCAGGATGCCATTCTAATTGCATATGAAAGGCTGAGTACATTAAAAAATGAAGATTATTTTACTACATGGCTTATTAGAATATTGATTAATGTTTGCATCAAACAGATAAAAAAGCGAAAGAAAATATATCAGTCAGAAAGTATGATTGATATAGGTGAGAATGATGATTATTCTAATATAGAAATTAAAGAAATCTTTGAAAAACTTCCGCTCAAAATTCGTACTGTTATTATGCTGTATTACGGAGAACAATTTTCTGTAAAGGAAATAAAAGATATTCTGCATATTCCGGAAGGTACAGTGAAGAGTCGCCTTGCTAAGGGAAGAAAGCTTTTAAAGTTTGAATTAGAATAGTAAAAATAAATCCGATCCCCTATAAGTTAGTTTTGATCTAACTATAGGAGGTCGGATTATTTTAATTCGGTGGTATTGTTGTAAAAATTAATTTATCTTAATTTTTTAAAAAAATCCTTTAAAAGCTGTGAGCATTCGTTCTGCATAATTCCGCCTGTTGAGTTTGGTTTAAAGTTATATGGCATTTCAAACAAGTTGGTAATTGTACCGCACGAGCCGTTTTTAAAGTCGTAAGCACCAAAGTAAACCTTTGGAATGTGAGCATTTATTATTGCTCCTGCGCACATAGGACATGGTTCAAGTGTAACATACAGCTCACAGTTCCATAATCTCCAACCTCCAAGTGCATTACATGCTTTGTTTATTGCATCAATCTCTGCATGTAGCAGGGCGTTTTTTTCTTTTTCCCGTCTGTTTCTTCCACGGGAGATTATTTCGTTGTTTCTTACAACAACTGCTCCAACTGGCACTTCGTCATCATCATAGGCCTCTTGTGCCATTTCAAGTGCCGCTCTCATAAAATCCAAATTATATTCACACATCTATTATACCTAAATTCGTAACAGTTTCTATTGCAAAGAGGATAATGCACAGCAGTACACCAAAGCTTATATAAAAGGTTTTATTTTTATCTTTAAAGCTTAATAAATCATTCTTTGTATATGTTACACCCGTATTTGAGTTAAAGCTAAAAAATTTCTTATCATTCTTTAATAAGATGAAGAATGATATAGTTCCCAAAATACATAAAATTGCTACAAGCAACAAGTATATGATATAGAATCTTTTATTACTTATTGCATACGATTCCTGAAAAATATCCATCATAACCGCATAGAAGTTATTTAGAAAGTGAATGATAATTGATGGAAGAATAGAATTTGTTTTGCAGTCAACAAAAGCAAAAATTAAACCAAGAATAAAAGCAAACGGAATTTGAGATATGTTACCGTGCATTAAACCAAACAGCACTGCTGACGATATGATTGCAAATGAATCACCATATTTACGAAGTGTTCCCATAACTACACCGCGAAAAGCAAATTCTTCTGCGAGCGCGGGTACTAATGAGACTGCAATCACATATAGTACTTTTTCAAGCATACTATCTGTTGTCTGAGAAAAGTCGACGCTATTTTCAAGACCAAATATTGAAAAGTTGTTTGCAATAATGTTTGACACTGTATTTGCAAACATTGCTACTCCAAGTCCCAAGAAAACAATAGGTATAAGAAGTTTTAGCTTAACACATTTTACTTTTATTGTATCAGAAATACTTGTACCTGAAAATAAAAAATAAAACAAGCTTGGAATAAATGCAGCAAAAGCAGAAATAAAAATATCAAGCAAAAACATTGGGGTGCTTTCTTTCAGCAAATTCGTACGAGGTGATATTATCGTAAGAACAGCAACTAATGAGTAAGTTACAACAATCATTATTATAAAGTAGCTGAATACAAATAATCCTAATCCATTGGAAGTTTTTCTTAGTTTTTTTATTTCATATTCCTTTTGACTATCTAAGGGCGAATAATTGTAATTATAAAGTCTGTTATTATTCAAGTAAATCAACTCCGAATTTCATTTTAACATAAGAAAAGTGATAATTCAAGAAAAAGACAATATTATTGGTGTGTTGACAAAATTTAAGTAACTATGATATTATATAATAGAATATAAATACTAATAGTTAGTATGAAGGGATGGATAGTATGGTTACTGCTATGTTATTTGCCGGCGGTATTGGTGCAAGAATGAAATATTCTGATATGCCGAAACAGTTTCTTGAGGTAGGCGGCAAGCCTATTATTATTCACACAATGGAGCATTTTGCAAAGCATCCTATGGTCGATAACATCGTTATCGCCTGCAAAGAGGATTGGATTGGCTATCTTAAAGAGCTTATCTCTGCGTTTAATGTACAAAAGGTAAAGTCAATAGTTCCCGGCGGAGCTAACGGCTTTGATTCTATTCATAATGGTGTTGTAGCTACGGCAGAGTTTTCAAAGGATCCGCAGGATATTATACTGATTTGTGACGGTGTTCGTCCAATGTTGTCTGAAGAACTTATTACAAATTGTATTAAGGATACAAAAAAGTACAAAACAGCAGTGCCTGTTACCCCGAGTATTGATTCTTTGCTTTATAGTACTGACGGTGAAACCTGCGGTAAAAGCTATCAGAGAAGTACTATGTATATAACACAGGCTCCTCAGGGTTATACTATGGAGAGAATTTTGTGGGCACATGATGAGGCTTATAAGCGTGGAATTACTAATCCTGTATCTTCAAGCGAATTGTTTATTGAGCTTGGCGAAGAAGTGCATATCTTTACGGGAGAACGCTTTAATATCAAGGTTACTACTCCTGAAGATCTCACTACCTTGCGTGCACAGTTCTATTATAACAACTACAAGCAGTTTGCTAAGGAAGAATTGAAATATGGCTTATAATGTTAAAGACAATGTAAAGAAAAATGTCTATAAAGACATTACGGAAATCACTTCGACTGATATTAATTGGAGCAGGTTTAAAAATAAAACCGTCCTTATTACAGGTGCAGGCGGATTTATCGGTTCATTTTTAGTTTTGAGCTTTCTTAACAGAAATGATGTTTACGACGATAACATCAAGGTTATTGCTTTAGTAAGAAATGAGCAAAAGGCACAGGCAAAGTATGGTGAACTATTAAACCGTGATGATTTTGTTCTTTGTGTCCAGGATGTATCGAATGAAATTAAGGCTGAAAGAGCTGATTTTGTAATTCACGCTGCAAGTCAGGCAAGTAATATTCAGTTTGAAAATGACCCGGTAGGTACAATTAATGCCAACCTTATCGGTACAACAAATGTGCTTGATTTTGCAAAGAAATCAAACAGCGAAGCTGCACTGATTATTTCAAGTCTTAAGGTGTATGGAAAACTTCACACAGGCAAGCAGAGTATTGCTGAGGATGATATAGGTTATCTTGATTTTACTTCATATAAGAATTGCTATGCGGTGGGCAAGAGAGCATCGGAAACTTTGGCTGCAAGCTATGCAAAGCAGTATGGTATGAATATTAAGATTGCCCGCCCAAGCTATATTTACGGTGCAAGCAGTCTTGATGATGACAGAGTGTGGGCACAGTTTATTGCAAATATTGTCAGAAAGCAGGATATTTTGCTCAAGAGCAACGGTGCTGCTAACCGTTCATTCTGCTATGTTACAGATACAGTCACCGCACTTCTTGTTATCTTGCTTGAGGGTGAAAATACTCTTCCGTATAATATTGCTTATGAAAAGTCTGATACTACAATCAGAGGCTTTGCAAAGACAGCCTGTGAAGTGTTTCCTGAGAGAAACATCTCTTTGTCATTTGCAAATCCTGAGGATGAGAAGGAGCCTGAGATTGATGCTTCTCCGCTTGCTCCGACTCCCGAAATTATGGACAGCACAAGGCTTTTATCCCTTGGCTGGAAACCGCTTGTCGATTTGAAGGAAGGAATTAGAAGGTCGGTTAATATTCTTGAAGAGAATTAAGACCTTTTCGGCTTAATATGTTACTTAAATCAGTTCTGAATCAATTTGAGCGTGATTGGGCAGAAGCTCCGTTGCGTGATAAAAATCTTGATTTATCAAAATTTATTAACAAATCAATAATTGTGTCAGGCAACAGCAAGATTGCACGTTCTGTTGTAATCTCGCTGTTGTCTGTAAACGATAAGCTGAATTCAAACAATACCATTTATGCTTTCTGTAAGGAAGAGAGTAATGGTATTTTTGATTTATTGAGGAACAGAAGTGACTTTGTTCTTTGTAATACAAAGTCACTGTTGCCTGCAAATTCAGATTTATTTATTGAAGTTCTGTTTCTTGAAAACTTCTGTAATAGCGCAGATACAGCAAAAGATGTTTTATATGCTTGCTCAAATAATACAGAAATTATCTCTTACATTAATCCTGCAAAAGTGATTTTGCTTTCGGATAATTCGGTTTATGGCGAGCTGAAACAGGGTTTTGTGATTTCTGAAAATGAAAACGGTTATATTAATTATGATGAAAAATTTTTGCAGACAATGATTATGCAGTCTGTTGAAAATATGTATTCATCAGCGTCAAAACAATATGGATTTGACCTTTCTGTATTAAGATGCTCAACAATTATCAGTGATTTTTCAAAATCTGATTTTGTAAAAAGTATCGTTAATGCTATTTCTAAGAAACAGAACCTTAAATTGCTACATTCTAATCTGAAAGTTTCATACATTTATATTAATGATTTACTTACAGCACTTTTTTATGTAATTATAAATGGTGAAAACACTGTATATAATGCGTGTTCGGATGATGCAACCGTGTCAAATATTGAACTTGCAGTTATAATTAATGAGCTATTTGATGGTGTGAATTTTTTAACGACTGATGATGGTTTGATTGCCGACGGTTGTGCTGTGTGCAATACAAAGCTGAAACAGCTCGGATTTGTTCCATGTATCAATATTAAAGATGCACTCTTGATTGCGGTTCACGCATATAAAAACAGTGATGAAGTTTTTATGTTTCCTGATGCTTACGATGGCAAGCTTGAAACCATCCAAAAGATATTACTCGGCTTTTTGCTTGAAATTGATAGAATTTGCAAAAAGCATAATATCAAATATTTTTTGGCAGGCGGAACACTTTTAGGAGCTGTTCGACACAAAGGATTTATTCCGTGGGATGATGATGCCGATGTTATGATGCTGCGTGAGGATTATGATAAGTTCTTGAGGGTTTTGCCTAGTGAATTGCCGTCAAACTTTACTGTACAAAATAACGAAAAAACAAGTCATTTCCCATTTACAAAAATCAGAATAAATGACACCGTGTTTTCAACAGAGTTTTCATCTCGCTTCGGTGACATTCATAACGGAATTTTCTTTGATGTTTTGGCTCAGGATCAGACTTCAAATAATAAGTTAATCAGAAAACTCCATATGCACGCAACTGCCAGTGCAAGGTGGCTTGTGCTTGATAAATGGAGAGGAACCAAAGTCAATGCCAACGGAAGATTTTCTTCATTTGTTGCTAATGTGCTGAAAACAATTTTTCCTCTTGCCTTTCTTGAAAAGATTCAAAATACGCTTATGTCACAGTTTAAGAATAAGAAAAATGCGAAATATCTTTTTGACAGTATGGGACGCAACATTACAAGAGGAGAATTTCCTAAACAGTGGCTTCAAGAGATTATATATGTTGATTTTGAAAACGAAAAACTTCCGATACCAAAGGAATATGACAAGTATCTAAAATATCTCTATGGTGACTATATGGAGATGATACCTGTTAGTCAGCGTCATGTAAGCCACGATATAATTCAAATGGATCTTGGTGAATATGCAGATTATGAAATTAACAAAAAATAAAAATATTCTCAAAAAGTAAAATTATTCTTGACAAGAGAATATAATTGTAATATAATAGTCAGGTAAAATAAAGCAAAGCGGAAATGCTTTCACCTGTGGGGTGTCGTCTGCACGGGTCAATACAATCAGTTTTACTGTTACTATGTATTGCTATGCGGACGGATGTATTTCTGTCCGCATTTATTATTTTTAAGGTACTTTGGAGGTGCTTACCCATCGGCAAGAAAGAGAACAATGTTCAGATTAACGAAGAAATCCGCGACAAAGAACTTAGAGTAATTAGCTCTGACGGTCAGCAGCTTGGTATTATGTCAGCAAGTGCAGCACTTAATCTCGCTGATCAGCAAAATCTTGATCTGGTTAAAATTGCTCCACAGAGCAAACCGCCTGTATGCAAGATTATGGATTATGGCAAATACCGCTTTGAGCAGGCAAAAAGAGAAAAAGAGGCAAGAAAAAATCAGCATGTTGTTGATATTAAGGAAGTAAGACTTTCACTTAATATTGATACACACGATTTTAATACAAAGCTTAATAATGCTCTAAAATTCATTAAGCATGGTGATAAGGTAAAAGTTTCAATCAGGTTTAGAGGTCGTGAAATGGGTCACCCTGAAATCGGTCTTGACACTATGAAGCGTTTTGCAGATGCTTGCAGCGAAGTTGCTGTGATTGAAAAGCCTGCAAAGCTTGAGGGTCGCAATATGCTTATGTTTCTTGCGCCAAAGTCCAATAAGTAATCAAAGCTAAGGAGGATATTATTATGCCTAAAATTAAAACACACAGCGGTGCCAAAAAGCGTTTTAAACTTTCTAAAAACGGTAAAGTTATCCGTGCTCACGCTAACAAAAGTCATATCTTGAACAAGAAGACAACAAAGCGTAAAAGAGGTCTTCGTCAGACAGTTGTTACTGACAAGACAAATACAGCTCAGGTTAAGCGTCTTATTCCTTACAAATAATCGTTTACCGGGAATTTTTAAATTTAACTACACTAAATAATCGGAGGTAACATATATGGCACGTGTAAAAGGTGCGATGATGACTCGCAAAAGAAGAAAAAAGACATTAAAACTTGCCAAAGGATATTGGGGTTCTAAATCAAGACATTTCAAAATGGCTAAACAGGCCGTTATGAAGTCAGGCAACTATGCATACATTGGTCGTAAGCAGAGAAAGAGAGACTTCCGTCGTCTTTGGATTACTCGTATTTCTGCAGCTTGCAAGGCAAACGGTACTAACTATTCAACATTTATGAATGGTCTTAAGAAGGCTGGCATCACACTTAACCGTAAGATGCTTTCTGAAATTGCTATTTCAGACCCAGCTGCTTTTGCATCACTTGTTGAACAGGCTAAAAATGCTTAATTAATTATAACTGTAATTGCGTTTGGTTTTCCAAACGCATTTGCTGTTTTTGGGACTTGGTGGACGATATGCAAATTTTATCAAGTAAAGATAATATAAATATCAAAAATACTTTTAAGTTAAAAAACAGTGCAAAGCACAGACGCAAAAACGGACATTTTATTGCTGAGGGTGTTAGAATTTGTAATGATGCATTATGCAGTAACGCTGAAATAGAATTGTTTTTAGCAACCGAAAAGGCAAGAGATAAGTATCCTAACTACTTTAAAAAAATTAGCGACTATGCTAAGAAAACTTTTCTTGTCACAGAAGATATATTTGCAGTTTTGAGCGATACTGAAACTCCGCAGGGTTTTTTGTGTGTGATAAAAGCACTTGACAAAACGAATGAGTTTGATACAATTAATAAGAATAGCAAATTTATAGCACTTGACAATATGCAGGATCCGTCAAATCTTGGTACAGTTCTTAGAACCGCTGAGGCTTTGGGTATTGACGGAGTAATAATGTCTTCGGACTGCTGTGACTTTTTTAGTCCAAAGGTTGTAAGAGGCAGTATGGGTGCAGTGTTTAGGTTGCCTTTTATAATTTGTGACTCTATCTGTGGTTTTTTATCTGAACATAGCGAGCTTAATACCTATGCTGCTGTTGTAACACAGGATGCCAAAAAAATCACAGAAAATAAGTTTGAGTTGCCCTGTGTTACTGTAATTGGCAATGAGGGCAACGGACTCAAGGCAGAAACCATTGAAATGTGTAATGAGAAAATTACTATTCCAATGAATGGCAGGGCTGAGTCTTTAAATGCTTCAACTGCTGCATCAATCATAATGTGGGAAATGGTAAAATGATTTCTTCTAATACTCGAATTTGGATATGGATAACGCAGACTCTTGGTTATAATACCCCTAAAGTCAGAAAAATATATGAATTATACTCGGATGTTTCTGATTTTTATAATGGTGGTGAGCAAGAGTGGCGTTTTTGCGGAATTTTCTCACAAAATGATATCAATAAGCTGAAATCTGTAAATATTTCTGTTGCTGACAGAATTATTGAAAGATGTAATGAACTAAAATATTCTGTGATTGCACTGGATGATGAAAAATATCCGCAGTGCTTGCGTAATATTGAATGTCCGCCCGCTGTAATATATGTTAGCGGAACTTTTCCTGATGTTGACAACAGACTTACAATAGGTATAGTCGGTACTCGCAGAGCGACGAAGTATGGTATTGATAATTCATATAAGTTCGGCTACGCTCTTTCGAAATACGGTGTTGCTGTTGTCAGTGGTGGCGCTCTTGGAGTTGATTGTGCATCTCACAGAGGCTCACTTGCAGCAGATGGTGTGACAATATGCGTGCGAGGCTGCGGAATTAATGCAAGTTATCTTAGTGAGAATGCAGGAATGAGGAGTGCTATTACAAAGCGCGGTGCAGTTATTTCAGAATATCCACCTGATGAAACACCTCGGAGCTATTATTTTCCTGCTCGCAACAGGATTATTGCGGCACTTTCCGACGGCGTACTGATAATTGAGTCAGGCGTAAAGTCGGGTTCGTTGATTACTGCAAATCTTGCCGGAGAAATGGGCAAAAAGGTATATGCTCTTCTTGGTAATAACAGCCCTCAAAATGAGGGTTCAAATGAACGAATAAAAGACGGTACGGCAATTCCTGTGACGGATTTTATGGATATTTTAACATCTTTTGACAATCTGTATGCAACAAACGATAAAGTTGATTTTAACAATCTGTCGCTTGAAGATATTGAAGCTGTTCCTGTTAAGGGTATGCCGAAATTGAGAGTAAAGCAGTCAAGGGTGAACTTAACTTCATCAAATGAAAATAATAATATAGATTATCCTAAAACAAAAAATGATAATTTAAATATAGAAATAAAACACAAAGATAATGTAAACTTGAATACAATAGCTCAATCTGTATATGATTATATAAACAACGAGCCTGTTCATATAGATAAAATTGCTGCTGATTTGAATATTCCAGTGTTTAAGGTGCTTGCAGCCCTTACAACGCTTGAAATGAAAGGCTTAGTTCAGGCACTTCAAGGACGCAGATATATTTTAAAATAAATGGAGGCACATTAATAAATGTCTAATTTGGTAATTGTGGAGTCACCTGCAAAAGCTAAAACAATAAAAAAATATCTTGGCAGCGACTATGAGGTTGTTGCTTCTATGGGACATGTGCGTGACCTGCCAAAGGCACGCTTAAGTGTTGATATAAAGAATAATTTTACACCTAAATATGATATTATCAAAGGAAAAGAAAAGCTTGTTAAGGAGCTAAAATCCCTTGCATCTAAAAGTGATAATATATATCTTGCAACTGACCCTGATAGAGAGGGTGAAGCAATTTCATGGCATCTTGCTTATATTCTTGATTTGCCGGAGGATTACTGTAATCGTGTTGAGTTTAACGAAATTACAAAGACCGGCGTAACAAACGGTATGAGCAATCCTCGTTCAATCAACATCGACCTTGTCAATGCACAGCAAGCACGAAGAATACTTGACAGGCTTGTTGGTTATAAGCTAAGTCCGTTTATTTCTCAAAAAATCAGAAGAGGACTTTCCGCAGGCCGTGTGCAGTCAGTAGCATTAAGAATTATTGTTGACAGAGAAGAAGAGATTAGAAAGTTTAAGCCGGTGGAATACTGGTCAATCGATGCAAAGTTTATTCCAAAAGGCAGCAGAAAGCAATTTTCTGCCACACTTTACTCTGACCAAAACGGAAAGATTAAAATAGAAAATCAGGAGCAGGCAGATAAAATTGAAAAAGATTTGCTTGATGCTGAATACACAATCACAAAGGTGCGTAACGGAACACGAAAGAAACAGCCTGCACCACCATTTATTACATCAACCTTACAGCAGGAGGCATCCCGAAAACTTGGATTTCAGTCACGCAGAACCATGAAGGTTGCGCAGGAACTGTATGAAGGTGTTGATGTTGAGGGAATGGGTGCAACAGGTCTTATAACATATATGAGAACTGACTCACTCAGAGTTTCTAATGTTGCTATTGATGAGGTAACGCAGTATATCGGCAGCGAATTTGGCAGTGAATATTTGCCTGCAAAGCCAAGGGTGTTTAAATCAAGAAATAACGCACAAGATGGTCACGAAGCTATTCGTCCATCAATGCCAAGTCTTGCACCTGATAAAATTAAAGGAAGTTTAACATCTGACCAGTATAAGCTTTATAAGCTAATCTGGAACAGATTCGTTGCGTCGCAAATGGCTGAATGTGTCCACAAAACAACACAGGCTGATATTGAGGCTAATGGATATACATTTAAAGCATCAGGCTATTATGTAAGTTTTGACGGTTTCACAAAGTTATATGTTGAGGGCAAAGATGAAGAAGAGGAGAGTTCTAAACAGCTTCCTCCGCTTGAAAAAGGTATGCCGGCAAAGTGCAAGGAGTTAAAGAAGAACCAGCACTTTACTCAACCTCCTGCACGATATACCGAAGCATCTCTTATTAAAGCGCTTGAAGAATACGGAATAGGTAGACCTTCAACCTATGCGGCAACCATAACAACAATTACAAGCCGTGAATATGTTAAGCGTGAAGCAAAAAGCTTGGTTCCTACGGAGCTTGGTGAGGTTATCACAAAGCTGATGAAAGAGCGTTTTCCAAAGATTGTAAATCTTAAATTTACAGCTCAGATGGAAGGAGAGCTTGATACAGTTGAGCAAGGCAATGAAAAGTGGATTGATGTGCTCAGCGAGTTTTATGGAGATTTTGAGGAAACACTAAAGTTTGCAAAAGCCGAAATGGATGGTGTCAAGCTAAAATTAAAAGAAGATGAGACCGATATCATCTGTGATAAATGTGGCAAAAATATGGTTGTTAAGATGGGCAGATTTGGCAAATTTATTGCTTGTCCAGGTTATCCGGAATGCAAAAATGTTATGAAATTTGTCGAAAAAACAGGAGTAAAATGTCCAAAATGTGATGGCGATGTAATCGTCAAGCATACAAAATCAAAGCGTATTTTTTATGGATGCTCAAACTACCCTAACTGCGACTTTGTTAGCTGGAATGAACCTACTAACGAAAAATGTCCGCAGTGTGGGGAAGTGCTCTATAAGAAAAAAGGCAAAAAGCCAACTCTTTTCTGTGCAAAAGAAGGTTGTGGCTATACTAAAACAGATATTCAGGAAGAAAACTAATGTATATAAATGTTATTGGAGCAGGTCTTGCAGGGTGTGAGGCGGCAATGCAAATTGCATCAAGAAAAATCAATGTAAGACTTTTTGATATGAAACCTAAAAAGAAAACACCTGCTCATCAGTCTGATTTATTCGGTGAACTTGTCTGTTCAAATTCGTTGAAAGCAGCAAGAATTGAAAGTGCCGCAGGACTATTGAAAGAAGAGATGCGACATCTTAACTCTTTTTTAATGAAGTGTGCTGACAGGTGCAGAGTTCCTGCAGGCGGTGCTTTGGCTGTTGACAGACAGATTTTTTCACAGCTTGTCACTGACAGCATAAGAAATAATCCGTATATTGAGGTTATTGAAGAGGAAGTTACTCAAATTCCAAATGATGCAATTACTATTATAGCGTCAGGACCGCTAACTTCTGACCCTCTTGCTGATTCAATTCAACGCAGATTTGGAGATTCTCTTTCATTTTTTGATGCCGCCGCACCTATCGTTACTGCTGAAAGTGTTGATATGGAATATGCATTTTGTGCATCACGCTACGGAAAGGGCGATGGGGATGACTATATTAATTGTCCAATGAACAAAGATGAGTACGAAACCTTTTATGAGGCTTTAATCAGCGCCGAGCGTGCTCCGCTGCATGATTTTGATGTGAATAATCCAAAGGTTTATGAAGGATGTATGCCGGTTGAGGTTATGGCACAGCGTGGCGAGGATACACTGCGTTTTGGTCCTATGAAGCCTGTTGGACTTATAAATCCCAAAACGGGTCACAGACCATGGGCTGTTCTTCAGTTACGCAAGGAGAATGAAGCCGGTTCAATGTATAACCTCGTGGGATTTCAGACAAATCTTAAATTTGGAGAGCAAAAGCGTGTTTTTTCGCTCATTCCGGCACTTAATAAAGCAGATTTTGTTAGATATGGTGTTATGCATAGAAATACATTTATTTGTTCTCCTAAACTGTTAAATGTGGATTATTCTTTAAAGGAAAATAAAAATATTTTCTTTGCAGGTCAAATTACGGGCGTTGAGGGATATATGGAATCTGCGTCATCCGGAATTTTAGCAGGAATTAATGCGTGCAGAGTTTTAAATGATGAAGAAACATTAGTACTTCCCAAAGACACTATGATGGGTGCTTTGGCAGGATATATATCTGACCCTACAGTTGAAAAATTTCAGCCAATGGGTGCAAATTTGGGTGTTTTGCCGTCACTTGAGAACAGACCTAGAGATAAACACGAGAGGGCAGCTGCTTATGCAGAGCGTGCATTACATTCTTTGGATATGTTTATCACTGATAAAATAAGGGGTATAGTGTGAAAAATCACACTATTCTCAAATTATATTGCCTGCTCAGCTTGCCGCAAGCGGCAACGAGCGATGGCTAAAATTCCATTTACGCCTTATTCGCCCACGGCAAGGTTGTAGGAAGTTTTATCTGATATTTGTGGGCGGAAAGGCTATGGAATTTAATATGAAGATAATTGTAGATGCTTTTGGCGGTGATAATGCACCTCTTGAAATAATCAAGGGTTGTGCTGATGCTGTCCAACAGCTTGGTGTTAATATAATTTTAACAGGTAATCAAGAAATAATAAATCAGGTTGCAAGTGAGAACTCAATTTCACTTAATGGCATAGAGATTGAGAATTGCAATGAAATCATCACAATGGATGATACTGCTGATGCTGTTCTTAAGACAAAAAAGGACAGCTCAATGGCGGTTGGAATTAAATTGCTCAACGAGGGCAAGGGTGATGCCTTCATCAGTGCGGGTAATAGCGGTGCACTGTGTATGGGTGCAACGCTTGGAATTAAACGAATCAAGGGTATCAAGCGTCCTGCATTTGCTCCTATTATGCCTTCTGTGAATGGCTTTTTTATGCTTATGGATGGAGGCGCAAATATTGAATGCCGTCCCGAAATGCTTTATCAGTTTGCAGTTATGGGATCAATTTATATGCAAAAGGTTATGGGAATTGATAAACCCCGTATCGGTCTTGCAAATGTCGGCACAGAAGAACATAAGGGAACAGAGCTTTATCAGAATACATATGAGCTGTTGTCAAACAGTAATTTGAATTTTATCGGAAATGTTGAGGGCAGAGATATACCGAAAGGTGTTTGTGATGTTGTTGTGTGCGATGGATTTACAGGAAATCTTATTCTCAAAACATATGAAGGTGTTGCAATAGCGCTTATGAAAGAGATAAAAAATCTTTTTTATGGTAGCGCTAAGGGCAAATTATCTGCTGCTCTTATTATGAAGGATTTGAAGGGATTTAAAACAAGGTTTGATTATAATTCCTATGGCGGCGCAGCAATTCTTGGTACATCAAAACCTGTTTTTAAGGCACACGGTGACTCAAATGCCAAAACAATTTTCAATGCAATTAAGCTATGCAAGGAATATGTAAGTGCCGATACTATCAGAGAGATTTCATCTTCTTTGTAAATTTTAGGAGTTTATGATGAACGAGTTACAAAATAAAATTGGTTATCATTTTAACAATTTTGATTTGCTCAAAGAGGCTTTGACACATTCATCTTATGCAAATGAGCATAAATCAAAGCATATTAAATATAATGAGAGACTTGAATTTTTGGGAGATGCAGTGCTTTCAATCGTTGTTTCTGACTATATTTTCAAGCATTGTCCTGAACTTCCTGAGGGGGAGCTTACAAAGCTAAGGGCTTCTCTTGTTTGTGAAAAATCTCTTTATGCTTTTGCTAAATCTATAAATCTGGGCAAATATATAATTTTAAGCAAGGGCGAGCGTAATAACGGAGGCTCTGACAGACCATCAATCTTGTCAGATGCCTTTGAGGCGTTAATTGCCGCAATTTATATTGACGGAGGAATTGAGCCTGTATCAAAGCATATTCTCAATTTTATTATTCCTGCTATTAAAAATTCAAAGAAAAAGAGAATTAATGACTATAAAACAACCTTACAGGAAATTATTCAGAAAAATCCGGGTGAGCAGATTGAGTATGTTCTTGTAGGCGAGAGTGGACCTGACCATAACAAGCATTTTGTTGTTGAAGTACACTTAAACAGCAATGTTATCGGTAAAGGCGGAGGAAAAAGTAAAAAAGAGGCAGAACAGCAGGCTGCACGAGAGGCTTTGGAGTTGATGGGCTATTAAGCACAGTAATATTTCAATTTTTATTCCGCACAACGGATGTCCTCACAAATGCAGTTTTTGTAATCAGAAAAACATTACGGGTCAGTTGCATCAGCCGAGTTATGATGATGTTACGGCTATTCTTGAAAAGTCAGTTGCAGACTTGGGAGAAAAATCAAGAAATGCTGAAATTGCTTTTTTTGGAGGTAGCTTTACTGCTATTGACAGAGACTATATGCTCTCTCTTTTGCAGGCAACAAAAGGCTATATTGACAAATTCAAAGGGATCAGAATTTCCACTCGTCCCGATTGTATTGACAATGAGATTTTAGGAATTCTAAAGAGCTATGGCGTAACTTCGATTGAGCTTGGAGCTCAGTCAATGGATGATGTTATTCTGAATGCAAATAACAGAGGGCATACCTCCTTTGATGTTGTAAAATCATCAAAGTTAATTAAAGATTACGGGTTCTCGCTGGGACTACAAATGATGACGGGTCTTTATATGTCAGATGTTCAGAAGGATATTTATACTGCAAAGGCTTTTATTTCATTAAAGCCGGATACGGTAAGAATTTATCCTACTGTCATAATGAAAGACACCGACCTTGCAAATTATTATTTAAATAGCAATTATATTCCATACACATTAGAAAAGTCAGTTGATTTGTGTGCAAAGCTCATTCTTATGTTTGAAGAGGCAGATATAGCTGTAATAAGGCTTGGACTTCATTATTCCGACAGTCTTATTGTCAACAGCTATGGTGATAATTATCATCCTGCATTTAAGGAACTTTGCGAGAACAAAATTTTTTTTGATAAATTTATCAATTATATTAATAAGAGTGATTTTGTTAAAGAAAACTTTAAGGTGTTTATTAACAGTAAATCTTTATCAAAATTTTTGGGACAAAAAAAGAGTAATTATAATACTTTTTTGAGTATGGGTTATAAGTTTGAAATAGAGTTTGATGATACACTGAAAAAGTACGATTTATATATTAATTAGGGGTTTTTGAATGCGTTTAAAATCATTGGAAATTCAGGGATTTAAGACATTTCCCGATAAAACTAAATTATCCTTTGAGCAGGGCATAACTTCTGTTGTCGGCCCAAACGGTTCAGGCAAGAGTAACATCAGTGATGCTATTCGCTGGGTGTTGGGTGAGCAATCACCAAAGAGCCTTCGTTGTTCAAAAATGGAAGATGTTGTCTTTAACGGCACTGATAAACGAAAAAGACTGGGTTATGCTGAGGTTACACTCAATATTGACAATAAGGACAGAGTACTTGATTTTAATGGTGATGAAGTTGCTATCACTCGTCGTTATTACAGAAGTGGTGAAAGTGAGTATCTGATTAACAAAGCGGCAGTTAGGCTTAAAGATATTAACGAGTTGTTTATGGATACGGGACTTGGTCGTGACGGTTATTCGATGATTGGTCAAGGTAGAATAGACAGCATTGTTTCTTCAAAGGGTGAGGACAGACGAGAAATTTTTGAAGAAGCAGCAGGTATTTCTCGTTACAGATACAGAAAAATTGATGCTGAACGCAAGCTAAAAAATACCGAGGATAACCTTTTGCGACTTCGTGATATTGTAACCGAACTTGAAGAACGCGTTGAACCCCTGCACAAGCAGTCTGATAAAGCAAAACAATTCCTTGAATATTCAGAAGAGAAGCGTGGTCTTGAGATTGCATTGTGGCTATTAACACTTGATAATTCGCAAAACGAATTAAAATTGCAAGATGAGAAAATTTCTATAGCTCGTTCTCAATATGAAGAAGCAGAGCAGGCTTTGCAGGATATTCAGAATGAAACGGAAGAAATCTATAAAAAAAATGGCGAGCTTGTAACTGAAATTGAGGGTAAAAGAACAGAAATTTCCGAGATTGAGGGTAAAGTTGCAGAAAACCGTTCCCTTGTATCGGTTGCAGAAAATGATATTCTACATAATAATGAGAATATAGAAAGAATTCAAAATGAAATTCTTCAAGTTGACAGAAGTGCCGATGACCTCGAAAAATCAATCGCTGAAAAAAAGATTGAGATTGCACAGCTTGATGCTGATATCATCGAAAAGCAAAAGAGATACAGCGAGGTTTCCGATCAGCTTAACATAATTAATATGGATTCAAGCAAAAGCGGTGATTTACTGCAAGAGCTTACTGCTGAATTATCTGTGCTGACCTCTAAATCGGCTGACGCTCGTGTTGTTGATATGACAGCAGACAGTACTATTGCTGAGCTGAATTCACGCATAGATAATCTAAACAGTGCAAATGAGGAAAACAGCAGTCAAATAAACGATATGACTGCTATGCTTGATAAATATAACAGCGATATTATTTCTTTAGAAGAAAATATAAATTCACAAAAAAATTCAATAGAAGGTATACAGTTAAAGCTGTCATCAAGAGTAAAGAAAAGAGATGAACTAAAGCAAGAAAGTGACAGATTGGTTCTTGATGTTAAAGAGCATTTACGCAAAATTTCTTTTCTTGAAAATCTTGAGAGAAATCTTGAGGGTTTCTCAAAAAGTGTAAAATCAGTTGTAAATGCCTCGACAAATGGAAAGTTAAGAGGAATTTGCGGACCAGTATCAAGAGTTCTTACTGTTCCGTCTGAATTTGGCGTTGCTATTGAAACTGCATTAGGTGCAGCAATGCAGAACATCGTTACAAATACAGACGATGATGCAAAACAAGCTATCCGATATCTTAAATCTATTGACGGAGGTCGTGCAACCTTCTTACCGCTTAATACGATTAAGGCACGAGATTTTAAAGAAAACGGTCTTGATGATTGTTACGGCTTTGTGGGCATAGCTGCTGAGCTTTGCTCATGTGAACAAAAATATAAGGGTATTCTTTATTCACTTCTTGGAAGAATAGTAATTGCCGACGACCTCAACTGTGCAACTGCAATCGCAAAGAAGTATTCATATAGATTTAAAATTGTTACTCTTGACGGACAGGTTGTCAATGCAGGCGGTTCACTTACAGGTGGTTCACTAAATAGGAATACAGGTCTGTTGAGCAGGGCTTCAGAGATTGAAGAACTCAAAAAGCAAACTGATAAACTTCAACAAAAGGCAAAGAATGCAGAGGATAGTAATTTGCGTATTTCACAGGAGTGTGCTGCTCTTGAAGCGGAACTTCTGGGGGTTAGGGCTGATATTTCTAACAATCAGCAGGATCATGCAAGACTTCTCGCTGAAAAGCGTGCTTGTGAAAATGAGTTAAATAATTCAAAGCTGATACTTGAAAATTCATATAAAGAAATTTCAGATTGTCAGAAGAGAATTTCAGATCTTAATAATAGTCGCAGTCAGGCAAGAGAACAGCTTGCTGATCTTAATATTAAAATTGCACAAGCAGAAGAAAAGGTCAATGCTGTAACAGGTAACAGAGCAGAGCTTACAGAAAAGAGAGAAGAACTTTCTGCACTTCTTCAAAACATTCGGCTTGAAATTGTATCTTCACAAAAGGATGTTGATGTACTTAATTCCGAGATTGTCTTTGCACAGAACTCCGGCTCTGATAATGAGGAGCGAAAGGCAGGTTTAAAGGCTCAGATTGAAGAAATCAATGCAAGGATAAATGAAAGTAATTTAAAAATTGAAAAGTATAATAAAGACATTGAGGTTCTCACTTTAAAACAGACAGAGCTTAATGCCGATATTGACAAGATTGTTCAAAAGCGCAGTGAATACGAAAAGCGTACTGTTGAAATCCGTTCTTTTGAGCGTGACAAAACTCACGAGCGTGAAACATCGGGTCAGGAACTTGCAAGGCTTGAAGAAAGAAAAATTAATATTCAAAAGCAGTACGATGAGATTATTTCAAAGCTTTGGGAAGAGTATGAACTTACAAAGCGTGAGGCAGAGGAAATTGCTATAGAAATTGAAGATTCTTCAAAGGCTCAGAAAAGACTTAACGAACTTAAAAAGAAAATCAAATCGCTTGGTAATGTAAATGTATCTGCTATTGAGGAGTACAAAGAGGTTTCAGAGCGATATGAATTTATGAGTACACAGGTTAATGATGTAGAAAAGTCAAAACGAGAAATCGAGAAACTTATTAATGACCTTACTAAGCAGATGAAGGAAGTTTTTGTTGAGAGTTTTGATCAGATTAACAAAAATTTTACCTATACATTCAAGGAGCTTTTCGGTGGTGGCACAGCTTCCCTTTCACTTAATGACCCCGAGAATATCCTGACAAGCGGTATAGATATTCTTGTTCATCCTCCGGGTAAGATAGTTGTACATCTTGATGCACTTTCGGGTGGCGAAAAGGCGCTTGTTGCTATTGCTCTTTACTTTGCAATTATGAAGGTAAGACCTGCACCATTCTGTGTAATGGATGAGATTGAGGCGGCACTTGATGATGTCAATGTATATCGCTTTGCAAATTATATGAGAAGACTTACTGATAAAACACAGTTTATTCTTATTACCCACAGAAGAGGTACAATGGAAGAGGCTGATGTATTATACGGCGTAACAATGCAGGATGAGGGTATCTCAAAGCTTTTGGAACTTCGCTCAACTGAGATTGCCTCAAAACTTGGCATTGAAACAAATTAAAGGATTGATATTATGGGACTTTTTAGTAAAATCAAAGAGGGTTTAAAAAAGACAAGAAATGCGGTTATGGGTCAGATTGACTCTATGCTAAAGTCTTTTACAAAAATTGACGAGGAACTTTTTGAAGAACTCGAAGAGCTTTTGGTTATGGGCGATGTCGGTGTTGCGACAGCCGAAAAAATTTGTGATCAATTAAGGGAAAGAGTAAAAAAAGAGGGCATAAAAGATCCTGCAATGATTAACACTTTGCTTGAGGAAATTATTTCAGAGATGCTTTCCGGTGGAGAAGAACTTGACCTCTCTACATCACCGTCAATAATTCTTGTCATTGGTGTAAACGGTGTTGGTAAGACTACAACAATAGGCAAGCTTGCAAACAGTCTTTCAAAGCAAGGAAAAAAGGTTATACTTGCTGCGGCGGACACATTCAGAGCTGCAGCTATTGACCAGCTTGATATTTGGGCACAGAGAAGTGGCTGCGAAATCATAAAACAAAATGAGGGCAGTGACCCTGCGGCTGTAATTTTTGACGCTATTTCTGCTGCCAAGGCAAGACACGCAGATGTAATTATCTGTGATACGGCAGGTCGTCTGCATAATAAAAAGCACCTTATGGACGAGCTTGCAAAAATCAACAGAATTATTGACAGAGAGTTGCCTGATGCTGCAAAAGAAAAATTGCTGGTGCTTGATGCTACAACAGGACAGAATGCTGTCAATCAGGCAGAACAGTTTAGACAGGCTACGGGCATTACAGGAATTGTGCTTACTAAGCTTGACGGAACTGCAAAGGGCGGAGTTGTACTCGCTATCAAAGAGGGGCTTGGTATACCTGTAAAATATATTGGTGTCGGTGAGCAGATTGATGACTTGCAGCCATTTGATGCCAAGGCTTTTGCGAGAGCTTTATTTGAAAAGAGCAGTGAGGAATAACTATGAAGTTTATAATGGCTACTAATAACGCTCATAAAGTCGTTGAGCTTTCAAGAATTTTACTTCCGCTCGGGATTGATGTGGTGTCTGCTAAGGACGCAGGCATAACCCTTGATGATGTTGAGGAAACAGGCACAACCTTTGCTGAAAATGCTTTTTTAAAGGCAAATGCTGCTTTTAAAAAGACTGGTATGCCTGCCGTTGCTGATGATTCGGGACTTTGTGTTGATGCACTTGACGGCAGACCGGGAATTTATTCTGCTCGATATGGCGGTGAGGGGGCAACTGATTCTGAAAAGAATGCAAAGTTGCTTGATGAACTAAGAAATGTTGACGACGAAAATCGTACCGCTCACTTTACAAGTGCAATTTGCTGTATTCTTGAAGATGGTACACGAATTGATGTTGAGGGAATTTGCAATGGTAAAATAGCTTTTGAACCGCATGGCAAAGGTGGTTTCGGATATGATCCGATTTTTATTTGCGGTGATAAATGCTATGCCGAGCTCAGTGGTGAGGAAAAGGATGCAATAAGCCATAGAGGTGTTTCCCTCAGAAAACTTAAAGCAGAACTTGAAAAACACTTAAACTAATAATAGACTTGTTCGATAACCTTTGTAATGTTTTAAATTTTTTTGAAATAAGGCAGTGTCACTTTAAAAATTTTCTTATGTTTTGCTATAAAATCTTACGACTACCTGTATCAGTAGGATACCGAGCAGGTCTAATATTGAAAGGACTAAATATATGTTAACAAGTAAACAACGCGCGTATCTTAGAGGTCTTGCGAATTCAATCGAAACTATTTTGATGGTTGGCAAGGGCGAGATTACGGATAATATTATAACCCAGGCAACTGATGCACTTAAGGCACGTGAGCTTATCAAAGGAAAGGTTCTTGAAAACAGTGCTTATTCTTCAAAAGAGGTAGCAAGTATGATTGCAGAAAAATGCAAGGCTGATGTTGTTCAGGTGATTGGTTCAAAGTTTGTTTTATATAAGAGAAATGAGGACAAACCTGTAATTGTTTTGCCAAAAGCTAAGAAGAAATGAGTAAAATAGGAATTTTCGGCGGTACATTTAATCCGATTCATAACGGACATGTTTTGCTTGCTAAGTATTGCAAGGAAGAGCTTGACCTTGATAAGGTGTTACTAATTCCAACGTATTCACCGCCTCATAAGGTGAGTGCTGATTTGGCAAATGAAACCGACAGACTTAATATGTGCAGAATTGTGTGCAAAAATCTTGAGGGATTTGAAGTATTAGATATTGAAATAAGACGAAAAGGTAAAAGTTATTCATATCAAACTCTTACTTCCTTAAAAGAAATATATCATAATGATGATTTATATTTTATGATGGGTGCTGATATGTTCTTATCGCTTGACAAGTGGAAAAATCCCGAGATTATTTTTCAAAAGGCATCGATAATTGCTGTTCCGAGAGATATTTCAAGCGTCAATGAGCTTGAATATTATTATAAAAATGTGATTGCTCCAATGGGTGCGACGGCACATATTTTGCAAAATTCAGTTATGCAAGTTTCTTCTACTTATGTAAGAGAAAATATTGAGAATTATAATATTGTCAAAGATTTAATTGATAGTAGGGTTTATGATTATATAACTGCAAACAATTTATATCGGATGTGATTTTTTGATTATAGATGAATATAAAAAGTTGATTAGGACAAAAATGGGAGAATACAGATTCACCCATAGTGTGAATGTTTCAAAAGAGGCCAAAAATCTCGCGAAGATTTACGGTGCTGATGAGGAAAAGGCGGAACTTGCAGGGATGCTTCACGACATAACAAAGGAATTACCAAGGCAAGAGCAGTTGAAAATTATAACCGACAGTGGTATAATTTTAGATGATGTTCAAGAAAACGCTCCAAAACTTTGGCACGGAATAAGCGGAAGTTTGTATGTAAAAGATAATCTTAATATTTGTGATGAAGATATTCTGAATGCAATTCGCTATCACACAACAGGAAGAGCAGGAATGAGCCTTCTTGAAAAAATTATTTTCGTTGCAGATTTTACATCCCAGGAGCGTACATACAAGGGCGTTTCAACAATGCGTAAAAAGTCAAGAAAAAGTCTTGATGAAGCAATGCTCTATGGCTTTAAGTTCACATTTACTGACCTTTCAAAGCGTGAACTTGCAATTCATCCTGATGAGCTTGCATGCTATAACGAAATTGTAATGAGTAACTTATCATTGAAAGGAAATAACAAATGACTTCTTATGAACAATCAATACTTATAGCCAAGGCTTTAAGTAGCAAAAAAGGACTTGACATTCAAGTTATAGAAATCAGCGATGTTTCTGTTCTTGCCGATTATATGGTAATTGCAACAGGTACAAGTACCACTCATGTAAAGGCCCTTGCTGATGAGGTTGAATACAAGCTTGATGAGGCAGGATTATCTGTAAGCCATATTGAGGGATATCGTTCAAATACTTGGATATTGCTTGACTACATTGATGTTATTGTTAATGTTTTTTCTGATGAAGCAAGAGAATTTTATGATCTTGACAGATTGTGGCAGGACGGAAAACCTGTTGATTTAACAAATATAATTGACTAAGCGGGAGGGTTTGAATTGAAATACAATCATATATCAGTAGAACAGAAATGGCAAAAAATTTGGGAAGACAAGGGTGTGTTCCACGCAAGTGAGGACACAGATAAAGAAAAATTTTATGCCCTTATTGAATTCCCTTATCCATCCGGACAGGGACTTCATGTAGGTCATCCTCGTCCATACACGGCACTCGACACTGTTGCGAGAAAACGCAGACTTGAGGGATATAATGTTCTTTATCCTATCGGTTGGGATGCTTTTGGACTTCCAACAGAAAACTATGCTATTAAAAATCACATTCATCCTGAAATTGTTACAAAGAGAAATATTGAACGATTTAAAAAGCAGATTCAGTCATTAGGTATTTCTTTTGACTGGAGTCGCGAAATTAATACAACCGACCCAAGCTACTATAAGTGGACACAGTGGATTTTTATTCAGCTCTTCAAAAAAGGTCTTGCTTACAAGAAAGAAATGAATGTAAACTGGTGTACATCTTGTAAGTGCGTTCTTGCAAACGAAGAAGTTGTTAACGGTGTTTGTGAGCGTTGTGGCAGTGAGGTTGTTCACAAGGTTAAGTCACAGTGGATGTTAAAAATCACTGAATATGCAGACAGATTGATAAATGACCTTGAACTTGTAAATTATCCTGACAGAGTTAAGGCACAGCAGAAGAACTGGATTGGCAGAAGTACAGGCGCAGAGGTTGATTTCAAAACAACTACAGGTGATACTCTTACTATTTACACAACAAGAGCTGATACCCTTTATGGTGCTACATATATGGTAATCTCTCCTGAGCATCCGCTTATTGAAAAATGGGCAGACAAGCTTTCGAATATGGAGGCTATCCGTGAATATCAGGCTGCGGCTGCGAGAAAATCTGATTTTGAGAGAACTGAGGTTGCCAAGGAAAAGACAGGCGTTAAGCTTGAAGGTGTTAAAGCTATTAATCCTGTAAATAATACTGAAATTCCAATTTTTATTTCAGACTATGTACTTGTATCATACGGTACGGGTGCAATTATGGCTGTTCCTGCTCACGATACTCGTGACTGGGAATTTGCAAAGAAGTTTGATCTTCCTATTATCGAGGTAGTAAAGGGCGGTAATGTTCAAGAAGAAGCATTTACCGACTGTGCAACAGGTATTATGGTTAATTCGGGTATGCTTGACGGTCTTTCAGTTGATGAAGCCAAAAAGACGATTATTGATTGGCTTACAAAAGAGGGCAAAGGTCATTCAAAGGTTAACTATAAGCTTCGTGATTGGGTGTTCTCCCGTCAGCGTTATTGGGGTGAACCTATTCCAATGGTTCATTGCGAAAAGTGCGGTTATGTTCCTATCGATGAAAGTGAACTTCCGCTAAAACTTCCTATGGTTGAGTCCTACGAACCAACTGACAATGGTGAGTCACCTCTTGCTAAGATGACAGATTGGATTGAAACAACTTGTCCTTGCTGTGGCGGTAAAGCAAAGCGTGAAACCGATACAATGCCTCAGTGGGCAGGTTCATCATGGTATTATCTCCGTTATATGGATCCACACAATGATGAGGCACTTGCATCAAAAGAGGCTCTTGAATATTGGGCACCAGTTGATTGGTACAATGGAGGTATGGAGCATACAACGCTTCACTTGCTTTATAGTCGTTTCTGGCACAAGTTCCTCTATGACATAGGTGTAGTTCCAACTCCAGAGCCATATGCAAAGCGTACCTCACACGGTATGATTCTCGGTGAAAACGGCGAGAAGATGAGTAAGTCAAGAGGTAATGTTGTAAATCCTGATGAAATCGTTGAAGAATACGGTGCAGATACAATGCGTCTTTATGAAATGTTTATCGGCGATTTTGAAAAATCAGCTCCGTGGAGTCAGTCAAGTATTCGCGGATGTCGCAGATTCGTTGAGAGATTCTGGAACTTACAGAATATTCTCATAGATGGAGATACAATTCGCCCTGAACTTGAGGGAGTATTTAACAAGGCTATCAAAAAAGTTGGCGAAGATATCGAAAACATCAAGTTCAACACAGCTATTGCAACATTAATGGCTCTTATTAATGATATTTCCAATGTTAAGTCAATTAATAAAGAAGAGTTAAGAGTTTTCTCAATCCTTCTCAATCCATTTGCTCCTCATGTTACAGAAGAGGTTTATGAAGCTTGCAATCTCGGAAATGGTATTGTCGCAGAGGCAGAATGGCCAAAGTATGATGAAGCAAAATGTATTGATGAAAGCATAGAGATTGTTGTTCAGATAAACGGCAAGATTAAAGCTAAGCTCAATATTCCTGTTGATGCTGACAAGGATAGTGTTCTTGAGCTTGCAAAGGCTGACGAAAATGTTAAAAAAGCGCTTGAAGGAATGAATATTATTAAAGAAATTGTTGTTCCCAAAAAGCTTGTTAACATTGTTGTTAGGCCATAAACCACAAAAAATATAAAATTTTTCTAAAATTCTACTTTTCTATTGACTTTAATAATCATATATTGTATAATAATTTTTGCAATTATATGCAAATTACCCATGCCCTTTGGCAGATGGGAGGGAAGATAGATGGCAGAGATTAGACTTAAAGAGAATGAATCACTTGAAAGTGCTTTAAGAAGATTCAAAAAGCAGTGTGCCAGAGCTGGCGTTATTGCTGAGGTTCGCAAAAGAGAAGCTTATGAAAAGCCTTCTGTAAAGCGTAAGAAAAAATCCGAAGCAGCTCGCAAACGCAAATACAGGTAATTAAACAAAGCGGACAGAGCATATCTGTCCGCTTTTTGTATAATACTAAACACCAATTAAAAGTGGTATCTTTCAGGCAAATTTCGCGTCATACATCGCGTCCTGTCCTCGAAAGGCGTCAGCCTTTCTGCGGTATGGCACTCGTCTGACACAAAA
>JAFLSM010000039.1 GCA_022510955.1 Ruminococcus sp. | reverse complement strand
GGCGTCAGCCTTTCTGCGGTATGGCACTCGTCTGACACAAAATCTGCTCTGAAATTTTATCTCACTTTCAATTAGTGTTTAGTATAAACTGTATTTTCAAAATAACAATACTTGGTTTTATTATTTTTCTTGATATATTAAACGGGATTGCCAAACGATACATTTGACAATCCCTTAATATATTTGTTCAATTTATAAATAAAGAGATTATTTAATAAGGCTAACGCCGTCCATTTCTTCAGGCTGCTCAAGTCCGAGAATTTGAAGCATTGTCGGAGCAATATCAGCAAGTCTGCCGCCCTCACGAAGCTCGCAGTCATAGCCAATTACGCAGAATGGAACAGGATTTGTTGTGTGTGCTGTAAACGGCTCGCCGTCGGTATCAACCATTTTGTCAGCATTACCGTGGTCTGCTGTAATCAGAGCAACACCGCCCATTTCCTGAATAGCAGTAACAACTCTTCCAACGCACTCGTCAACAGCCTCAACAGCTTTCTTTGCTGCCTCAAACACACCTGTGTGTCCTACCATATCACAGTTAGCAAAGTTGAGAATGATCATATCATACTTGCCACTCTTTATTGCAGGAACAAGCTTGTCTGTAACCTCATATGCGCTCATCTCAGGCTGTAAATCATATGTTGCAACGCTTGGAGATTTAACAAGGATTCTGTCTTCACCCTCATACTGCTTTTCAACACCGCCGTTGAAGAAAAAGGTTACATGAGCATACTTCTCTGTTTCAGCAATTCTGAGCTGTGCCATGCCCTTGTCAGAAATGTACTCGCCAAGTGTATTCTTGAGTGACTGTGGCTTGAATGCAACCTCAACATTCGGCATAGTTGCATCATACTGTGTCATACAAACAAAGTTTACAGGGAAGAAGCCGTTTCTTCTTTCAAATCCGTTAAAGTCAGGATCAACAAAAGTTCTTGTAATCTCTCTTGCTCTGTCAGGGCGGAAGTTAAAGAAAATAACGCTGTCGTTTGGCTGAATTGTTGCACCGCCATCAATTACAGAAGGAACAACAAATTCGTCAGTAACTTCTTCAGCATATGAGTTCTTAACTGCACATAAAGGACATTCAGCTTTAACACCTTCACCATAAACCATTGCAGCATATGCCTTTTCAACACGCTCCCAACGGTTATCTCTGTCCATAGCATAATATCTGCCCATTACAGAAGATATTTTGCCAACACCGATTTCAGCAGTCTTTTTGATAAGCTCATCAATAAAGTCAGCAGCACTTGACGGTGGAACATCACGACCGTCAAGGAAGCAGTGAATGTAAACTTTTTCAAGTCCCTTTGCCTTTGCAAGCTCCAAAATACCGTAAAGGTGCTCAATGTGGCTGTGAACACCGCCGTTTGAAAGCAGACCCATAAGGTGAAGTGCTGTGCCGTTTGCAAGGGATTTGTCCATTGCATCTGTAATAGCCTTGTTATCCTTGAGTTTGTCTTCCTTAATTGTCTTTGTAATTCTTGTAAGTTCCTGATAAACTATTCTGCCGGCACCCATATTTGTGTGACCAACCTCAGAGTTACCCATCTGACCGTCAGGAAGACCAACATCCATACCTGATGCACCAATCTGTGTTACAGGATTTTCAGAAAAATACTTGTCAAGATTTGGTTTGTTAGCTGCCATAATAGCGTTGCCATCCTGTGGAGCAATACCAAATCCGTCAAGAATCATTAATATTAAAGGTTTTTTCATAAAAACTCCCTCGTTTTAAAAAATTACTTGCTTGCAGCTTTAACAATAGCGGCAAACTTTTCAGCAACAAGTGATGCACCGCCGATAAGACCGCCGTCAACATTTACCTTTGAAAGAAGTTCGTCAGCGTTGCCATCGTTCATTGAACCGCCGTACTGAATTGTAACTGCGTCAGCAACTTCCTGGCTGTAAAGCTTTGCAAGTGTAGCACGAATGAAACCGCATACTTCTTCAGCCTGCTCTGCTGTTGCTGTTTTACCTGTGCCGATAGCCCATACAGGCTCATAAGCGATAACTGTATTTTTAACATCTTCTGCTGATACATCAAAGAGGTCAAGCTTAATCTGTCTTGCAATAACTTCCTCTGTGATGTCGCACTCACGCTCCCAAAGAAGCTCGCCAACGCAAACGATTGGCTTAAGGCCTGCTGCAAGAGCAGCCTTTGTTCTCTTGTTTACAGTTTCGTCTGTTTCACCGAAATACTGTCTTCTTTCGCTGTGACCGAGAACAACATATTCAACGCCCATTTCCTTGAGCATTCCTGTTGAAATTTCACCTGTGAAAGCACCGCTTTCAGCCCAGTGGCAGTTTTCTGCACCAATCTTTACATTAGTACCCTTTGTTACTTCAAGAGCTACGCTTAAGTCAACATAAGGAACACAAGCGATAACCTCGCAGTCAGCATCCTTAACAGCAGGAACGATCTGCTCTAAAAGTGTCTTAGCTTCGCTTGGAGTCTTATTCATTTTCCAGTTGCCGGCAATAATAGCCTTTCTTTTTGTCTTATCCATAGTTACATTTCCTTTCTGTATAGAACTGATTTATGGGCGAGTTACCCCGCCCATAAATATAAAAATACTAATTAGTTTTTGTCAGCGATAACTGCAATGCCCGGAAGAGTTTTGCCCTCGAGATACTCAAGAGAAGCACCGCCACCTGTTGAGATGTGGCTCATCTTGTCAGCAAAGCCGAGCTGAATAACTGCAGCAGCACTGTCGCCGCCGCCGATGATTGTTGTTGCGTCTGTCTCTGCAAGAGCCTTTGCAACAGCAATTGTACCCTTTGCAAGAGTTGGGTTTTCAAATACGCCCATAGGACCGTTCCAAACAACAGTCTTTGCACTCTTAACAGCATCAGCAAAGAGTTCCTGAGTCTTTGTACCAATATCAAGACCTTCCTTATCAGCAGGAATTTCGCCGGAATTTACAACTTCAACTTCAATTTCTGCATCAATTGGGTTAGGGAAGCCGTCAGAGATTGTTGTATCAATAGGGAGAAGAAGCTTTTTGCCGAGCTTTTCAGCCTTTTCCATCATTTCTTTACAGTAGTCAATCTTTGTGTCATCAACAAGTGAAAGACCAACTTCTTTACCCTGTGCCTTAAGGAATGTATAAGCCATACCGCCGCCGATGATGAGAGTGTCACACTTCTCAAGAAGATTAGAAATAACATTGAGCTTATCAGCAACCTTTGCACCACCGAGAATTGCAACGAATGGGCGAACAGGAGTTTCAACAGCATTGCCGAGGTAGTCAATTTCTTTTTGCATAAGATAACCAACTGCTGTTTCTTTAATGTGGTCTGTAACACCTGCTGTTGAGCAGTGTGCACGGTGAGCTGAACCGAAAGCGTCCATTACAAATACATCTGCAAGAGATGCAAGCTCTGATGAGAATGGCTCAAGGTTCTTTGTCTCTTCAGCTCTGAAACGAGTATTCTGAAGAAGAACAACATCGCCGTCATTCATTTCTGCAACAGCCTTTTTAGCATTTTCGCCAACAACTTCATCATCATTTGCGAAAACAACATCCTGAGCAAGAAGCTCTGAAAGTCTTACTGCAACAGGTGCAAGTGAAAACTTCTCTTCTGGACCGTTCTTTGGCTTGCCGAGGTGTGAACAAAGAATAACCTTGCCGCCGTCAGCGATAAGCTTTTTGATTGTTGGAAGAGCTGCTGTAATTCTGTTGTCGTTTGTGATAACGCCGTCCTTGAGCGGTACATTAAAGTCAACACGAACGAGAACCTTTTTACCTTTTACATTGATGTCATCAACGGTAACTTTGTTGAGAGTCATTTTATACATTCCTTTCATATTAGAAGAATATTGTAAAAATTTACTATTTTTACAGTCATGATTATTATATATCAAAATATACATTTTATCAATAGATTTTTAATATTTTATTATTTCAGGATGCAGAAAACTATCAATAAAAATGCAGATAGCAAATTCTTAAGTTGACGACTTTGTTTAAAGAAGAGTATGTTTTATACAATTAGATGAAGTAGTTTTTATTAATAACTTTATCGACAAATTAATTTATGTATCTTTTTTATGTTTCTTTTGAATCTTAAAAAATGTCAATTTATATCTTTTATAAAATGAGTATGTTTTTATTATCATTAAATGACAAAATTTACAAAAGGCAATATTGTACTGATTACAAAGTTGTAAATTTATGTTATAAAAATGAAATATTAATGAAAAGTTGTTGTTAATCGGGATAAAACAGTAAAAAAACAAAAAATATGCTTATTAAATTCATAAATTGCATATATTTATCTTTAAAGTTGTCGAATTTTATTTTCAAGTGTAGATATGTGTTAATTGTTATCTTCTTGTGTCAGTTTGCTTGACTTTAATAGCGATTAATGATATTATGCTGTAGTGCTTAATTTTCACAAGGCGAATGGCAGGTTTTGAAATGGTTATCTACAAAATTAATTGTATCAAAAATAATACATATAAGGAATTTGGAATTGATGCTTTTGAGAACGGATTGCTCATAAAATCTGTAGAGGGTATAACTGATATATTTGATGATATAACCCAGCTTAAGGATATGTGCAATGAGCTTGAAATTGAGATTTGTCATCTTGATGATATAATAGAGGATTATTTAACAGATTTTCGCATTTAGTCTTTAAACCTTGATAAAAAAATGATATAATCAATGCGGTGATTATATATGATATGCAATTTGTGTCCCAGAAAGTGCAACGCTGAACGCACTGAGTATATCGGCAACGGTTTTTGTAAAATGGGCGAGCTACCTGTTGTGGCTCGTGTTGCTCCTCATTTTGGAGAGGAACCTTGTATAAGCGGTACAAAGGGAAGTGGAACTGTCTTTTTTTCGGGTTGCACACTAAAATGTGTGTTTTGCCAGAATTATGATATTTCAACCGACAACAACGGAAGAATAATTACACCTTATGAGCTTGCAGAGTGTTACAAGCTGCTTGAGGATAAAGGGGTTCACAATATTAACCTTGTGACTGCCGACCATTTTATTCACGCAGTTGTAAAAAGTTTTGAAATATATAAACCACGCATACCTATTGTTTATAATTGCAGTGGCTATACAAGCCCCAAAACGCTCTCAATGCTTGACGGTATTGTTGATATCTATTTGCCGGATTTTAAGTACAGTGACGACGCACTTGCAATCAAATATTCGTCAGCACCTAATTATGTAAATATTGCAACAGCGGCAATCAAGGAAATGATTTTTCAGGTTGGCACACCGCAATTTGATGATGACGGCATAATGCAAAAGGGTGTGATTGTACGCAATTTGATTTTGCCTGCGCATACTCGCAACAGCATTGGTGTGCTCGACATAATAAAGCGTAATTTTGACAATCAGGTTATGGTTAGTTTGATGTGTCAATATATTCCGACAGGCAGGGCAGGAGAGTTTACACGCATTAATCGCAAAATTACTCATCGAGAGTATGAAAAGGTAAAGTACGAGTTTTTCACTCGTGAGTTTGACGGATTTACTCAATCGCTGTCCTCTGCAAGTGAGGAATATGTTCCGATTTGGGATTTTTGATTTGTAAAATTTTATTTTTTATAATGGTAATGGCAAAAGGTCATGCGATAGAGTGAGTCCTTTTGCCATTTATCTTTTCTTTATAAAAATTGTTCGTACATTTCAGTCAGGCACAAAAGAGTGCTTTTTATATGGTGCTATCTGCCCGAATAGATGCAACCCACTGGCGGCTTTAAAAATATATCAGCAAATTTAAATTATTTATTAAGCAAATATATTCCCAAGTTTAGATATGCTGCAAATGTTACCCAAACAAGATATGGTACTTGAAGCCATGCAGCAGTCTTGTTAATCTTTGAAAAAATTACTATCATTGCAATAATCAGGCTCCATAACAGCATAATCCAAATAAATGCCCACAAATATGCCTGAAGATTAAAGAAGAATATGGGCCAAAAAAAGTTTACTGCAAGCTGTATGCCGTAAACTGTAAGTGCAGGGATTCGCAAGTCACTATCTGATTCAAAAATTATATAGGCGGAAATGCCCATTAAAATAAATAATATTGTCCAAACAATAGGGAATAAAAATCCCGGAGGAGTTAACGGAGGTTTGACTGCTTTATCAAATTCCTCCATAGCTCCCATTGTGAATATTCCGGAAATCAAACCAATTCCCAGGCTTATTCCAAGACTTGCGGCAAGATGCTTAATGTTTAATTTGTGAACTCCATTCATAAAATCACCTCAATAAAAAACTGCTCCTTTTATATTTTATAAAATAGGAGCAGTTTTTATTCGAGGAAGTTTTAAAATGCTGATTATTAATTAGATAAAAATGAAAAATTATTGATAATCGCAAACATTAACCCAAGATAGCAGGAATTCTCTTTCTTCTTCCTTGCCCTTAACAGATTGCGATGCTGCAACAATAGGCAACCATTCGTTAATATACTGACGAGCAGTATCCGTTTTTTGGCAGAATAAATTAATATATTTTTCAGCAATGTCATCCTGCTTGTTAAGACGGAACAAAAGATAGGTTCTTGCAGCATCAGCTGAACCGTTACCCTGTGTTGCGTGTGACCAGTCAAGAACATAAGGTGTGCCGTCAGAAGTTATGATGATATTACTCGGGTTGAAGTCACCGTGGCAAACCTTTGTGTGTTTTGGCATACCGTTGAGGCGAGTGTGAAGTTCATATCTTGTAGTTGCATCAAGATTTGTTTCGCTGATTTTTCTGTTCATCTTATCATGAAGCTTATTGAGCAGAGGAGAAGTCTTATTGAGAATGTTAATCTGAATGTCAACAAACTGATTTAACAACTCGTCAATTTTATCAGGATTCTCTTTCATAAGCTCTGACATTGTTTTGCCTTCGATATATGTTGAAATGATAGCCCACTTGCCATCAATTTTTGTAACTTCTTCAACCTTTGGAATGTTAAGGTCGGTTTCTTCAACTCTTGCCTGATTAAGTGCCTCGTTTAAAATATCTGACTTTGGAAAAGTTTCGTCAAATACCTTTACAGCAAGGTCACCGTCTCTGTAAATTACCTTGTTTTTTCTTTCGGCAAGAACTGTATCAAATTTCATTTTATGTTTCCCCTTTCGGTTAATTGATATATTTTTGTAAATCGCAATAATTTTGATTTACTGTGTTTATATTATACAATAATAATTTGTAATTTTACAGTAGAAAAATAACAAAAATTTTTATTAAAACTTTGTGAAATTAGCGAATGTAAATAAGATTCATTTTACTTTTTGAATAATATTTTTAATATCTTTTATGAAAACGGCACAAAAACTTGTTAATTTTTTAACTAAATAATTGATAATTATTTAACAATAATTTGTGGATATTGACTATGTCTTCTTTGCGTCTTTGCTTTTTGTATTTTATTAAAGAATTGCCATTATATATAGAAAACAACTTTTATAATATTTATGTATTCTTACTAATATATAGAATAAAATTTTTTACTAATAACTTGGTAGACAAGCTGAGTTAATCTTATTTGTAACTTTTATGTAACTATATTGTACAAATTAATATGAAACAACGATTTAATCTCCATATAAAATGACTTAAAAATTCTCTAAAAGATAAAAAATTGGATTTAGGGGGTTGATTTTTGGAAAAAGCAATGATATAATAGTTACAAATTTGTTAATAAATGTTACCGAATTTGTAATAATCAGCTTCGGTAATGTAATTTTTAATTTGTTATCAGAAATTACTTGGAGGTTTTTACAATGCACAGGATTAAAAAGCTTACTGCAATTATCCTTAGCATACTTACATTATCAAGTGTATGTGTTTTTGGAGCAACAACATCAGCAAGTGCGAGTGGTACGGGTGCAGGTTTGGCAGAATATGCACTTAATGCTTATTACAGCGGTTGGTCATATGTGTATGGCGGTGCAACTCCCGGTGCTGTTGACTGCTCAGGTCTTATCTATTCATATTGCGGTGGCGAAAGATGTGGTGATCCACAGCTTAATACAGCTACAGAAACAGGTTCAGTAAGTGCAGGTGTGCCAAGAGTACATGGTCTGGGACTTTGGCGTCCGGGTCATGTTGGCGTATATGTTGGCGACGGCATGGAGGTTGACGCAAGAGGTGACGAATACGGTGTTTGCTATGAAAGTATCTATTCTTCATATCTTGGCTGGACATATTGGTTTAAGCTTGCTGCAGTAAGCTATGTTACAAACGGTTGGGAAAAGTTCAACGGTGACTACTATTATTACGAAAACGGTCAGTACATAGTTGACACATCAAGAGTAATTGACGGCACAACATACTATTTTGACTCAAAGGGTCGTTCAAGCCAGACTCCGTCTAATATGTCTTCAACAACATCAGGCAGTTCATCATCAAGTTTTTCAAGCTCAAAACCAACATCATGGAGAAATGGCTCATCAGGCGATGAGGTAAAGAAGATTCAGAACAGACTTGCTGAGCTTGGATTCTATACAGGTGCTATTGACGGCTACTTTGGTGACGGTACAGAGCAGGCATACAGAGCATTCCAAAAGGCAGCAGGTTTGACTGTTGACGGAATTGCAGGTTCTGACAGAGAGGTTCTTTATTCTGATGATGCTCCATATGCAAAGAATGAAGAAACAACAAAAGCTGATGAAAAAGAAGATGATGCCGAGGCAGAAACAGAGGCTTCCGAAACAACAGAAGGCATCAAGGCAGGCGATAGCGGTGAAAAAGTTGCTTCAATTCAGAGCAGACTAAAAGAGCTTGGCTATTATGATGGTGAAGAAAACGGTAATTTTGATAGTGCCACAACATCAGCTGTAAAGGCATTCCAGAGTGCAAACGGTCTTGAAGTAACAGGTGTTGTTGATGATGAAACACACTATATGCTTTTCTATTATGAATATGCAGTTGCATATGAAGAAACAGTAGAAGAAACAGAGGCTACTGAGGCAACGGAAGAAGCTACACTTGCCACAGTAAATCCTGGAAATATGGAGAGTGGTCCTGTTCAGCTTCCTGAGGCATCAAGTGTATCAGGATATATCATTGCCAATGAGCAGAATCAGTTATATGCAAATAAAGCGTCAGAAGTAGTTGAAATGACAAACTCAGTAACCAAGAGAGCGCTTTCTAAATCAGCAGATGTTATTCCTTCTGCTACAACGGCAGAAGTAAAGAGAACAGCAAGTATTTGGCTTTGGTTTGTGCTTGTAGCTGTAATTCTCGGTGCTCTTTCGCTGATGTTCTTTATTCGTGATAGAAAGACAAATACAAGATATGCTCGTTACACTGCAAAAAAGAAAAAAAGACTTGAAAAATCTTCAATTTCTTCTGCAAGATGGTAATATAAACAGGTATAAAATTAATATAAATCGGTATTCTAAACGGATGTGGTATTATTCGTCAGGATACCGATTTTTTTACTACCTTAAATATTGTGAGAGGTTTATATGATATATTAATTTAAATAATTAAAAATATCATTTTGTCGATACCTGTATATTATTACCAACTTACACCTTTGAATATATAAAAATTCCATTTAGTTTGTTTCTTGAAAAATAATGCAATTTATGATAAAATGCATTTAAATAATAATAGAGGAGGATATTATGAACAAGAAAAAAACATTATTGTCTTTTATTACAGCGGCTGCGCTTACAGCTTCGTTTGCTATAACTGTAAATGCGGCTGAGGATCAGCCTTTAGTAACCTGTGTTTCAGGAGAAACAGCAGTAAATTCCCTGCTCAGTGAAGGTATGACAGCAGATAATATAACATCTTCTTTTGCTTCAGAAGAGCAAATTGCTATATTCAGCGTCCCTGAAGATATGGGGCTTCCGTTTAATGATGGCGTAGTGCTGTCAACCGGTTATACAGATAAACTTTTTAATAGTTCTCTTGCCAGCGGAAATTTGGGCGGCAAAGGTGATGATGAACTTACAGCAATGTATCAAAGTGAGGGATATACCGGAGATACAAATGATGCTGTGAAGCTGAGTTTTGATATTGTCCCGACAACATCATCCCTTTCTTTTGACTTTTTCTTTGCATCAACCGAATATAACCAGAATGCAAGATATAATGATGTATTTGCTCTCTGGATTATTGATAGTGAAACAGGAGAAAAATTTAATGTTGCTCATACTCCGTTTGGTAAGATTGTAAATGTTCAAAATACAGTTACCAAGGACAGCCAAGGTAATGTTAAGTATACAGAGAGCAGCAAGTATTATAATGCCGTAAATAACCATAATATAAATGGTTATAATTTTGGTGTTCAGGGCTTTACAACAATGTTTACTGCTGATGCAAGCTCGCTTAAAAATAGTCTCGGAAACAGTGTTATTCAACCGGGCAAGGTAGTTACGGTTTCATTTGCCATTGCTGATTGCGGCGACTATATTCGTGATTCTGCTATTTTTATTCGTAGCAAATCCATCAATTTTGTCCCTTCCGAAAAGAAGAAATATACAGTAACTTTTGATGCTAACGGCGGTATATGCGATGTTAAATCTGCTGTAACAGGTACTGACGGTACACTTGAAATACTTCCTGAAGCATCATATGAAAATCATATTTTTGACGGTTGGTACACAAAAGCATCCGGTGGCGACAAGGTTGATGTAACTACTGTGTTCAGCGAAGATACAACATTATATGCTCACTGGATTGCAGAGAGCTATACAATCAAGTTTGATACAGACGGCGGTAAGGAAATTGCCGATATGGTCTATACATCTGATGATTCTTACACAATTCCTGCTGCAGAAAAAGATGGCTATGAGTTTGCTGGATGGAGCGTTGTTTCCGGTGATGGTAACTGGAATATTGATGAAAATATCGTTTCAGGTACAAGTGTTAACGGAATGTACGGCAATTTAAGCCTTAAGGCGAACTGGACGGAAATTCCTACTACTGAGCCTACAACAGTTGAACCTACAACTATTGCTCCAAGTGAAGATGCCACAAGTGCTACAGGTGTTGCGGTTTCAACAAAAGATACAGCAACTCCTGATCAGAAAAAAACAGATAATTCAAACGGTGTAATACAGACAGGTATTGTATTTCCGACTTCAGTTACTTTAATAGTATTGATTTCAGGACTTGCAGTAGTTTATTTTCTGCACCGTAAAGAAATAATCTAATAAAGTAAATATTTTGATAATCCCCTAATTTGATTAGGGGATTATTTTTTATATTTAACGGTATCCTGAAAGATTACTACAATTTATTCCTTTTATAATTATCGTTTGGTTTTATAAGATTTTTTTGAAGATCAATATGATGCTTGCAAAACGATGAGGTTTATTATATTTTCTTAAAATATAATAAACCTATAAGCATATAAAAACATTGACTAATTCTAAAAAATGGCGTACAATTAGTATGATTGGAATGATTTTTGATGGATAATGTAAAAAGAACACGATTAATGCTGTCCTCACTCTCTGTTTTCAGAGGAATTCTAAATAGGAGTGTGCCAAAATCATATTATAATTTGTTGCTTTCACTAAATAAAGAGCCTGACGAATTTCTCAGGGCATACGGTGAGTTCTACTCACTTGTAAGCGAGCGCGGATGCAGTGACAGGCTTGCATACTCCATGACAGAGGCGGCACTGTTTGATGAAAACTGCTTTACTTTGGCGGCTGCCGGAGGCACTGACAACGAACTTCCCGATGAGGTGCTTCGTGCTGTTAAGCGTGACTGCGAGGCAATTTTGTCTGCCGCAAATCTTACAGCAGATGAAGTACTTAGTGCCTATACTTACAAAAGTGAGATTGCTGACATCATCAGTTCATTGCCAAAGTGGCAGGCAGGTGAATGTGCTGAAAGCTTTAAGATGTTTGACGGCTCACTAAAAAATGTTGCCGATTATTACAAACGGAACGGATGCGGTATTTTTGCAAGATACAAGGCGTTTGTTTGGCGCAACGGTGATATTCAGCCTGTATTAAATCACGACAAAATTGATATGGATGACTTCATTGGTTACGAAAGGCAACGAGATGAGGTTGTTCAGAATACCAAGTCATTTATTGAGGGCAAAAGCTGTAATAACTGCTTGCTATACGGTGATATGGGTACAGGCAAAAGCTCAACAGTCAAGGCGATAGCTAATAAGTTCCGCAAGGACGGACTTAGAATTGTTGAAATTCCAAAGGAAAGACTTGTTGATTTTCCTTTGCTTGTAGATAAAATAGCCACACTTCCAATGAAATTTATTATTTTCATTGATGATCTTTCATTTCAAAAGCAGGATCAAAGCTATACAACTTTGAAGGCGGTTCTTGAAGGCGGACTTGCCGCGCGTCCGAAAAATGCTTTGATTTATGCTACTTCTAATCGTCGTCATCTTGTAAAAGAAAGTCTTTCGGATCGTTCATGGGATGATGATGTAAATACTCGTGATAATATGCAGGAAAGCTTGTCACTTTCAGACCGATTTGGACTTAAGGTGTGCTACTCATCTCCTTCTAAGAAGGAATTTGTTAAGATTGTATGTAAGCTTGCAGAGGACAGAAACATTAATATGTCTGAGGAAGAGTTGACTCTTGGCGCAGAACGCTTTGCTTTAATTAAGGGCGGTCGTTCACCAAGATGCGCAAAGCAGTATGTAGAATCACTTTTATGTTAATAAAGTAATACTAAACACCAATTAAAAATGGATATCTTTCAGGCAAATTTTGCATCATACATCGTGCCCTGTCCTCGAAAGGCGTCAGCCTTTCTGCGGTATGGCACTCGTCTGACACAAAATCTGCTCTGAAATCTTATCTCACTTTTAATTTGTATTTAGTATAAATTCGGAGGAATTTTATGAAAAAGAAGATTATTTCCCTATTTCTTGTGGGTGTACTTGCTGTTTCATCAGCAGCACTGTTTTCCGGTTGCGGAGACAGTGACTACCCTGTTGCAGTTGCAAATTTTGAAATTAAAGAAAAGCCAAGCAAAGTTGTTGTGCTTGACCCAAATGCGGCTGATATTATTTCATACATCGGTTACGATGTGAATATGATTGGCAGAAGTGACGAAGTAAATCAAGAGTGGTTAAGTATTGTTCCGAGCTTTGGCAGTGCAACACAGCCCGATATTAATGCAATCGTTGAGGGTAATACAGATGTTGTTTTTGCAACAGAGGATATGAGCAAGGAAAATAAAGAGTTAATTGAGGAAAAGGGCATCAAGGTAATTACACTTTCAGAGGCAATTACCCAAACACAGCTCCATACAAACTACATAACACTCGGTAAAATTCTCGGCGGTGCAGAGTCAGGTACATTGAAAGCGGAGAGTGCTTATGACGAGCTTCTTGCAGAGATGGATAAGCAGAAGATTATGGCAGAAGAGGCGAGAGAGTCGGATATTCCTTACGAGGTATGCTATCTTTACTCAGAGGATGGACAACTTAAGATGATGACCAGCGGTACATACGGCGATATGCTTTTGAGTTATACAGGCTCAGTAAATGTTGCTGTTAATGAGACTGAAACTATGGTTGAGTTCAGTAACCTCAAGGTTGCAAATCCCGACTATGTGTTCTATGACAGCGAGGAAACTCTTAAGATTATCAAGGAAAATGATACTTTGAAATCTTTAAAGGCTGTCAAGGACAAGAAGACATTAATGGTTACAAGTGAGGAAATGCACCGTCAGGGTAATACTGCACTTGAAACTCTTGAAAAAATGATAGGATTTATGTATCCTTCACTTGCAAAACAGGATGTCTCTTCGTCAGATGAAAATGGCGCAACAGAGTCGACACAGACAGAGGCAAAGTCACTTGCAGAGGATTATAAGATTAATCTTAAAGATTTAAAGCTTGAATACGAGCAGGATAACGATAATGTTCTTGCAATGCAGAAGCGTTTATTTGACCTTGGATATATTGACGATAATGAAAATGTAACAGGCTATTATGGTGATGTTACAAAAGCAGCAGTTAAAGCATTCCAGAAGAACAGCGAAATTAAAGAAACAGGTACAGCCGACAACGAAACACTTGTTGCTATGTTCAAGGAAGATGCTGTTTCAAATAAATCTGACGATGACAAAAAGTCTGAAAGTTCAGAGAGTTCTAAGAGTGAATAAGCAATACTAATTGCAATTAAAAATCTATTTTACTTTTCTATAGGCAATTAGTATTAGTAAAAAATTTAAAATCATAAAACAAAAGGGGCTGTCGAAAAACTTGAAAAGTTTTTCGACAGCCTTTAAAAATTAATTTATTTTATGTTTATAAAATTTATTCAAAAGTTATGTCACCTGTGTATTGGCTTTTGAATTTTTCAAAAACAGCCTGCAACAGTGCTTCGTCATCAATGCTTACATATTCCTCGGTTTCTTCGTCAAGAGAGTTAATCTTGAGAATAACAACCTCGTCAGCATCCTCGTCATTTTCAATTAATACAATGTATTCCTCGTGGTCATACTCAATAACATCAAGAAATTCAAAGTCAACATCGTTGCCTTCATCATCTGTAAGTGTAATGAGCATACCGCCGTTTTCTTCTAAAAATTCTTTATTATCAGCCATAACGCAAATCCTTTCATATATAAATTATTGATATAATACTTATTTTTAGTATAACCAATATGTGTATAAAAATCAAGTGCTATTTGCAGTGAATTTATATCTTTTTATCAAACTCACTGCCGCAGCGTGGACAGTGAACAGTGTGGATGCCTTTTTTATTTTTTACACGAAGTTGAGATTTGCAAATCGGACATTTAAGATATCTGTAATCCTTTCTGTCTTTAAATTTGCGAATGTTAAGCTTTACCCAGCTTTTTACAGGATTATAATATTTTAAAAACTTTCTGTTTTCTGCACTTCGTTTATAGATATTCCTTGAAAATGAGCGGAACAATGTAAGTGCAATAATCAAAAGCTCAATAAGCCAGATAATGTTTCTTGCAACAAAGTTGAATACAAAAATATTGACAAGCCAAAGCACAATAAAAAGAACAAACAAAAATCTGTTAAGTGTATCAGTACCGTATCTGCCCTGCATAAATATCATAAACCGCTGAATTAAATTTCGCATAACAAGCACCCTTTCGTATTATATTGAGATCTTAAAATCTAAAAGAACGATGTTCAATTTTTTAATTTTCTTTTTGTATTATGACTGCATTAAGTTAAGAGTTTCAAGCGGAGTTCTGTTGCAGATTTTCTTGCAGGAAACAATAAATGAATTTACATTTGGAAACCCATTGTTCTCAGCCGCTTCTTTTACCGAAACACCATTTACGGACATATCCAAAAGTGCCTTTTCAAGTCTTATTTGACTGAGATATTTTGAGAATGTTACAGTAGTTTTATCTCTGAAATATTTTGAAAAATGCGAAGGTGACAGACCCACATGTTTAGCAATTTCATTAAGAGATATATTTTTTCTGTAATGACAGTACATATAATCTATTGCCTTTTTTGCATAGTCAAAATCGTTAGATGATGATCCCCGAACATAGTTTAATTCAGGTACAATACAGTATTTAATAAGATAATAAAGTATGTTATTGAGTATGGCTTTAACCTTGATTACTTCAACGGAGTGGTCAAACTCAGGCAGTTTATAAAGAACCTTAAGTGACTGTAAAATATTCGTTGAGGCAATTTTATTTTCAATAACAAAGGGTACGAGGTTATCTTTATTATCAACATATGGATTTAATGCATTTTTACGCAAATTCAATAAAAGACAGTCAATATCAGGGGAAATATAACTGTAAGCGTGCACTTCTTCTACATTTAAAAGATAAAATTCACCTGAATTTACAGTTATTGTTTTATCAAGCTTTTTTATTTGCAATGTACCTTTTTCAACATAGATCATTTCATATTCTTTGTGCCATCTGAACGAAGAGAATTTTTGAAAATCGGAATTTTCAAATGGATTGCGAAAAATTTTAGCTGCATAATTTTTACTGCATTCAATTAGTATTCTTTTATACTTCATAAATTTAACCCTCCATAAATTATTTTGGGAATTTGCCGAGAGAAGAATAATAATAAAAGAAATAGAAAAATAATGCTTTTATATTATGATGTTTTATATATTTTTCAAATATGTTCTAAGTTTATAATGGCAATTCTACTTTGCATAATCAGCACAGAAGTAAACATACTTAAGGTCTGCAATCACAGCCGAGTGGTCGGTTTTTACAACAACCGTTTTACGATTTGTTATACTGATATCCAAAATACACTGTGCAATATTACAGGTTTGCGGATTGTATCCGTATTTATCAAAAAATTCTTCGGTGGTCATCACAATCGAGTTATATCCCTCAAACATATGAATAAGAGAGTAGTCAATAAACTTGTATTCCTCGGAAACTAAATCAATACCGATGTCTGCATTAACCATTGCGTCTATATAGTACGGTGCATCATTCAGAAACAACCCTGTTTTGTATGCGCCGATAGACACTGTAAGGTCTGAGTTTACTGCAATGTCGGCAACGCCTGTGTCACCGTTTATTCCACTGTTAATATCAGCGCTGATAATATATGCTGTTGATGCGTTGATCTGTTCGATTGCATCCTTAATGCTTCCCGTAACCTCTCCTGAAAATCCTGTGCCGAGCAGACAGTCCACAACAATATCATATCCTGAAAAATTGCCGATGATATCCAAAGATTCTTCAAGTGCACCGAGTGATTTTGCACTTTGATAATAATATAAACCGTCCTTAGAAAATCCGTCGCTTGCTCTCACGATTGTCGGTGTAATTCCGTTTTTGCACAAAATGCATGCAAGTGCGTATCCGTCACCGCCATTGTTGCCCTTGCCGCATACAATAGCAACTTTTCCGGTGAATTTTACAGCGTTAAAAATTCCTTGTGCCGCTCTGTGCATAAGTTCGGCAGAGGTTGTATGATCTGCAATAGTTTTTGCGTCGCTTTTACGCATATTTTCAACTGAAACTACTTCTTGTAAATTCATAATCATTTTCCTTTTTAAAGACTATTTTGCGTGTTAGCTGCATTGTATGCAGTAAGTACTGCTTCATCAGAAATATCGCAGTACAAAAGATATATCGGAACCTTTGTAAAAAATTTGTCAAGCAACGACAGTAGGTTTGACATCATTGCTTTTTCTTTCGGTACAATAGTTGCCTCTAAAATTTCTTTAAAGACCTCACTGATACTAACTCTTTTTACGCTGTTTTGTTTACCTCTTTTAAGTACAAACACCGCTTTTACTTTAGCTTTCACATTGTTGCCTATATTAGATTTTCCCATCCATGGGGTGCCGTAAATAAAGAAGTTTTCTCCGCTTTGGCGAATTAAAGGTTTGTCATCGTTTATCATTGTTATTCTTTCGCCAAAATGCTTTCTCCATAGTGCAGTATGCGTTGACTTTCCTGTACCGCTTGGTGCAGTAAACACATAACCTTCTCCGTCAAGCATAAGACTTGATGAATGAAAGAAAAGACCGTTGTAGTTTTCGAGCAACTTATGGCAAAGCTTTGTCAGAATTAAAGTACTTTCGTGCTCGCTTTTAGAATACTGAATTTCGCTTTTACTTATACGTTCATATATCTCGTTCTCTGAAACAGATATCTCAAAATCAATGTCATCACTATCTGTAAGGTAAGGTGCAAGTCTTTGCTTTGTTCTTTCGTACAGAGGATTAATTTTAATACATAGGTCTGCAATTTTATAATTTGGCATATTATCTCCGTTTAATGATACTAATCTTCTGTTGGCGATTAGTATAACAACATAATATATTATAATTAATTTTATTTTACCATAAAATGTACTATAATTCAATGCGTATTTAAGGTTAAATATGTATATTATTGTTATTTGATTGCTAATATTATATAACACTTGCTGAACAATTCAAAACATAGAAATCATCCGAATAATTTTTGCACTGCGGACAATACTTACTCTATAAGAAGTTTTTGGGGGTAAGTTTGTGCAGTACGGAAAAGTTGAAATTTGCGGCATAAATACATCACAGCTAAAATTGCTCAAAGAAAAAGAAAAACAAGAACTGCTAAAGACAATAAGGGACGGCAGTGAAAAAGAACGCAAGGCTGCAAGAGATAAGATGATAAACGGTAATCTTCGCCTGGTGTTATCGGTAATTCAACGCTTTACAAACAGGGGAGAAAATCCTGATGATTTATTTCAGGTAGGAGTAATTGGTCTGATTAAAGCAATCGACAATTTTGACCCCAGCCTTGATGTGCGTTTCAGTACCTATGGTGTGCCTATGATAATCGGAGAAATTCGCCGTTATCTGCGTGACAACAATTCTGTGAGGGTGTCCCGTTCAATGCGTGATACGGCATATCGTGCAATGCAAATTAAAGAGCAACTCATAAATCAAAATGACCGAGAACCATCGGTTGAAGAAATTGCAAAAATTATGGAGGTTCCAAAAGAAACCGTAGTGCTTGCCCTTGAAGCGATTGTCGAACCGGTTTCGCTTTATGAGCCTGTATTTTCCGACGGAAATGATACAATTTATGTTATGGATCAAATCGGTGACAACAATGATGACTCAACCTGGCTTGAGGAATTTGCCATAAAAGAGGCAATCAGCAATTTGTCTGACCGAGAAAAGAAAATTTTATCACTGCGTTTTTTCAGAGGAAAAACACAGATGGAGGTAGCAACCGAAATCGGCATTTCACAGGCTCAGGTTAGCCGAATTGAAAAGGGAGCGCTTGACGCAATCAAGAAAAACATTTAATCCTCTTGCATTTTATATTCAATTATGCTATATTATTATAGATTTAAATATTAACTGCCACCGGGTAGTATGCGGAGCATTCGCAGGTATATCGTTAGGTCTTTGAAGATATATCAGCGGATGCATTTTTGCTTTTTGGGAAATGGCTCATCATAACAGTCGAGAGTAAAAGTTGTGTAAAAATAAGCCCTGTCTGCCTGGATTAGATATGATATCATATTGATTTTGTGAGGAGAAATTATGAATATAAAAGACTTTTTCAAAAGGCTGACACCCTTTGAATGGGTGCTGTGGGTTGGTTCTGTTGCAGTAATTACAGTCTCGTACATATTAGCAGGCAAATATGAAATTTTAACGCTTATAGCATCTGCCCTCGGTGTAACAGCTCTGATTTTTACTGCAAAGGGTAATGTTATTGGTCCTGTAATTTTGATTGTTTTCAGTCTTATTTATGGGGTTATATCTTTTACACAGCAGTACTATGGTGAGATTTTTACATATGTCGGAATGTCAGCTCCTGTATCGGCTGTTTCGGTAATCACCTGGCTTAAAAATCCATACAGCTCAAGCGAGGTCAAGATAAGCAAGGTAACTGCTAAGACAATGACCGTTTTGCTGATTGCCACAGCTGTCGTAACAGTACTGTTCTATTTTATTTTAAAGTGGTGTGGAACGGCAAGCTTGATTTTAAGTACAATTTCTGTAACTACAAGTTTTCTTGCCTCAATGCTTACAGTGTTAAGAAGTCCGCTTTATGCAGCGGCTTATGCACTAAACGATATCGTACTCATTGTGCTGTGGATTATAGCGTCGATAGATGACGCCTCCTGTGTGCCGATGATTGTGTGCTTTGCCGTATTCTTTATAAATGATTTGTACGGATTAAAAAATTGGCTTAAAATGCAGAAAGAGCAGGGATGAATTAATGCTAACATCTATTTAAGCCTTTAATCAGAAATTAATGAAATCTCTTTAAGTTTGCGTTTGAGCGTACCGACAGGCAGACCTACAACATTGTAGTAATCACCCTCAATTCTTTTTACAAGCGTTGCACCCTTGCCTTGTATGCCATACGCTCCTGCTTTGTCCATTGGTTCATTTGTTGCGATGTACTCGTCAATTTCGTCATCATTTAGTTTATAAAATTCAACAGTTGTTTTTTCGGAAAAACTTACACATTTGTTTTTTGATATAATTGAACATCCTGTCACAACAATATGCTTTTTCCCCGAAAGTTCTTCAAGCATTTGTTTTGCGTTTTCTGTACTGCTCGGTTTGCCAATCATTTTACCGTCCACAAAAACACCTGTGTCACTGCCAATCACAATGTCATTTTGATGACCGTTTTCAAATACAAATCTTGCTTTTTTCTCGGCAAGATACTGAGGTTGCTTAAACAGTTCAATTCCCTCATTTATTGTTTCGTCAATATCGGCAGGGATAATTGTAAAATCCTCTGTAATAAGAGATAAAAGCTCTTTTCTTCGTGGTGAGCCTGATGCAAGAATAATCATTATAAAACTCCTTTATACTAATATTCAATATAATAGTATTATTCATTTATTCTAATAAATTTTAAGCTGTTTGTCTACATAAAGTTTATAATGAAAAAACTTTACAAATGGTCAAAAAAGTAATAAACTATACTTAATACTAATCTTCAATAAAATAGTAGATATCTTTCCGTCATATTTTGCACTGT